>JBEEPJ010000259.1:0-2638 GCA_041191165.1 Bacteroidota bacterium | reverse complement strand
CGGGATGCCATCGCGGTGAGGCTGGAGGATGCCGCTTGGGGCGACTACGCGCTGGAGGTGCTGGATGCGACCTTGGAGGTGCCGCTGTCGGTGGCGGGAGACCCGGCGCCGTCAACCCATCTGCTCGCGGTTCCCAATCCCAGCACGGGCCGCTTCTGCATCGTGTCGGATTCGGAGGCTGTCGGGGAGTGGCGCGTGTTCGATGCGCGGGGGCGGCTGTGGCAGCAGGGCGCTGGTCCCGACGTGGATGTCACCGGGTGTCCTGCAGGGGTCTATTTTCTGCTAGGCCAAACCCCCTTCAATCCTTTCCGCATTCCCATCTTGATCCAGACGCCATGAAGCTCGATTCCGTTCTCCACGCCTCGTTTTCGACAATTCCGGTCGCCCTGGCTCTCCTGGGGGTCGGCGGGGTATTTTCCGGCTGCCAGCCCGCCCTGCCTTCCGCTTCGGCCGAGTCTCGGAGAACGGAGTGTCAGGAGATGCCTTGGGCATTTGATCGGGCGACGGTGCAAGGGGTGGTGCCGGGTTTGGCCTCCAACCTGCGGGGCGTGGATACCTACCGGCTGACGGCGAGGGGTGAACTTTCAGGGCTTCCGACGGGGGAGGAAACGCGCTGGTTCCTGCAGATGGACTCGATTCTGCTGCCCGCGCAACGGGTGGCTCCGGGTGAATCCCAGGGAGCTGGGTCGGCGGCAGGGGGCAGCTGGGGCTGGGTGGCCACCCGCTACCGTTATGCCGACGGTGCGGACGCGACGCACCGGGTGGAGCCGATGGTCTATCCCTTGCACGGTAGAGCGGGGGAGGAAGCAGAAGTTTACCTCGTGGCCATGGCGGGCGATCGGTGCTGGCGCGCGCGAATTCTCGAGTGGACGGTCCTAGAGCGGATCGTGGCCGAGTAAGCGGGGAATAAATCTGAGGAGTTGGCGGGAGTATGCTTGACTCGGGCGAGAGTTTGGGTATATTTGCAGCCCGGTTCGACGGAACGGGGAAGACTGGGGGATTAGCTCAGCTGGCTAGAGCGCTTGCATGGCATGCAAGAGGTCATCGGTTCGACTCCGATATTCTCATAGTTCAAGGGATAGAACGAGGGTTTCCGGTACCCTAAATCTAGGTTCGAGTCCTAGTGGGGCTACATCGAAAAAGCCACCTGCGGGTGGCTTTTTTCGTGCATGATGAGGATATATTTCCCAACCTAGCGCTGCTGAAACACAGCGGCAATGCTGGGATGGTATGTGAGTCAAATCCCCCAGAAACAGCGACCCGTTGCAAACATGCTTTACGACAATGGCGATGGCAGTGTTCATTGTATGCCAAGCCGCATCATGCCATCCCGTGGCGGAGGGTAGGTTCCGGCCATCGATGGGCGTGGTGGGGAAATCGGTGTCTGAGCTCGGGGGCAACATCATGGTGATTTACCAGGATAGCTCTGGGAATCACTGGTTTGGCAGCTGGGAATCAGGGGTTTACCGATTTGATGGAAAGCAGTTGCTTCAGTACACCGTGGAACAGGGTTTGCCGAGCAACCGAGTGGATGAGATTCATGAAGATGGCAGCGGCAATTTGTATTTCGTCGGCTGCCATCCGCATTCCACGGTCGCGAAGTTTAATGGCGAAACGTTTCAAACATTGCAGGCTGTTCCAAGTCGGGCTTGGACATTGAATGCTACCGACCTTTGGATGAGGCATGCTTTTGGCCAAGAGAAAGTACTGCGGTACGATGGGGTCAACCTGCATGAGCTGGAGCTGCCCCGCCCGCCTCATCTGTCTCACATCTCCTTCGAAGTGTATTGCATGGAAAGAGATTCTCGGGGCCACGTTTGGTTAGGAACAAACCCCGTAGGCGTTTGTCGATTCAATGGTAAGTCATTGGATTGGATCACAGAAGAGGATGTAACGGAGTTCAAGAATGATGGCGCAAATGGTGTGCGTTCCATGGTCGAGGACCATCGCGGTTTTCTTTGGTTTAACACCGCGCAGCGCTACGAGATTGTGGACAGCGTGCGCGCTGGGGGAAAGTTCTACGCAAGACACAGGGGAATCGGGGGATTGGATGGGGCAGCGGACAGCCGATTGAATGAGTTTTTATCAGCGGTGCGAGACGCAGAGAACAACCTTTGGTTCGTCACGTATCGCGATGGTGTTTGGAAGTACGACGGATTTCAGATGGCACATTTTGATGTCCAAGAGCTTGAAAAGAGCATCCAACTGTACAGCATTTCAATAGATCGCAACGGGAAGTTGTGGCTGGGAACCCATGAAAATGGGGCTTTTTGGTTCGATGGAACGGACTTTGTTCGTTTCAGGCCTGCGGTATCTCCCCCATGAACCCTCGCTTCCGGAAGTTGGCGGGATGAAGGGTCAGCGAACCTTTTCGCCCGTTAAGTAGTTATGCCTGTGCAAGAAACTTGAAACAGGAGGGTACATGATGCGAAGCATATTTGCCGGGGTGTGCCTGGCCTTAGGAGTTGTGGGGTTGGGGATTGGGGGGGTGAAGGGACAGGATTTTCTGCCCCTGATCGGGGTGGAGACGCTGCCCTCTGATGAAACGCCCATCTGCGATTTCTGTCCCATGCAGGACAACTGGCAGAACACCCAGAACGCCTGTCCCCATGATGACGTGCCGATGCCGGGGGAGATG
>JBEEPJ010000258.1:0-2730 GCA_041191165.1 Bacteroidota bacterium | reverse complement strand
CTCGCCTCGGGCGCCCATCTCCACGCGGCGCTGGGCGGCATCCCGGTGGTATGTGATTTCCGCTCGCTGGACGTGGCGCTCGGGGGGCAGGGGGCGCCGCTGGTGCCGCTGGTGGATGCCCTCCTCTTCTGGGGGGAGCAGGCCTGCCTCAATCTGGGCGGCTTCTCGAACATCAGCTACACGGGCCCCGACGGGAAGCGCTGGGCTTGGGATGTGGGGCCCTGCAATATGCTGCTGAACACGCTCGCCCGGCGCCTGGGGGCCGAGATGGACCGCGACGGGGCGTGGGCAGCTCAGGGCCAGGTGGACCTCCAGCGGTGGGAGCGGCTCATGGCCCTGCCCTACCACGCCGGAACGGGGCCGCGGAGTTTGGGTCGGGAATGGCTCGAGGAGCAGGTCTTCCCCATGTTCCCGGCGGGGGGCAGGGACCAAGAGGTGCGCAATGACCTCGCGACGGCGGTGCATTACATCGCCTCGACCGTGAGGCAGGCCGCCGCGGGCCGCTCCACCTGGATCACGGGCGGCGGGGCCCACAATGCGTTCTTGCTGGATCGGCTCGCCGCACCGCCGGGCCCCGCACTGACCGGCCCTCCGGTCCCCATCGTGCCGGCCAGCCCGGCGATGATCGACGGGAAGGAGGCCCACGCCTTCGGATTCCTGGCGCTGCGGCGCGCCCTGGGCCTTACCACGTCCTGGCCGGAAGTCACCGGCGCGCGCATGGCCTCCTGCGGCGGGGCCCTTTGGGGCGTCTTCGCGCCTTGAGCGCGAACTGCGGCAGCGGTCCGTATCTTCGCGCCCGGCCGCATGCAGCGTGGCCCCAGAAGCGATGAAAGACCTGTTGAAATTGTACGAGGCGCGCCAGCCCGAGGTGGTTTTTGAGTGGAAAGATCCGGAGACTGAGGCAATCGGATGGGTCGTCATCAATTCTCTGCGGGGTGGGGCAGCAGGCGGCGGTACGCGGATGCATGCACGGCTCGACAAGCGGGAGGTGGAGAGTTTGGCCAAGACCATGGAAATCAAGTTCACGGTGAGCGGTCCGCAAATCGGGGGCGCGAAAAGTGGCATCCGATTCGACCCCGCCGATCCGCGCAAGCGCGGCGTCCTGGAGCGCTGGTACAGGGCCGTCACCCCGCTGCTCAAGCACTATTACGGCACGGGGGGCGACATGAACGTCGACGAGATTCACGAGGTCATTCCCCTGACCGAACGCACCGGGGTCTGGCACCCGCAGGAGGGGGTTTTTACCGGGCATTTCAAGCCGGATGAAGCCCAAAAAGTGCGCCGAATCGGCCACCTCCGGCAGGGCGTTTCCCAGCCGGTCGAGGACCTCGCCCTGTCCCCCGATGTGACCCGCAAATACCGTGTGGCCGACTTGATTACGGGGTATGGTGTGGCCGAATCCGTTCGGCATTTTTACAGCATCTACGGCGGGGAGTTGGCGGGCAAGCGGGTGATCATCCAGGGCTGGGGCAACGTGGGGGCGGCTGCGGCTTACTACCTCGCCGAGGCGGGGGCGCTGATTGTGGGCATCATCGACCGGGCGGGGGGGGTGATCGCGCCGGAGGGTCTGGGACCGGATGAGGTTTCGGATTTGTTCTTGGCAAAAACCGGCAACGCACTCATCGCGCCCAACGCCCTTCCCTTCGAGGAGGTCAACGCCCGCATCTGGGACACGCCTGCGGACGTTTTTCTGCCCTGTGCCGCCTCCCGTCTGGTGACCGAGGAGCAGCTGGACCGCATGCTTGCCGCCGGTGTTTCGCTCATTTCCAGCGGCGCCAACGTTCCGTTTGCAGATGAGCAAATCTTCTACGGTCCCATCGCGGAAAAAGCAGATCAGCGCATGGCGGTCATTCCTGACTTCATCGCGAATTGTGGCATGGCACGGGTCTTTGCCTACCTGATGGAAGATGCGGATGTCGATCTGAGTGACGCCGCGATTTTCCAGGACACTTCGAAGACCATTCGCCGGGCATTGGAGGCGACGCATGCCCGCAACTCGGAAAGAACCGAGCTCACGGCGACGGCCTTTGCGATTGCGCTGGAAAAACTGGTCTGAGCTGGCTTAAAAAAAGGGTACGCTCCACGTGAAAATCGGGGCGCTCTCCCATGGATTGTTCTCGCCGTTTTTGTTCTGGGCTATGTTGCAATCGCTTTTGAACACCCGCTGCGCATCGACAAAGCGGCCAGCGCATTGCTAACGGGGACCTTAACCTGGGCAATTTTTGTTCTGGGGATTTCGCAATTGGCCCCGCACTTGCAGGGGGATTTTGCATCTTTTTTGCAGGAGTTTTCCGGAGATCCGGCGCTTGCACAATCCACTTTCCTCGAGCATCGGTTGTTGCATCACTTCCAGGAGATTGCTTCCATCCTGTTTTTCTTGCTCGGGGCTATGACGATAGTGGAATTGGTCGATGCCCACGAAGGATTTGCGGTCATCACCAACCGGATTCGCACACGAAGCAAGGTGAAACTGATGTGGGTCGTGGTCATTTTGACCTTCTTTTTGTCCTCGGTGTTGGACAACCTGACCACTGCCATCGTGATGGTATCCTTGTTGCGCAAGCTGATTGATGATCGGGAGACCCGCTGGATCTATGGGGGTATGGTCATCATCGCGGCCAATGCAGGGGGAGCTTGGTCACCCATCGGCGATGTCACCACGACGATGCTGTGGATTGGAGGCCAAATCACCACAGGTGCCACCATTTCAAACCTGTTTCTGCCCTCTTT
>JBEEPJ010000257.1:0-2824 GCA_041191165.1 Bacteroidota bacterium | reverse complement strand
CGGGCGATGTTGATGCAGGCGCGGGGCGGGTTTGACCCCGCAGTGGGGGCGACTGCGGGCGGAAAATCCTTCGAGGGCACGCACTATTACACGGCGGGCGACGCCAGCCTGCGGGCCGAGCTGCGGGGTCCAGTGGGCGTGGAGCTCGGGTACGGGCTGGCCCATGGAGACAAGATGAACCCCGAGCGCTACACGCCCGACGGCGGCGTGTTGCGGGCCGGAGTGCGGGTGGACCTGGGTCAGGGCTGGGGCATGGACGTCAGGCGCTTGGCGCTCGAACAGGCGGCGGGTTGGGGCCAACTCCACGCCGCCACCCGCCTCCAGCGCATCAACGACCTCCTGTACGAAGCGGCCCGCGCCTACTGGAATTGGCACCGCGACTGGCACCTCCACGCCTGGGCAGTCCAAGCCGAAGCCCTCGCAGCGGATCGACTGGCGGCCCTCCAAACCTCCGTCGAGCAGGGCGACCGTCCCGCCTTGGACCTGACCGAGGCCCGCGCCGCCCTGCTGCAACGCCAAGCCTCCACCCGTGCCGCCGAGGCCGCCCTGCTGGCATCGGAAGCTCTGGCATCCGCCCACCTCTGGGACGCCGAGGGTCGCCCCGTGGCGCTCCCCAGCGGCAGCGCCCCCCTGCCCCTGCTCAACCCGCAACAACCCGGCTCCGGCCCCACCGGTCCCACGGGGCCCACCAGCCCCAGTCCCATCGCCGACCCGGGCATCGACCTCCTCACCACCCTCCCGGCCCTCCCCCCTCTTGACCTGCAACCCCAGTGGTTCGAAACCCCGGCCTCCCTGCGCTTCGACGGACGCCAGATCCTCCTCGAAACGCAAGCGGATTGGGCCCGTGAACAACTGAAACCCCAACTGACCCTGCGGGCCGCGGCCTTGTTGGGCAATGACGTGGGCTTCGGCGCCGAGATTCCCCCGGGTTGGGGCAGCGGTTTGGCCCAGGACAATCACCAATGGGGCATCACCTTTTCCTACCCCGTGCTGACACGGGATGCCCGGGCCAAGGTGCGGCTGGCGAACATCCAGCTGCAGCGCTGGAGTTGGGAGCAGCAAGATGCCCACCGCCGCTGGTCCGAGCAAATCCGCGCCCAACACGCCTCCT
Source organism: Bacteroidota bacterium (assembly GCA_041191165.1). GTDB lineage: Bacteria > Bacteroidota > Bacteroidia > Flavobacteriales_D > Sanyastnellaceae > CAMCYM01. The sequence goes on along the minus strand of JBEEPJ010000257.1, from coordinate 1,713 downwards.
TGCCCATGCGCCAGCAAGCCAGCTCGATGTCCCGTGAGGCTGCAGAAGCGGCCGGCCGGCTCCTTCAGGGAGAACAGCTGCTCTTCGAAGCCGGTGAAAGTTCACTCTTCCTTTTGCTTCAGCGCGAAAACAACTGGATCGAGGCGCAACGCTCAGCCATTCAAGCTTGGTCCCAGTGGCAACTCGCACGGCGGGAATGGATTTGGCGTTGGGAAGGCGGCTTTTAACCCGCACCACCCGGGGAAAATGCTCACAGACGGATAGCGTTCCCATAACATTCCCATAACATAACCCCTACCCCTGCCCGGTAGTTTTGCAATGCAATTTAACCGTTGTATCAAAACCTTACCGACATGCGCAATGCATATCTCCTCGGCGTCTTGACGCTCGTTCTCGTTTTCACCGGCTGCAAAGAAGACCCCGCCGACACGAACCCGCCCGCCACGGAGACCGGCAACATCGTGGTCACGCAAAACATCACCACGAACACCACCTGGACCAACGACCGCCCCTACCAGCTCGGCGGCCGCATCGTGGTCACCGCTGGTGCCACATTGACCATTGAGCCCGGAACCATCATCAAAGGCGAGGCCGGAACGGGTGCCAACGCCACCGCCCTCATCATCGCCCGCGGCGGCAAAATCATGGCCGACGGACGCGCAGATGCGCCCATCATCTTCACCTCGGTCGCCGACGAAATCAGCCCGGAGGATGTGGCTGCCGGCGACTTCACCAGCCCCAACCTGGACCCCACCGTCAACGGCCTGTGGGGCGGCGTGATCGTGTTGGGCCATGCCCCCATCTCCGCCTCCAACGACCAAGGCGACATTTCTCAAGTCCAAATCGAAGGCATCCCCACCTCCGACGCCAACGGCCTATACGGCGGCAATGACCCCGCCGACAACTCCGGCGTATTGCGTTACATCTCCATCCGCCACGGCGGCGCGAACATCGGATCCGGCAACGAAATCAACGGCCTGACCCTGGGCGGCGTCGGAAGCGGAACCGTCATCGAACACATCGAAGTGGTTTCGAATCAGGACGATGGCATTGAGTGGTTTGGTGGTTCGGTGGACGCAACTTCGTCATCGTCACGCCGCAAGGCCACTGTTTCGAGCTCGACGGACCCGAGGGTTCGGCGGTAGCGGGTCACACCTTGCGCAACGGCTCCATCATTGCGTCGGGAGCCGATGGTGTGGCCATGGATTTGATCAACACGGACGACAACAGCGTGGTCGCGTTGGAGAACTTGTACTTCACGGAGGTTTCTGAAGGCCAAAAAATCAACCGCGTATCCCACACCGTTGGCGCCGTGTCCTTCACCGGCATCCTGCTCAACGTCGATGCTGCAGTTCTGCCCAACCACGTAAACGGCGACGTGCCCGCAGGCGTAACCTCTGGCACCACCCCACAGGCGAATATCGAAGTCTTGGGCTGGACTTGGGCTGCCGCAGCAGGCGCACTCACAAACCTCTGATAACCAGACGGTCTGTGCATCTCGACTTGTGATTCCACGGAAAAAGGGACCTGCAGCTCAAAGCTGCGGGTCCTTTCCTTTTTCCACCCCCCACCTCGATTCTCAAAACCCGCCATGCCTTATTTCATGCCTTTGCGCGCCATCACCGGGCTTGCACCTCTCGCCCTGTTGATCCTGATCAACCTCCTTCCCGCACATGCCCGTGCCCAAAACGGCTGGATCCGAGGACGGGTCTT
>JBEEPJ010000256.1:0-2500 GCA_041191165.1 Bacteroidota bacterium | reverse complement strand
TGGTCGATGTCGATGACCTTGTCCAGATGCTGGTATCCGGACCAGCTCCGGTAGGGAAGAGGCTGCTGCGTGGCCTCATAGAAGTGGTTGTGCAGTAGAGGGTAGAGTGTCTGGTTGATGAGGGAACTTTTGCCACCGCCCGATACGCCGGAAATGCCGATGAACGTGCCCAGCGGCAGCTTGAGCCCGACATCCTTCAGGTTGTGGCCCGTGGCCCCTTCTAAGACCAAAAAGTGCCCATTTCCTGATCGGCGTTGCTCTGGAATGCGAATGACGCGCCGACCGAGCAGAAAATCGGCCGTGGCACTTTCGCCTGCGAGGTGGGAGGAGGGCGGCCCTTGGGCCACGATGCTACCGCCGTGCACCCCCGCGCCCGGCCCCATGTCGATCAGATGGTCCGCCTCCCGCATCATGTCCTCATCATGCTCCACCACGATGACCGAATTGCCCGCGTCGCGCAGTGCTTTGAGGCTCTCAATCAACCTGTTGTTGTCCCGCGGATGCAACCCGATGCTGGGTTCATCCAGGATGTAAAGCACCTCCGTGAGCTTGCTTCCCATCTGACTGGCCAAACGAATGCGCTGCGCCTCCCCTCCAGACAACGTCCTTGACGACCGGTCGCACGCCAGGTACCCCAATCCCACGTCGCACAGGAACCCCAACCGGTCCCGAATTTCCTTCAATGGCTCCCGCAGGATGAGCCGCTGCCGGTCGGTGAGCCGCTCCTCCAACCCCCCGGCCCACATGCGCAGGTCCGCGATGGACATGGCCCCAAGGTCAGAAATGCGCTGGCCATCGATGAAAAACTGCCGACTCAAGGGCTGCAGTCGCGTGCCTTCGCACTCCGGACAAACCTGCTTCCACATGAACTGCTGCGCCCAACGCTTCACCTGCGCCGATTGCGTCCCGGAAGCCGCTCGCAAAATTCCCGCAATCACCCCATCAAAACGGGCCGCCCCGCCGCGCACACCGGCCCGCTCCGGCAGCCGCACCGGGTCCTCCCGCCCGTACAGGATGGCGGACACCACCGCCGGATCCAGGTCCTCAATCGGGGTCCGAACCGTCGCTCCCACCTCCGCGAGCAGGGCCTCCACCACCCCGAGCGTCCAGCTGTCCTTCCATTCCCCCAGCGGGGCAATGCCCCCTTGCGCCACGGACTTGCTCGGGTCGGGAATGATGCGCTTCACCTCTACCTCCGGCACTTCGCCCAATCCATTGCAGTGCGGGCAAGCCCCATAGGGCGAGTTGAAGGAGAAGAGGTTGGGCTCTGGATCGGGATACGCCTCGCCTGTGGTGGGACACATCAAGTTGCGGCTGAAGAACCGCCAATCCCCCGGGTCCTGCGCCAGCACCCCAAGCGTTCCTTTGCCCATCGACAGGGCCGTCCGAATCGAGCGCATCAGCCGCGTCTCATCCTCCGCGCGAACCTCCAGCCGGTCGATGACCACCTCAATGTCATGGATCTTGTACCGATCCACCTTGTAACCCGACTTGAGCTCCACCACCTCGCCATCCACCCGGGCCCGCAAATAACCCTGCCGCATGATCTGCTCAAACAGCTCGCGGTAGTGTCCCTTGCGTCCCCGCACCAGCGGAGCACACAGGGATATACGCTGTCCACTGTATCCCTCCAGTATCCGTTTGAGAATCTCCTCCTCCGAAAACCGGACCATGGGCTCGCCCGTGCGGATGGAACGCGCATCGGCCGCCCGGGCATACACCAGGCGCAGAAAGTCAGCAATTTCCGTTACCGTCCCGACCGTGGAGCGCGGATTCTTCGAAATCGTCTTCTGCTCGATGCGAATAACCGGGCTGAGGCCGGTGATTTGTTCTACATCCGGCCGCTCCATCCCGCCGATAAACTGGCGTGCGTAGGCAGAGAAGGTTTCGAGGTAGCGCCGCGCACCTTCCGCGTAAATGGTATCAAAGGCCAAACTCGATTTCCCACTTCCACTCACTCCCGTCAAGACCACCAATCGGTCCCTGGGAATCACCACATCGATGTTGCGCAGGTTGTGCTCTCTTGCGCCACGCACCACGAGGGCCTCCACCTCAGATTGGGGAATGTCCAACGGTTCCGCTTGCGACATGGGCGTGGTCTTTTCCTCTCTCAACCCTTCACGGCCCCGGGAAGTTCAACCTGCGGGGTGGAGCGTTTGCGAATGCGAAACCCGACCGCTGCGACCAGCAGGGTCATCAGGGGGCTGACCCAGTTGAAGATGCAATAGGGCAGATAGGCAAAGGTGGAGATACCCAGCATGCCACTTTGGGCCACGCCGCAGGTGTTCCAGGGTACGAGCACGCTGGTCACCGTGCCGGCATCCTCCAGCGTGCGGGAGAGATTCTCCGGCGCCAAATCGGCATCCTCAAACGCTTGCCGATACATGTTTCCCGGCACCACAATCGCCAGGTATTGGTCGGAGGCTAGGATGTTGAATGCCAGACAGGTTCCCGTGGTCCGGGCCACCAACCCGAGCGTGGACTGCACCCCGCGGAGCAG
>JBEEPJ010000255.1:0-2503 GCA_041191165.1 Bacteroidota bacterium | reverse complement strand
GGCACCTCGGACAACCAATCTTGTTCAAAACTCCTCCAGCGTTCTTCCGATAGGACCTCTATTCCATCCCCCACCGCACAGGGCCGATCCACTTCCCGCGGGGGCAAGGGCCGCCTGAGCATCTCCAACTGCAACTGCAAATCATCCTCATTCCCCGCGGGCTGCCCCCCTTTTCGTTCCTCCATATCCTTAGGCGTTTTCATACCCCCCTAAATTAACACATCGTCCCCCGGTGGAGTTGGCTTAAATTGGAACCATGTTTGGCACGAAAATACTGGTTACGGGAGGTGCGGGCTACATCGGTTCGCATACTGTTGCCGCACTGCACCAAGCCGGATACCGCTGCGTCATCGTCGACAACTTATCCCGGACGGAGCCGCGAATGTTGGAGGCTTTAGGCCAAATCACCGGCGAGGACCTCCCCTTTTACCCCATTGACTGTACCGATCCCGCAGCGCTCGCTTCCGTATTCCGCGCCCACCCTGACATTGCGGGGGTCATTCACTTCGCCGCATACAAGGCCGTGGGGGAAAGCGTTGAAATTCCCACCGCCTACTACCGCAACAACATCGGATCGACAGCCGTATTGCTGGATGTCATGCGCGAACACGGCGTCCAACAACTGGTGTTTTCCAGCAGCTGCACAGTCTACGGCGAGCCGGAGCGCATCCCCGTGGACGAGCACGCGCCCATCTTGCCAGCGCAGTCCCCTTATGGCTATACCAAGCAGGTTTGTGAGCAGCTCATCCGGGACGAATCCGCAGCGAGACCTGAACTCCGGGCCTCGCTTTTGCGGTACTTCAACCCCATCGGCGCACACCCCTCGGCGTTGCTGGGGGAGTTGCCGCTGGGCAAACCCAACAACCTCATTCCATTCTTGACCCAAGCCGTGGCCGGTTGGCGAGAACCCCTTACGCTATTCGGGGACGACTATCCCACCCCGGATGGAACGTGCATCCGAGATTACATTCATGTCATGGATTTGGCCGAAGCCCACGTAGCAGCCCTTCAAAACCTGCCCGCAGCAGGCTGGGATGTCTTCAATTTGGGCACCGGAAAAGGACACTCTGTAAAAGAGGTCATTTCCACCTTCGAGGCGGTGAACAGCCTCCCCGTCCCGCATCGAATCGGTCCACGGCGGGCGGGCGATGTCACCGCCATTTACGCTGATCCTTCGAAGGCGAAAGCGGCTTGGGGCTGGAGCACCAAGCGCCAACTCGGTGAGGCACTCCGCGACGCTTGGCGTTGGCAGCAGCAACTGAAAAAGGCCTGATCCACTACTCCCCAATCGCACCCCCATGCAACATCGACATACCAACCGTGCGCAGTATTTTGAAGAACAGGCCACGACCACCCGCCGTTACGTGATTCCCTTCATCGAGGCCTACATGAAGGTGGGACCTGAAACCCGGGTATTGGAAATAGGTTGTGGTGAAGGTGGCAATCTGATCCCCTTCCTCGAGCGGGGGTGCAAAGAGGTGAGAGGCATCGATTTGGCCGCCTGGAAAATTCACAACGGCGAGCTTTTTCTCACCGACTGGGCGGAGCAACAAAAGGACCCCAACACCCCACGTGCGCAACTCAGCTGCATCAACATCTACGACGCCAAGCCGGAAGAGTGGGGACAGTTTGACCTGATTTTTGCCCGCGACACCCTGGAACACATCCATGACCAGGAGGCCTTCATGGCATTCATCCGCAGCTTCCTAAAACCCACGGGGAAGTTCTTTCTGGGCTTCCCTCCGTGGCAAAATCCCTTCGGAGGACACCAGCAAATGTGCGAATCCCGGGTGCTTTCCAAGCTTCCCTATTTCCACTTGCTGCCGCGGAGGGCCTACGCTGGGTTGATGCGCCTGTTCGGAGAAACCGAAGGGCGAATCGAGTCCCTGCTGGAGATTGAAGAGACCCGCATCACCATCGAACGGTTCGAGTCCATTGCGCGCCGCACCCGATATCGCATCCTCCAGCGAAACCTCTACACCATCAACCCCAATTATGAAGTGAAGTTTGGCCTTAAGCCCCGGATTGCGCCCGGGATTTTGAGCCGAATGAAGTGGGTGCGGAATTTCTTTATCACCACAAATTACTACCTCCTGGAACGTGCAGATGTGTGATTTCAATTCACATTGAAAGCCATGATGAGCGCCATCCAAAGGGCGCCCAATCCCCATCCCACGTATACCTCCACGGGTCGATGCACCCCCAAGGCCACCCGGGCGGATCCCACCCAACCCGCAGCGAGGACCGGAAGTGTGAGCAAGGCCATCTCCCGCCAAAACAGGCCGCGGTGAAGCTCCACAACCTCCCATCCGAAATGCAGCAAGCCCTGCGCGAGACGCCCGGCCCGATCCAGACCACCGCTGCCCATCCAAGCCCCCCACACCCCCCCCAAAGCGAGCATGTGCATGCTGATTTTGAAGCGGGGCGTGATCAGCACCCCCAGCAAAATCGCCCCGGACAAGCCCAACAGCATCCTGTGATAAGGGAGCGGAATCTCGGCACC
>JBEEPJ010000254.1:0-2520 GCA_041191165.1 Bacteroidota bacterium | reverse complement strand
CGTGAAACAGGCGGTCAAGTTCATCCGGGATTTTGAACAAATCGCCGCGGATTTGGCCATCGAAAACGGATTTGATTATGTGGTTTGCGGCCATATCCACCAGCCCCAAATCCGTCGAATGTGCAGCGAGAACGGGTCGGTGGTGTACTTGAATTCCGGAGATTGGGTGGAGAATCTCACCGCGCTGGAGTATCACGAGGGTATGTGGCGCCTGTATGATCACCTCAGCGAGTGGGTGGCGAAGGAGGTAACGAAAGAAAATACAATCCTTCAAGGGAATCCAGCGGTTGATTTCCACTGAATGGCCCGGGGCCGGTCGAGAAAGCGGTGGACGACAGGGGAGCGTTGGATGGCGGCGAGAGATTCGATGTGCCGCATGGCATGGGCGTCCGAGCAGAGGGTGGCGCAGAGCCCCTGGTCGAGCACCTGGGCAGCGATGCGGTAGGCTTCCGGGCCATAGGCGCCGGCGAGCGAGGCGGCATTGACGGTGAGCAGGACGCCCCGGTCTGCCAGGGCCTCGATGGAGGGCCAGTCGCGGTAGAAGTAAGGGTAGCGCTCGACGTGCGCGAGGACGGGGGTGAGGCCTTGGATTTGGGCTTCAAAAAACACCTCACGGGCCTGGATGGGCGCTTCCACAAAGCCAAACTCCACCAACACACATCGCAGCGCTTCGCCCTGGGCCCCGGATGCCGGAAAGGTCAGGACTTCGCCCTCCGCGAGGGTGCGGGCGAAGCTCTCGTCCAAGAGGTATTCCGCTGCGAGGTGGAGCTGGAAGTCGGGGTCCCAAGCCCGCGCGGCGTCTTGGAGCTGGGCAAACGGGCCTGCGAGGGTTGCAGGCGTGTTGGGGTAGAGGTCGGCGTAGATGTGTGGCGTCACGATGGCGCCGTGGTAGCCCAGGTCGCGCAACCCCTTGAGCATGGCCAGGCTGGCCTCGAGGTGCGCGGCGCCGTCGTCTACGCCCGGGACGATGTGGGAGTGGAGGTCCCAGTTCAGCGCGGCGCCGATGGACCGCTCGGGGGCGCTGAAGTCAGGCCCGCGTTTGCCCGCATCTCCCCGGCGCTGGCCTCCCCCCCAGAGTCCCTGCCACCACCGCATATCAGCGCCGGTGGTATTGCTCCTCGTAATAGCGGGCGTAAGCCCCGGACGTCACCTCGTCGAGCCATGCGCCATTTGCGAGGTACCAGTCCACCGTGGCTGCGAGTCCCGTCTCGAAGTCGATGGAGGGCTTCCAGCCCAGCTCTCGCTCGATGCGCGAGGCATCGATGGCGTAGCGCATATCGTGCCCCGCCCGGTCCTTGACGTAGGTGATCAGGGATTCCGACGTGCCCGGTGCGCGACCGAGGCGGGCGTCCACCAGGCGGATGAGGGCGTGCACGAGGTCGATGTTGCGCCACTCGTTGAGCCCGCCGATGTTGTACGTCGCCCCTGCCTGTCCCCGCTGCAGCACCGTCTCGATGGCCGAGGCGTGGTCCTCCACCCACAACCAGTCGCGCACATTGTGCCCCTCGCCGTAGACCGGGAGCGGACGACTGTCGCGGATGTTGCGGATCATAAGTGGGATGAGCTTTTCGGGGAACTGGTGGCTGCCGTAGTTGTTGGAGCAGTTGGAGATGACCACGGGAAGGCCGTAGGTGTGGTGCCACGCGCGCACCAGGTGGTCGCTGGACGCCTTGGAGGCACTGTAGGGACTGCGCGGGTCGTAGGGCGTCTCCTCGGTGAAGTAGCCGGTTTCGCCCAAGCTGCCGTACACCTCATCGGTGGAGACGTGGTAGAAAAGACCCTGGCCGGGCGAGGTCCAGTGCTTGCGGGCGGCATCGAGCAGGGTGGCCGTCCCGAGGATGTTCGTCTCGAGGAAGGCCATCGGCGAGGCGATGCTCCGGTCCACATGGCTTTCCGCGGCGAGATGCACCACCCCGTCGAACCGGTGTTCTGCGAAAAGCCCGTCGAGCAGCGCGGCGTCGCGGATGTCCCCGCGGACGAAAATGTGCTCCGGCCGGTCCTCGATGTCCCGGAGGTTCGCCAGATTTCCGGCGTAGGTGAGCAAGTCCAAATTCACGACCCGCACCCCCGGCATCGTGCGCAGCAGGCGCCGCACCAGGTGCGATCCGATGAACCCGGCCCCGCCGGTAACCAGGAGGGATTGAAACGTACGCATGTCAGAGACTCCAGTAAGTGAGGTGCTGGATTTGGCCTCGGAAAAGGCCCTTGAGATCGACCAGAACGCCGCGGTCATCCCGCATCAGCGACTGGAAATCGGCCTCTTGCATATCTCGGTAGGGGGCGTGATTGACGGCCACGATGACCGCATCATAGCTGCCCGGCTGGGGCGCATCGAGCAGTTGCAAGCCATACTCGTGTTGCACCTCCGCCGCATCGGCCATCGGGTCCACGACATCCACGGCCAGGTGGTACGACTGCAGCTCTTGGATGACATCGACGACCTTCGTGTTGCGGATGTCCGCCACGTCCTCTTTGAAGGTCAAACCCATCACCAACACCCGCGATTCCAGCGGGTTCTTG
>JBEEPJ010000253.1:0-2592 GCA_041191165.1 Bacteroidota bacterium | reverse complement strand
ATGCCCAGACCGCCGGGCTTTAACACCCGCGCCATTTCCCTGAGCCCTCCGGCGAGGTCTTCGAAGTTGCGCACCCCAAAGGCCACGGTGTAGGCGTCAAATGCACCCTCCTCGTAGGGCAGGGATACCGAATCCCCCACGACCAATTCAATGCAATCCGTCCATTGCTTTCGAGCGACCTTTTTGCGCCCGATTTCCAACATCCCAGGACTGATGTCAACACCGGTTACGTGCACCGTATCCCCGAGGATGCGGCGGGTTTCAAGGGCGAAGTCTGCAGTTCCCGTCGCCATGTCCATGATGCGCCTCGGACGTTCTTTCCGCAGCATGCGAACCGCCTTTTTGCGCCAGAGGACATCGATTCCGAGGGAGAAGAAATGATTGAGAAAATCATACTTGGGAGCGATTTGGTCGAACATGTGAGCGACTTGTTCGCGCTTGCTTCCACCGGCATTCGCGCCGTAAGGGGTGAGAGGAGTTCCCATGGGATTGTGGCACTTAACCGATCATGGTGTGTGCCTCTGGGTATTTGATGTGGGATTGAACAACCTTGCCGCTGATTCCGAGGATGATGGTCAGTGCACCCACCCGACCGATGAACATGTTGAGGATGATCATCACCTTTCCGATGGGACTCAGGAAGGAGGTGATCCCGGTGCTCAATCCCACTGTGCTCATGGCGCTTACACTTTCAAACATCAAGTCGATGACCCCCCGACCCGGAATGGCGAGGATTTCCGACTCCGTGATACTCAACACAAAAACGGTGAACATGTTCCAACCGAGGAAAAACAACAAGACGCTGTACGCTCGGGACCTTAAAATCTCGGGAATGGTTCGTTGAAACAGCTGTACGTGATCGAAGCCCTTGATCGTCCTCCACAAATCGGCGAGAATCACGGCCAGGGTTGAAGTCTTGATTCCACCTCCGGTTGAACTGGATGACGAACCGATGAACATCAGGAAAATCGTGATGAGGATGGTGGTGGCGCTGGCCATGGAGAGGTCGATAGAACTGAATCCAGCGGTTCTGTTGATGCTCATGAAGAACGCAGTGGTGATGCGTTCGGACCAAATCATTCCACGCTGCGTGAAATTCTGCTCCAAAATGAGGTGGCTGAGTGCACCAGCGAAAATCAATCCAAGGGAAAAGTACAAGGCAATTTTGGTCGAGAATTGGATCTGCTTCCATGGATGTTTCATCCGATCGCGCAATCGGACGGGATCGAAAAGGTCGAAAAGCGCCAATATGCCCAAAGATCCCGCAAAAATCAGCAGGAACATCACCCATTGCGAAGCCAGGCTTCGCATGGCGTATGGAGCTGCAAAGCCCCCGGGAAAGGTGGAAATCCCCCCGTTGTTGAACGAGGCGACCGCATGAAATAGAGAAGCGAAAAATCGTTCCCACTCCGAGGCAAATGGAACTTGAGAACTCCATGTGAGGTAGAGCCCCAGTGTTCCCAAACCCTCGATGAGGAGAATCCAGATCATCACCTTGCCCAACAGACCTCTTCCGGATTGGAGGTTGTCGGAGGTCAGAAAATCCTGAATGACCTCGTCGTGTCTCACACCGAGCCCCAATTTGGCCACCAACGAGAGAAAGATTCCGAAGGCGATTAAATTCAACCCGCCAAACTGCATCAGGAACAACATCACCCAGTGTCCTTTTTGCGAAAAGACATCGATATCCACAGTGAGCAGCCCGGTCACACAAGAGGCAGAGGTTGAGGCGAACAGGGCATCTAAAAAATTCACTCCGCTCAGATCTGAAGACATTTCAGGCATCATCAACAATCCTGTTCCACCTGCAATCAGCAGCAAAAAGCTCGCGAGGAAGATGGAGGCAGGATGGAGGCGAATCCGGGGTAGGATCGAACTGGATCGAACCAACTCTGTCGCGACCACCACGAAAAAGTAGCCTTGTATAAAAAGGGTGTAGAAGTCTTTCGCCAGCGGAATTCCCTGCTGCCGAGCGAATTTCTCCAAGAGCAGCTCCCCCGTGATCACGTCGCTGATCCCTTCAACCACCAACACCACCATCAAGAGCGCTTCGATCCAAGTTTGGCGGATAAAGGTCCAAGGGTGGAATTCGTACACCACCTTGAGGAAGTACTGAAACACATAAAACCCAAAGCTCCAAGTGACCCCCCAGAGAATCCAAGACGCAGTGGCACTGTCGTTGGGCCATCCGTAATAGGCCACCAGCAACGACAGAGCCGTGATGGACACCAGCAAGTTCATCCATCGAAGGGTGGCCAGTACCCGGGACTTGTGGCCGTACAAAACCACATTGACCCGTTCTCGAAACTCGCGAAGTCCCATGGGATTAAGGGTTGGCAGTTGTGGAGTGCGAAGCTTGCCCGCCGGCCAATTCAGAGCGGAGGGTTTCCAAATCGATGGGGACTACCCCGACTTTTTCACACACCAGACCGCCCGCCAAGTTGGCTGCGGAGGCGACGGCAGGGAGAGGAACCCCCATGGCATAGAGCACAGCTGCCACCGCTATGACGGCATCCCCTGCTCCAGAGACATCTACGATCTCCCGGGCATGCGCAGGAATGTGCAAGTGCGAAACCCCCATGGTAGGCGCGT
>JBEEPJ010000252.1:0-2635 GCA_041191165.1 Bacteroidota bacterium | reverse complement strand
TCTCGCTGAGGCGAAGGGGATTTCGGTGGAGGAGTCGCGGGCGATGCACGCCTCAGTGGCCCAGCGGGCGAGGGCGGTGGGGCTGGACTTCCGCTTCGATGACGCGGTGGCGGCGAACACGGCCCGGGCGCACAGGTGGATGGCCGCGGCCCGGGGAACCGGGAGGGAGACGGCGCTCGCGGAGCACATCCTTAGGGCGTACTTCACGGAGGGACGCGACATCGGCGACGAAGCCGTTTTGCGCGCCCTTGCCGAGGAGGTGGGCTTCGCGGGCGAGGCGCTCGCGGCGCTGGAGGCGGGGGCGGAGGGCGCCGGCCGGGCGGAGGCTGAGCGGGCCGTGGAGCGAGACATTCAGGCGGCCTACGCGGCGGGGGTGCGGGGGGTGCCGCATTTCCGGGTGGTCTCGACGGGCCGGGTGATCAGCGGGGCCCAGCCGCCGTCGGTGTTTTTGTCGGTCTTGCAAGAGGCGGCCGCGGTGGCACCGCGCTGAGGTTGCAGTCGGGGAGGCTCAGGAATCGGTGTCGAGCCAGTCGAACTGGGCGTCGCCTTCGGGGGTGAAGCCGAGGAGGATGCCGCGTTGGGGCGCGCCGTTGCGGGTGTACGTGCCTGGCTGACCGAGGCCGTGGAGGTGGCGCAGGTAATCGGTGAGCAGGTCTTCCCGCGGGGGCATGCGGTGAAAGGTGTAGGCCAAACCCCGCCCCACAGCCGCCCCCACCTCCTGCGGGCTGAGCCCGGCGGCGGACCCTCGGAGCGTCTCCAAACCCACGGCCCGGAAGGCCTCCCCCGGCGGACGGGCGGCGAGGTTCAACCCCACCCCGATGAGCACCCCCGCGAGCCGCCCGCCCTGCCAGTGGTTCTCCACCAGGATGCCCCCGAGCTTCGCCCAGGTCCCGTCCGGCAGCTCCGCGAGGAGGTCGTTGGGCCACTTGATCCGCAGGCGCGCCGAGGTGAAGGGGGCGAGGGCCTCCCGCACCGCCCCCGCCCAGACCATGCTCCAGTGCGCCGGCGTCAGCCCCTCGCGCAACTTCGGCGCCGGGTGCGCGAACGTCATCGCCAGGTCCCGCCCCGGCACCGCCACCCACGCCCTGCCAAACTGTCCCCGCCCCGCCGTCTGCGTCGCTGCCAAAATGACAGCCGGCCGCCCCGCCTTCCCGCCCGGCCCGCGCAGCCATTCCGCCCCCCAGCGGTTCGTGCTGTCCGTCTCGTCGAGGTGAATCCAGTCCCAATCCGGCGCTTTCATGGGCGGGAAAGGTACGGCGGAGAGCGGCGGTGTGCAGCGGGGGAGGGGAGGGGGTTTGGCCTGCATAAACCCGTATCTTTGCGGCATTAAACCATCGATGACAGCCCAGACCCCAGCCCCGACCGACGCCCTGCTTGACGCCATTGTAGAAGGATTGCGCGACGTGAAAGCGCGCCACATCACCCTGATGGATCTGCGCAAGATTCCCAACGCTGTCACCGATTACTTCGTCATCGCGCATGGCACGAGCCGTACGCAGGTGGAGGCTTTGGCACGTTCTGTGGAGGTGAGCACCTACGTACATCTCAACGAGACCCCTTGGGGCCGCCACGGATTGCGCAACGGTGAGTGGGTCATCCTGGACTTCAGCAATGTGGTGGTGCACATTTTCCACGAGGAGGTGCGGCCGCGATACGCCTTGGAGGAGTTGTGGGGTGATGCGGAAATCAAAGTTTTAGAAGAGGCCTAAGGCCAAACAAGCATGGAATCAAACGCGGATCAGAACAACAAGCCGGGCCGTCGGCAGATCAGTTTCTACTGGATTTACGGCATTGTGGGGGTGTTGTTCCTGGGGATGTTGGTGTTCGGATCCGGGGACAGCGGCAAGCAGATCCAGTGGCAGGAGTTCCGTGCCCTCGTCGAGAAGGGGGAGGTGGCGCAGGTCGTGGACGACGGCCGCGCGCTTCAAGTCACCCTGACGGATGCCGCACGGGAAGCCCGGTCGCAGGGCAAGAGCCGGCGCGGTTTGCTGGAAAACGTCTACAAGCGCACGGACTTTTGGCTCCACAAGCCGCAGGGCGATCAGTATGCCGACGAGCTTAAACTCTGGTCGGACGCCACCCGGTTTACATACAAGTACGAGCCCTCGAACGATTGGGGCGCCACGATTCTCACGTATGTCATCTTCTTCGGACTGATGCTCGCCGTGTGGATGTTCGTGATGCGCCGGCTCGGCGGGGGTCCGGCGGGCGGAGGCCAAATCTTCAACATCGGAAAATCCAAGGCCCAGCTCTTCGAGAAGGGCAAGGGCACGGACGTGACGTTCAACGATGTCGCAGGCCTCGAGGGCGCCAAGGAGGAGCTGCAGGAAATCGTGGACTTCCTCAAGAGCCCGGAAAAATACACGACCCTCGGCGCCAAGATCCCCAAAGGCGCCCTGCTCGTGGGCCCTCCGGGAACGGGCAAGACGCTGCTCGCCAAGGCGGTAGCAGGGGAGGCGCAGGTGCCGTTCTTCTCGTTGAGCGGCTCGGACTTTGTGGAGATGTTCGTGGGGGTAGGGGCGTCGCGCGTGCGGGATTTGTTCAAGCAGGCAAAGGAAAAGGCGCCGGCCATCATCTTCATCGACGAAATCGACGCCATCGGCCGCGCCCGGGGCAAGAACTTGTCCATGGGCTC
>JBEEPJ010000251.1:0-2654 GCA_041191165.1 Bacteroidota bacterium | reverse complement strand
CGCGTGCTGCTCGGCAGTCAGGAACGAGGGAATGGGGTGTAGTTTTTTTGGGCTGCAATAAAAACAACCCCTTGTTGTGAAACAGGCCGGGCGACCTGATGCAGGGCTGCCGCGCGCGCCGTATCTTCGAAAACACGCGGCAAAAAGGTTGCTCCGCGCAGATTTTATTTTTTTCGATGCCTGAAATCATCCTGGGCCTCAACGCCTACCACGCCGACAGTTCTGCCGCCATCTTCGTGGATGGGGTGCTGATTGCGGCCACCGAAGAAGAGCGTTTTCGCCGCATCAAGCACTGGGCGGGATTTCCGAGCGAGGCCATCCGCTTCTGCCTGCAGGAGGCCGGCTGCACGCTGGCGGACTTGAGCGCCATCACCATCGGGCGGGACCCGTCGGCGAAGAAGCTCCACAAGGCCGCCTTCGTCCTCAAGCACCCGCGCATCGCCCGGGCCCTGTGGAGCCAGCGCAGCGCAAACAAGGAAGACATCACCCTGCTGCACGAACGCTTCAGGGAGGTGGAGCCGGAGGTGGATGTGGCGGAGATCCAGCGCAAGCTCCACTTCGTCGAGCACCACCGCAGCCACCTTGCCAGCGCCTTCTTCCCCTCCCCTTTTGAGGAGGCAGCCCTGCTGAGCATCGACGGCTCGGGGGACTTTACCACGACCATGCTGGGCCGGGGCAAGGGCACGGACATCGAGGTGTTGGAGTCGGTGGATTTTCCTGCGTCGGTGGGGCTCTTTTACACGGCCTTCACCCAGTTCCTGGGATTTCCGCACTACGGCGACGAGTACAAGGTCATGGGCCTGGCGCCCTACGGGGAGCCGCGCTATGTGGACAAGGTGGCGCAGGTGCTGCCCCTCAAGGCGGGCGGTCTCTACGGTTGGAACAGCGCCTTCTTCACCTTCGAGGGCGGGGTGGTGTCGTACCCGGACCACCTGCCCACGGTGGCGCCGTTGTTCGGAGCGCCTTTCGCAGAGCTCTTCGGGCCGCCGCGTCGCCCGGGCGAGGAGCTCACGCAGTACCACAAGGACCTGGCCGCCTCCGTACAGCGCCACACCGAGGAGGTCATCTTTCACATCCTCAGGCGATTGCATGACGTGACGGGGCTCAAGCGGGTTTGCATTGCAGGCGGCGTAGCCCAAAACAGTGTCGCCAACGGCAAAATCACCCGCAACACGCCCTTCGAGGAGGTCTATATCCCTTCGGCGGGCCACGATGCGGGCATCTCCATGGGCTGTGCCCAGTACCACATCCACGCCACGCTGGGACGGCCCCGCACGGCGCCCATCTTCAGCGCCTACACGGGAAGCCGGTTCACGGACGACTTCATCGAGGGCTACCTCCAGTCCCAGGGCATCGCCTACGAGCGCATCGCGTCGGATGACGCGCTCTACGACCGGGTATCGTACGCGCTCATCGGCGGGGCGGTGGTGGGCTGGTTCAGCGGGCGCGCGGAGTTTGGGCCGCGTGCGCTCGGGGGGCGCAGCATCCTGGTCGATCCCCGCCGCAGCGATGCGAAGGACCTGCTCAACGCGAAGATCAAGCGGCGGGAGAGCTTCCGGCCCTTCGCCCCGTCCATCCTCTCGGAGCACGTGGCCGAGTGGTTTGAGCGGGACGAGCCGGTGCCGTTCATGGAGAAGGTGTTCCCCATCCGGCCCGAGCGCCACGCCGCCATCCCGGCGGTCACCCACGTCGATGGCTCGGGCCGCCTGCAGAGTGTGTACGCCGATGTCGCCCCGCGCTACCACGGGCTCATCAGCGCCTTTTACCGCAAAACCGGCGTGCCCATCCTGCTCAACACGAGCTTCAACGAGAACGAACCCATCGTCAACGCCCCCTCCCACGCCCTGGACTGCTACTTGCGCACGGACATGGACGTGCTGGTGCTGGGCAATGTGGTTATCGAACGCAAGCCGGCATGAGTTCTTCTGACTCCATCGCTTCGGTGCTGCTGCGGGTGTACCGCCTGCTCAACCCGGCAGAGCGCAAGAAGTCGCTGCTGCTGCTGGTGAGCATCTTCCTCAACAGCATCGTGGAAATTCTAGGGCTGGCCGTCATCGTTCCTGTCATCGGGCTCGTCGTCCAACCGGAGACCATCACCTCCAACCCCTGGCTCAACCGGGCCTTCATGGCCGTGACCCCGCTGGGCATCAACACGCCTTCGCGCTTTCTCATCGCCCTGTGCGTGCTGATGATTCTGGCGTTTCTGTTCAAGGCCCTGCTGGGTCTGGCTGTCAATCTATTCCAAACCCGTTTCTCCTTCTCCGTTGCCCACCGCCTCTCGGGCGACATGTGGACGTACCATTTCTCGCAGAGCCTTGAGCGCATGCGGGGCAAGGACTCGGGACAGATTCTCGCCGAGATCAATTACTGGCCTATTCAATTCGCAAATGCGTTCATGGTGGGGAGTTTGCTCATCCTGAGCGAGTTCACCGTAATTTCGCTCATTGCAGGAGGACTGCTTTATTACAATCCCACGGTGTTTCTGAGCATTGGAGGGTTGCTGGCTTTAGGAGCAGTGATTATCCGCACAGCTACCCGTCGACGGCTTGCGTTATACAGCGCCGTCAGGCAGCGAATCGAGCCACACACCACGAATCTCATCACCAATGCGGTGCGAGGGTTCTTGGAAGTAATCACCTTCCGCGCATCGGATT
>JBEEPJ010000250.1:0-2666 GCA_041191165.1 Bacteroidota bacterium | reverse complement strand
TGCTCCAGTAGCAGCGCACTGACGCCAACCCCGAAGAGCAGCAGCGGTCCCTGGGGGGTGTCGCTGCTGGCGGCGGGTTGGGCCGGTGCCACCGGATCCGGCAGGGGCACGGGCGCCAGGTTGGGGTGGTGGCGTTGGCCCGCGGGGCGATCTGCCGCAGGAGGGGCCGGTCGGCTGAGGGCCTGAGGCGGGCTCGGCTCCTGCAGGTGCAGCCTGCCGTCGCCATCGAGTTCGCGCACCTGCGGCCGCGGCAGCTGACCGCGCAGCAGTAGATCCACGGTGCGGGCCACATCGCGATGCACCAGCCAGCGGTGGCGGCTGTGCATTTCCACCGCGAGGGGGAAGGTGGGCTCGGCGGCACGCTCCAGCACGGTTTTTTGGCTGCGCCGCCGCCGCGCCTCCTCATCGCCGAGGGTCACCGATTCGATGCCTCCCACCAGGTCGCTGAGCGTGGGGTTCTTCACCAGGTTGGCGAGCTCGTTGCCGTGGGCCGTGGCCACGAGCATCACGCCGCGCTCGGCGATGGTGCGGGCCGCCTGGGCCTCTAATTCGGTGCCGATTTCATCGATCACGATGACCTCGGGCATGTGGTTTTCCACCGCTTCGATCATCACTTGGTGCTGCAGTTCCGGCCGGGCTACCTGCATGCGCCGGGCGCGGCCGATGGCGGGATGAGGGATGTCGCCGTCGCCGGCGATCTCGTTGCTGGTGTCGATCACCACCACCCGTTTGCCGAGCTCATCGGCCAGCACCCGGGCGATCTCGCGCAGGGCGGTGGTTTTGCCCACGCCCGGGCGGCCCATCAGCAGCAGCGACTGCCCGGAATCCATCAGATCCCGCACCATGGCCACCGTGCCGAACACGGCACGCCCCACGCGGCAGGTGAGCCCCACGATCGTGCCGGTGCGGTTGCGGATGGCGCTGATGCGGTGCAGGGTGCGCTCGATGCCGGCGCGGTTGTCGCCGCCGAAGGCCCCCAGTTGCTCCACGACCGCGGTCAGGTCGGCCCGTTCCACCAGCGCCTCCCCGAGGCTCACCGCCCGCCCGGGGTAGCGGGCCTCCGGCACCCGGCCCAGATCGAGCACCACTTCCAGCAGCTGCTCGCGCGCCTCAGGCGGCGCAAGCGCCTGCCGCACGGCATCGGGCAACACCTCCAGCAGGCGATCGAGATCGTCGGTGATGCGCTGGGGGGTGATCGGAGCGGAAACCATCACAGGGGGCGGAACCGGCGGACGCGCCGGCATTCCTGAACTGGCGTTCTAGCCATCAGCGGCTCTGCCAGGGCGCCAGGAGGGCCTGGGCCAGGTTCAGGGCCTCCGCCAGCAGCTCCGGGCACGCCCGCAGGGGGGCGCCTCGCGTTTCGGCCTGTAGCAGCAACGGTTGCAGCAGGCTGCGGGCCATCCCGCCGAAGGCCACACCCGCCGCGCCGGCATCGGCGGAGAGCAGAGCGGCGGTGCTGGCGTTGGTACCGCCGGCCAGCTGCAGGGGGCCGGGGGGGGCCCAGGGGCGGATGGCTTCCAGGAGCTTCACGGCGGAGCGGGCCGTGCCCGCCCCCACATCGCCGCTCATCGGCCGGCCATCGAGCTGCCAGAGGGGCTTCAGGCCGCACTGCCGCACCAGGGCGAAGCGTTGCCAGAGCTCGCCAGCCAGTTCGCGGGGGCTGAGCGGCGTCTCGGCCGCTGCCGCGCTCCCGCTGTCTTTGGCGCTGGCGCAAATGATTTGGGCGGGGGCCACGCAATGGGTGGCCCTGACAGGCGGCGACAATGGCTTGATTGGCTTGCGCTTGATCGCGCCCGAGGCCAGAGCGCTGCCGCCATTGAAGCCAAGATTTACGACGGCTACGACGACATCACGCGCGGACTCCTCAATTTCGCCGTCTACGACACGAGCTGCACCACTCAGCTCTATCGAGTGCTGAAAGTGAACATACTTGGTGACACCAAGGATGCGCAACTCGCCTTGTCGGCCTACCCCAATCCCGTCGCCGACGTCCTCGTAATCGAGGGCCTGAAATCAGGCGACCAAGTGCAGGTGCGTTCTGCCGTGGGCCAACTCATCGCCGCATCGGTTGCTCAGGGCGAAGAATTGCGCATCATTGCCCAAACCTGGCCCGACGGCCTGTACCTGATTCAGGTCAACAACCAAACGGTACTGAAGGTCCTTAAACAGTAGCGGAGTATATTCGGGTCATGGTATTCAACTTCCACCGCTGGCTCGAAGAGCACCGCCACGAACTCAAGCCCCCCGTCGGCAACAAAAACCTCACGCCCGAGTCTGAGGACTACATCGTCATGGTCGTCGCCGGACCCAACGCCCGCAAGGACTACCACTACAACGAAACCGAAGAAGTCTTCTACCAACTCGAGGGCCGCATCACCGTGCGCACCCAAGAGAGCGGTCGCCCCGTCGACCACGTCCTCGAAGCCGGCGACATGTTTGTCTGCCCCGCCAAAACTCCGCACTCACCCATGCGCGAAGCCGGCAGCATCGGCCTCGTCATCGAGCGCAAGCGCGCCGGCAAAGGCTTCACCGACGGCCTACTCTGGTTCTGCGAATCCTGCAACAACCCCCTGCACGCCGCCTACTTCGAGCTGCACAACATCGAAAAGGACTTCCTTCCCCACTTCAAAGAGTTTTACAGCAGCGAAACCAAGCGCACCTGCACT
>JBEEPJ010000249.1:0-2671 GCA_041191165.1 Bacteroidota bacterium | reverse complement strand
CAGCCGGCGGCGGGGCGGTCGGCGGTGATGCTGATGAGCGGCGTGCCCGCGAAGCGCGCCTCGGCGATGGCCGGACCGTGGTTGACGGCGGCTGTGCCCGACGTGCTGATGACCGCTGCCGGACGTCGCGTTTGGCAGGCCAAACCCAGCGCCACATGCGCCGCGCTGCGCTCGTCTCCGGCCACGATGACCCGAATCTCCGGGTGGTGCCAGAAGGCCAGGACCAGGGGGGCGTTGCGGGAGCCGGGGGAGATGACGGCGTCCCGAAGGCCGTGTCTCGCCAGTTCGTCGGCGAGGAGCTGGGCGGACAAATGATCCGATGTCACCATGGTGGCGCGAAGGTACGGTCTCAGGGGGCCACCTTCAGCCGGCGGCGGGCGGTGCGGGGTGGGTCGAGGGCGAGGCTGGGGCCGTCGGCGGGGCGGGGTGGGGTTGGATGCTCTGCAGCTTCGCCTCAGTCTCCTCCCACTCGGCGGCGGGGTCGGAGCCGGCCACGATGCCGCCGCCGGCGTGAAGGCGCATCCCGGCAGGGGTCCACTCGGCGCACCGGAGGTTCACGAAGAGCCGGCTGCCGGGATGCCCATCGCCGCGCCAGATTCCCAGGTAGCCTGCGTAATACCGGCGGGGCACCCGCTCCAGCGCGGCGATGCGGGCCTGCGCCGGGGCGAGCGGGGCGCCCCCCACTGCCGGGGTCGGATGCAGCACCGCCGCCAAATCCCACAACGGCCCTGCATAATGTCCCGTGATGCGCGAAGCGAGGTGCGTCAACCCCCCATACCGCCGGTCCTGCGGCGGCTCCACCTCCAACCCCTCGGCCCCGACCCGCTCCAGCGCCTCCCGGATGTACTGCGTCACCACCCCCTGCTCGGCCCGCTCCTTGTCCGTCCAGTCCCCCCCGGCCCCGACCCGCCGCGTCCCCGCCAGCGATACCGTCTCGAAGCCCCCCTCGGCGCCCGTGCTCCCCACCAGCAACTCCGGTGAAGCCCCCGACCACACCCCGGCCGCCCCATCCTCCAAGAGGTAGACGAAGGCGGAGGGGTGTTCTGCACATTTGGCCTGAAAAAAAGCCTCCGGCGCTACAAAACCCGACACCTCCCGACCGATGGTCGCCATCCGCCCGAGCACCGCCTTCACCAGCGTTCCCGCCTCGATGTCGCGCAAAATCGACTCCACAGCAGCCAAATGCTCCGGCCGCGCCGTGGCCCCCTCCGGCCGCATCCGCCCCGGCCCCACCGTTCCCACTTTGGGAAAATCCGCTACCTCCACCCTGCCGCGAAAACGCCGCCCCTCCACGTCCCCTCCCGGCGCAAACGGCTCCAGCACGAAGACCGCATCCCCCGCCGCATCCGGCACCAGCCGCTCCACCTGCGCCGACCCGGGCATCCGCCACCAGATGCGCGGCGCCCCTCCCGCCCCCTCAGCCATGCGCGGGAACCAACATCACCGTGAGCCGCGACGTACAGACGAGTTTCCCCGCGTCGTCCACCAATTCGATAGACCAAACATGCAACTTCCCCCCCCGGTGTTTCAGCACCGCCGTCCCATGCACCCACCCGCTCCGCACGCCCCGCACATGGTTCGCATTCACCTCGATGCCCACCGCATGCATCCCCTGTGCCTGGGCCAGAAAGTGCGAACCCACCGAGCCCAAGGTCTCGGCCAGCACCACACTCGCCCCGCCGTGCAACAATCCGTAGGGTTGCCGGGTCCGCTCATCCACCGGCATGCGGCCCGTCACCCGGTCCGCCGTCACCTCCAACACTTCGATGCCCAACGCATCTCCCATGTGCCGCGGCCCCTCTTCCCCAACTTGTGCCATGATGCCTCTACTTTTGGTGTCGAAAATTACCACAGAATTGGAGCAGACCCCACCCAAACCCCGCCTCCTTCTCGTCGAGGATGACGCTGCGCTGCGCAAGATGCTCCGAATGAACCTCGAGCGCGCCGGTTGGCATGTCACCGAGGCGGAGACCGGCGCCCTGGGCCTGCAGGCCTTCCGCCAGGCCCGATTCGATGTCGCCGTGCTCGACGTGATGCTACCCGGCATGGACGGCGTCACCCTGTGCAAGACCATCCGCCTTGAAGGCCAGCAAGTGCCCATCTTGTTCCTCACCGCCAAGAACAGCTCGGAGGACCGCATCGAAGGCCTGCGCTCCGGCGGGGACGACTACCTCGGCAAGCCCTTCCACCTCGAGGAGTTTCTGCTGCGGGTCAAGCGCATCGGACAGCGCGCAGGCCACGCACCCGACGATGGCCCGCCGCCCCCCGATGCCCTCACCCAATTTTCCTTCGGCACCGGCTGCCACATCGACTTCCTCACCTACCAAATCACCACCCACACCGGCACCATCCGCTCCATCTCGAAGCGCGAAGCCCTGCTCCTCAAATTGCTCATCTCCCGGGCCGGCGAGGTGGTCAGCCGCGAGGAAATTCTCGAAGTCGTATGGGGCTACCAGGTCTTTCCGAGCACCCGCACCATCGACAATTTCATCCTGGGTTTTCGCAAGTACTTCGAGCCCGATCCCCGCCAGCCGCGGCACTTCTTCTCCGTCCGGGGCGTGGGTTACCGCTTCGTTCCCGGCGGGGATTTCTGATCCTACTTAAAATTCTTTGCCCAACCGAGGCAACCCCTCCAATCGACCTCCGTCTATGGGTACAGACACGGGTGAGG
>JBEEPJ010000248.1:0-2693 GCA_041191165.1 Bacteroidota bacterium | reverse complement strand
GGCGACGGCGACGGTTCCGGAGCAGCCGGTGGCGTTGGTGGCGGTCACGGTGTAGGAACCGGCAGCCAGGCCCGTGAAGAGGCCCGAGGGCACGCCCGCACCGGCGCCGTTCAGGCTGTACAGGAAGGGGGTCGGTTCCTGCGCCACCACTTCAATGGAGCCGGCCCCATCGCTGCAGTACTCGTGCTCGACCGCGACCACCTCCAGTTCCGGCGCCTCGCGCACCAGCGTCACCTCTTGCGAGAAGGCGCAGCCGTTGACATCCTCCACTTCGACCGTGAAGGGACCGGCCACCAGGCCGTTCCAAGTGCCGGTCGCCGATGGCATGCCATTGAGGGACATGGAGAACGGGGCCGTGCCCCCGACGATGTTGAGGGCTACGGAACCATCGGCGCCCGAGCAGGATTCGTTGACCCGGGCCACCGCCACCTCGAAGCCGATGCACGCCGCCTCCTGGCACGCCGTGACCGCGTGGTTGAGAACGTTCTGCAGGTTCTGCTCGACGTACGTCTCCATGCGATCTACCTGGCCCGCGCTGAACATGAACAGGCACGCGTCGTCGCAGTATTCCATGTAGGTGGGCCAGAGAATGGGGTCGGTGCATTGGACGATGGTTTGGCCTGCAGGACAGCCAAACTGAGGACTGTTCGTCACCGGCGTATCGCCCACGAAATCCGAGCTGCCACAGCCCCCGGCCCCCCACGGGTGCTCCAGGAACAGATAGTGCCCCACCTCGTGCGTCATCGTGCGCCCCAGATGAAAGGGCGGAGAAACCGTATTGCCGCCGCACGAAACCGAGCCGAAGTAGGCCGGATCGACCGTGACCCCGTCCCCATTGCCGCTTCCTCCGAGCGGACTGTAACCCAGCACCCCGCCGCCGATGGTGCGCACGAAGAAGTTGAGGTAGCCCGACCACGCCGCGTCGAAGTCGCCCGAGGTCTCGTCGAGCGTGATGGCGTAATCGCCCTCCTGCAATCCGAAGCCCGGCGGGTGATTCAGCGTGGCGAGACAGAACTGGATGCAGCTCTCGGCATTCTGAATGTCAGGCCAAATCGACGCCTGCCCCGCCTCCCACAACCCGATGTCCGCATTGGTCGCCGCGAAGTCCGCGTTGAGCGTCTCCACCTGGGACAGGGCCATGTCGATGGCGCAGGCCATGTCGATGCCCGCCCCCTGAAAATGCACGGCCACGGGAATCAGCAGCGGCGTGTCACACTCCGACCGGTTTCCGCTGCCCTGCGCCGCGCCCTGGGCCTGAAGCGCATCCCGCACGGCCTGCTGCCGCGCCATGTGCTGGACAGCGTGTCCCGGCAATCCCATCATGTGGGCATGCACCGAGTCCGTCCCACAGGTGCGCTGGGCTTGCGCCTCGGTTGCCATCCCCCACAGCCCCCATCCCAACACCCCCCAGCAGAGGGCTCTGTAAACGTGTCGCATGCTCATTTTCAAAATCCTGCTCCTTTGGGACTGCAAAAATGGGCCCGCAGTTGCACACCACCGGTCGTGTTGAAAAAAAATGCGAATCCTATGCGTGCATAGTATTTCTGCTGTACTTTGGGACCATGCATCCCGCAGAAACGCTCGATTTTCATTTGCGCTGGGGCTGGGCCAAGCTGGCCCGAGCTTACGCCGGCGAGGCCGAGCGCCGCGGCATTCCCCTCTCGTACGTATTCGTGTTGCTCCACACCGAGCGCCTCGGCACGCCGTCCACCCGCCTCGGTCCCAAGATGGGAATGGAATCCACTTCCCTCTCCCGGACCCTCAAGGGAATGGAGGCCATGGGGCTCATCGAACGGCGCAAGGATGCCGTCAACCGGCGCACGGTCCGGGTCTTCCTCACGCCGGCGGGTGTGGATGCGCGCCGGGAAGCCCGGGACCTGGTCGTCGGCGTGAATGAGCGGCTCCGAAAGCACCTCGGCGCCGCCCGCTTCGACCGGCTCCTCAACGACCTGCAGATGCTCAACGAGTTTCTCGACCATCCCAAGTCTCTTTTTCCCACCCCCTAAAAAACACCACCACACCTTGAATCCCGCTCACTTCCACCTGCTGGTGAACCACTTCCCCATCCTGCTCCCAATCATCGGGATGGCCGTCCTCGCGGCGGGCTACATCTTCCGCTCACGGCCCGTGCAAATCACGGCCCTGGCGTTGTTGGTAGCGGGAACCCTGGCTACGCCCTTGGCCATGTATTCCGGCGAGCAAGCCGAGGAGTCGCTTGAGGCCACTGGGCTCCTCGATGAGGCCTATGTCGAACACCATGAGGAGGTGGCGGAGCGGTATGCCGTGAGCGCCTACGTGCTCGGGGCGCTGGCGCTGCTGGGCTTGGTGGCCCACGTGCGCGATCGTTGGGCCCCGAGCCGCTGGGCCCTGGCCGTGGCGGTGGCGGCGCTGCCGGCGTTGTTTTTCGCCTCGCGTGCGGGCTTGTCAGGCGGTGAGATTCGGCATACCGAAATCCGGCCCACGGCATCCCCCACCGTCCCGGCGGGCACGGGAGGCGCCGAAGGACAGGCCAACGAACACGCGGAAGGCCACGACGACCACTAACCCCCTCCATTTTCAATTCTCTATTCTCAATTCTCTATTCTCCCGGCGCCACCTGCCCCCGGCACTCCCCAAACCCGACCCGGTAGCCCGCCCCGACGGCTGCGCCGCGGATGACCACCGTGTCGCCGTCCTGGACGAACTTCCGCTCG
>JBEEPJ010000247.1:0-2704 GCA_041191165.1 Bacteroidota bacterium | reverse complement strand
GATGGTCATGCCATTCACCACGAGGTGGCCTCCTTCTACCCGCACTTCTCCGGCAAACCGACCATGGATGCTGTCATATTTGAGGAGGTGGGCCAGGGTTTGGACGTCGGTGAGGTCATTGATGGCGACTACGCGCAGGTCTTTTCTTCCGAGCATTTGACGGAAGGCCAAACGACCAATTCGTCCAAATCCGTTGATGGCGACGTTCTTCATCTCTCGTAAGCTATAATAAGGTTGTGATTAAATGCTCAGAATCTGCGCGATGCGCACTTCGTCTTCCAGCGATTGGGTCTTGTTGAGGATGGCTTCTTGGAACGGGGTGAAAACCACTTGGTCGTTCACCAGTCCCGCCATCATGTCCTTCTTGCCCGCGATGAGGGCTTCGACGGCAGCCACCCCCAACTTGGATGCCAATACCCGGTCATAACAACTGGGGTCTCCACCGCGCTGAATGTGACCCAGCACCGTGATGCGGATCTCATACTGCGGGGAAATCTGGGATACCTTCTTGGCGATTTCGTAGGCCCCGCCCTCCGGATGGCCTTCCGAAACCATCACGATGCTCGAGGTCTTGTTGGAGAGTTCACCTTGGTCCAAGATGCGGACCAAGCCCTCGATGGTGATGCCGGTCTCGGGGGTCATCACCGCCACCGCACCCGTAGCGATGCCCGTCTGCAATGCGATGAACCCGCTGTCCCGGCCCATAACTTCGACGAAGAACAGCCGGTTGTGGCTGTCTGCCGTATCCCGGATCTTGTCCACCGCCTGCACCACGGTGTTGGTTGCCGTGTCAAATCCGATGGTGTAATCCGTGCCCGCCAGGTCGTTGTCAATCGTGCCCGGGATGCCCATCACCGGAAAGCCCGTTTCCTCGTGAAGCTTGATGGCACCCGTAAACGTACCGTTGCCCCCGATGACCACCAGGCCATCCACCCCATTCGCCACGAGGTGGGCATGGGCCTGGGCACGGCCTTCGGGGTGCATGAACGCCTCGCAACGGGCGGACTTGAGGATGGTGCCCCCGCGACCGAGGATCTTCGCCACAGAGCGAACGTGAAGGCGCTTGAAGTCCCCCGTCACCAAACCCTGATAGCCCTGAAAAACCCCTACAACTTCTGCGTTGTGGTAAACACTGGTCCTGACCACCGCCCGGATGGCGGCATTCATTCCCGGAGCATCTCCTCCGGAGGTGAGAACGGCGATTTTTTTCATGAATGTCCTTTGCAATCTGCCGGCCGCAGGCGAGGACCATTTCATCGCTGCCTTCGGAACGCGCGAAGTTACGCAACAGAGAGGAGACACCACAATCTCCCTTCGGTTCTCAGCCTCAGACCCTATCTTTCCGGTCTGCAAGAAGGAATTCCCGGCTGCACTTTCGTTATGGAAAAACCCGCTCACCTCCACGTCTCCGTGGATTGCGTCGTCTTCGGTTACGACGATGATGGCCTGAAAGTCTTGATTATCGACCAGCGCAAGCCCCAGGGCATGGACACCCAGCCGGGGGGGGCGGAATGGCAGTTGCAAGCGGCTTTGCCGGGGGACTTGGTGCTGGAGAACGAGAGTCTGGAGGAAGCGGCCGCCCGGGTGCTGCACGAACTCACCGGGCTGGAGAACATCTTCCTCAAGCAGTTCCATGCCTTCGGAGACCCGGATCGGGTGCGGCAGGAGAAGGACCAGAAATGGCTCCATGCGTTTCGAACGGAGCCCGACATCCGGGTGATGACCATCGCCTATTACGGACTGGTGAGTTTGCAGGACTATGTTCCACAACCGGCGGGATTTGCGGGCAATGCGCGGTGGCTGGATCTGGGGCGGGTGCCGGGTTTGGCCTTCGACCACAACCGCATTCTCGAAACGGCGGTTGACACGCTGCGGGAGCAGTTGGAGAGCCACCACATCAGTTTCGAATTGCTGCCCAAGAAGTTCACGCTGAGTCAGTTTCAGGCGCTGCATGAAATCGTGCTCAATAAGAAATTCGACAAGCGCAACTTCCGGAAAAACGTCAAGCGCATGGTGCACATCGTGCCGTTGGACGAGAAACAACAAGGCGTGCTGCACAAGCCGGCGCAGCTCTTCACGTATCAGCCGGATTTGGGGAAGCCATGAAGGGGTTGCACTTGGGCTGGAGCTTGGCCATCTTCATGACAGCGCAGGCGGCCGCAGGCCAAATCGCTTGGCAGCCGCCGCTGGTCGATCCCTTTGTGGCGGATGAGGTGGCGGTCGTGCGCATCGAAATCGGGGACGCAGTGACGGCGCTGTTGCACCCCGACAGCGTTTGGTCGGATTTCCTGCACCCGGGAACCTTCATTTACGAGCGGGGGGGGGTGGTCGATACGGTGGAAAACGTGGGGGTTCGGCTGCGGGGCAATACGTCCCGGATGGCGGCCAAGAAGTCCTTCAAAGTGGACTTCGATGCGTGGGAGCCGGGGCGGGAGTGGATGGGTTTGGCCTGCTTGAACCTCAACGGTCAACACAACGACGTCTCCGTGATTCGGGCGCGCATGGTGCATGAGATGATGCGCGAAGCGGGGATTCCCGTCTCCCGAACCTCGCACGTTCGTGTTTACCTCAACGGCGAATACCGCGGGCTGTATCTCAACACGGAACACATCGACGGACCGTGGCTGGAGAAGCGTTTTCCCGACGCCCACGGCAACTTGTGGAAATGCACGTACCCGGCGAATCTGCAGTACCAAGGCCCGGA
>JBEEPJ010000246.1:0-2738 GCA_041191165.1 Bacteroidota bacterium | reverse complement strand
AGGATGCAAAAATCAGCCCGGCACTTCGGCGGGTTTGTCACGGCCGCGTCATAATTCCCGGACGAAAAAATTTTCCCGAAAACCTGACCGCCGTCAGCACCATTCTATTTAGAACGATTCTAAATTCGCGCCATGCAACCCTTGAAAGAAGCCACCGCGGAGAAGCACCGCATCGCCGAGCAGACCCCCTTCAACCAGCGGATGTTCCGCGGGGAGCTCAGCCCGGAAGATTACCTGCGGTACCTCGAACAACAGCACGCCATCTTTGTTGCTTTGGAGTCAACGCCGTTGCCCCACCCTGATCTCGCCCGCACCGAGCCCATCCTCAAGGATATGCAAGAACTTTACAATCAAGGCATTGCGCCCGGCCCCATCCTCGAGGCCACCGCGCGGTATGTGGCCCACCTGCAGGGCCTCGGGGAGGAGGAGCGGGGGGCGCATGTGTACTTGAATTATTTGGCCTTGATGTTTGGAGGCCAAATCATGAAGCAACGCATCCCCTCCTCAGGCCACCTCTACGATTTCCAGTCCATGCGCGAGGCCATGGGGGCCGTCCGCGCCATTCAACAAGACGCCTGGGCGGATGAGGTCAACGCGGGCTTCGACCACCACATCGCCATCTTCCACGACCTCGAGTCCTTCACCCAAATCCCTTCTGCCTGATGGAATGGCTCAAAGCGCTGGGCGTCGCCGGGTTCCTGTTCTTCCTCATCAAGGGGCTCCTGTGGCTGGTCGTCTTCTACCTCATCTCCCGCGGCATCATCCAGAAGTCCGCCGTGGAGCAAGCCAAGCAACGGCTCCGCCGCTTCCTGCGCCTGCAGCGCCGCTGATCCCTATCGCTTACCGAATGCTGTAATTGGGCGCCTCCCGCGTGATCATGACGTCGTGGGGGTGGCTCTCCTTGATGCCGGCGTGCGTGATGCGCACGAACTGTGCACGCTGCAGGGCGGGAATGTCGGCCGCGCCGCAGTAGCCCATGCCGGCCCGGAGGCCGCCGATGATTTGGTATAGCACCTCGTGGACGTGGCCTTTGTAGGGGACGCGCCCGGAGATGCCCTCCGGCACGAGTTTCTTGAGGTCGTCTTCGGCGTCCTGGAAATAGCGGTCCTTGGAGCCCTTTTGCATCGCCTCGATGGAGCCCATACCGCGGTAGCTCTTGAAGCGCCGGCCCTCGTAGATGATGGTTTCGCCGGGGCTCTCTTCCGTGCCGGCGAGGATGGAGCCCACCATGACGGAATGGGCGCCGCCGGCGAGGGCCTTGACGATGTCGCCTGTGAACCGGATGCCCCCGTCGGCGATCACCGGAACCCCCGTGCCCTCGAGCGCGGCGGCCACCTCCATCACCGCATGGAGCTGGGGCACCCCGACGCCGGCGATGACCCGGGTCGTGCAGATGGAGCCCGGCCCGATGCCCACCTTGACGGCATCCGCCCCGGCCTCGACCAGGGCGCGCGCAGCGTCGGCCGTGGCGATGTTGCCGCAGATCACGTCCACCTGGGGGAAGGCGTCCTTCACGCGCCGGAGCGTCTCCAGCACCCCGCGGCTGTGCCCGTGCGCCGTGTCGATGATCAGGGCGTCGACCCCCGCCGTCACGAGCGCCGCCGCCCGCTCCATCGTATCCGCCGTCACCCCCACCGCCGCCGCCACCCGCAGCCGACCCAAGTGGTCCTTGCTCGCATCCGGGTTCTCGCTCACCTTGATGATGTCCCGGTAGGTGATGAGACCGACCAGCTGGCCGTCCTCGTCGATAACCGGGAGCTTTTCGATGCGGTGTTCGCGCAGGATTTGTTCTGCCTCCGTCAGGTCGCTGCCCGCGCGCGTGACGATCAACTGCTTGGAAGTCATCACCTCCGCCACCCCGCGCCGCCGGTCCTTCTCGAAGCGCAGGTCCCGGTTGGTGACGATGCCCACCAGCCGCCGCTCGCCGTCCACCACCGGGATGCCCCCGATCTTGTGCTCCTGCATGATGTCGAGCGCATCGCCCACCGTGGCCGACCGGTCCAGCGTCACGGGGTCCTGGATCATGCCGCTCTCCGAGCGCTTCACCCGCCGGACCTCCTGCGCCTGCTGCTCGATGGTCATGTTCTTGTGGATGACCCCGATGCCGCCCTGCCGGGCCATGGCGATGGCCATGCGGCTGTCCGTCACCGTGTCCATGGCGGCGGAAACCACCGGCACCCGCAGCGAGATGTTGCGGCTGAACGGGCTCTGCAACCGCACGTCACGAGGGAGCACCTCGGAGTAGGCGGGAATCAACAAAACGTCGTCGTAGGTGAGACCTTCACCGATGATCTTGGGCTGCGTCATGGGGCTTTGCGATTCGCGCAAAGGTAGGGTCAGTTCAGGTAGGGTCAGTTGTTGTGCAGCACGTAGACCAAACCCGTTTCCGTATACGCCCTTCCCGCACCGTCCTGCACGACCAGCGAAAATCCATACGCTCCCTCCTTCACCCACTCCCCGTTCCACCGGCCGTCCCAGCCCTGCTCGATGTCTGTGGTGGAGTAGATGACGTCGCCCCAGCGGCCATAGACTTCCATCACGAAGGAGGAGAGGTCGGCGAAGCTGATGACGGGGCGGAAGATCCGGTTTTCCTCATGTTCGCTCGAGGTTAAGATGGCGTTGGGCACCCAGATGAGCGGCGGCTGGGTGAGGCACACGGAGTTCGAGAGGGCGTAGTTGATGCCGCCGGTCGGGGAGCCCTGGCTGTCCACCGCCTCGATGACGTAGCAGAAGTCCCC
>JBEEPJ010000245.1:0-2740 GCA_041191165.1 Bacteroidota bacterium | reverse complement strand
TATCCCCAAGAGGGTCACGGCACTCCCTACAGTCATCAATGCCTTCATGGTTGCGATTCGATTTGTAACATTTCAATCTCCGAAAATACGCATGTCCCAGAGTAGAGGTTGCTTCCGCTTTCCCAAGGAATGAAAACAAAAAAAGGCCACCCGAAGGTGGCCTTTGAAATTGATTCTATTCGATGGGTCACTTGCTGACCACCAGGCGCTGCATGGTACGGGCCGTTCCCGAAGTGAGTTCGAGGAAGTAAATGCCGCCGGGGAGGTTGAAATTCAACCGCTCACCTCGCGTGAGACCCGAGACTTGGCGCTCCAACATCACCTGTCCGTTCAAAGAGAGGATACGCACCTTGGCGGTGTTGTGTGAGCTGCTCAAAGTGACGTACTCATTCGCGGGGTTGGGGCCGAAAGACAGGGTTAACGCACGAGCGGGCTCTTTGACCGCGACGGTGGAGAAGCCTTCCTCGATGACGACATCATCCACAAACATGCTTCCAGCCACGTTGCCGGAGCCGGTTCCGAAGAAGTTGACCGCACCGAAGGCACTATCGAAAACGAAAGAACCCAGGGAGACGCCGTTGTGCAGAATCTCAACGGTATCATTGTCCATGTCTACCCGGTGCTTCATCTGGAACCACTGGTCGAAGGCAAAGGTTCCGGACAATACCGTCGCTTGATCCTTGATGAACGTCATCGTTCCGTCTCCATTGAAGAAGCACTCAAAGGCCCAGCCCACCCCGGGAGAGGGACTTTCTTGGAAGTTATAGTAACCCGCGGCCCCAGAAGGAACGTAAGCGTAGAAGGAATACTCGTATGCCCCCGACTCCAAACCCACCACCATGATCACATCCATCGGGCCTTGATTGCCGTAAATGTGGAGTGAATTGGAACCGTTGTGCGCGATTTCATTGGAAATCTGGGCATCTTCAGCGCTTCCGAAATTCGCTCCGGACCAGGTATCCCAGATGGGACTATCCGATACGTATGCACCCGGCGCGAAGCCCTCAAAGCCCTCTTGGTAAAGCACTTGAGCAGTCGCAGCCAACGAGGTGAACAAACCAGCCAGAAGTATCAGTTTCTTCATTGTTGTTGGGATAGGAATGGTTGTGCCCGAAAGTTAACAACTCCCGAGGACAATTCCAAGCGGAATCCTCAGGGGGGCTTCTGCATTCAAAAATTCCGGGTGCGCGTGGTTCCGATGACACGGGGCAGCACGATTTTTGGGGCCATGAATTGGGAGGGAAACCTACGCAAGTTGACCATTCGCGAGGAGGATGGTGGAAGTTTGGCCTACAGCCTGCGGGGCAAAGATCGCTTGGAGGACTTGCCGGAATGGCCGCTGAACGAGGCCATCGGGAAGGACATTCGGATTTTTTTTGAAGGCCAAATCCACTGTGTCGCAACGGGAAAGCGCATCTCGAAGACCTACGGTGAAGGTTACAGTTTCGATGCCTGGCGGAAGGCGCCCGAGGCGGTAGAGAGTGTGATCAGGCCAGAATTGAGTCGCATCCATGAGGGAATTGCACTCCGGGATCGAGAGTGGGAGGAGGCGCACCACAATCAGCCGCACTGGTTGTATCTCTCCCAAACCAGCGGGTGGAAAGTGGGGGTGACGCGATCGGCGTCAGGGGTGGTGCGTTGGCTGGACCAAGGGGCGGTTTGTGCCGCAGCCGTTTTTCAGGTTCCTTATCGACAACTGGCCGGAGAGATGGAGGTGTTGCTCAAGTCCCACATGGCGGACAAGACGAACTGGCGGGCCATGCTGTCGGAAGCGGCACCCCAACCTGAGGTGTTCAGGGAGATGCGGGAGCGTGTGCTGGAGCGGTTGGGGCCGCATTACGCAACTTGGGCCATTGCGGACCCGTTGGTTCACACCTTCCAATATCCTGTGCGGTCCTATCCGCTCAAGGTCACGTCCGTCTCGCTCGATAAGGTTCCCGACCTGCGGGGGAAGCTCATGGGCTTCAAAGGGCAGTACGCCATCTTCGAGGATGGACGCGTCATCAACATCCGAAGCCACGCGGGCTACCGCGTGACCTGGTCGTGGGGAGATTGAATCAGTTCAAGGAGGGGTCGGAAGGTGCGTTTGCTATATGGGCATACGCCTCGCCCATCTCCGAAATCAGGTGACGCCACAGATCCTCCTCTTCGAATGTGGTGTCCATGATGCGCTGTCCTGTCATGCGGGTGACAAACCAGCTGTGAGATTGAATTTCATCCTGCAATTGGTTGGGGGACCAACCGGCATATCCGATGAAGAAACGCAGATCTTGCGGGGCGATGGTGCCGGCGGCGACCCGCTGTTTGATTTCGTCAAAATCGCCCCCCATGCATACCCCCTCGACGATGGGAACGCTGCCCTCAATCTCCGGGTGGGTATGGAGGTAGTACAAGTTGCTGTTCTTCACAGGACCTCCCACGCTGATCCGGTGGGTCATCGCCGGCCAGCCTTCCATCAGGTCGCCGAGGGCGATGTCCACGAAATTGTTCAAGACAAACCCAAACGAACCCGTCGAATTGTGGGCACAGAGCAGGATGGCCTTTCGACCGAAGTAAGGGTCTTCGAGAAAGGGCTCGGAAAGCAGGATGCTTCCCGCCTGTGGATGTTCTTTCCCGCTGGGCGTGAATCGAATCATGGGGCCAAGTTCCGAATTTTGCGTAAATGAAACTTCTCTCCCAACGGCTTACGGACATTGCCCCCGTGAGGTTACTTCGGATGTTGTCTGCAAATGGCTACATC
>JBEEPJ010000244.1:0-2746 GCA_041191165.1 Bacteroidota bacterium | reverse complement strand
GGGGGTCTGGGAGGGGGCATCGCAGGTGGTGACTTACCCCGGCCCAGGCGCATACGCGGGCATGCTGTCGCTGTACCATGCCGGGTGCGACTTGTGGATCGACGTGCCGCTTGCCTTCGCGGTGCCAGAGCCGTTGACGGATGTGAAGTGGTTGGTGCCCAACGTCATCTCGCCCAACGGCGACGGTGACAACGAGCGGTTTGCAGTGCAGTTCACCGATACGGAAGGGGAGGAGCTGGGCGTTTCCGGAACGGATTTTCATCAATTCCAAATCCAGGTCTACAACCGATGGGGCAATTTGATGTTTGAGACGCAAGATCCCCAGCGGGGTTGGTGGGCAGAAGGGGCCGCAGAGGGAACGTACTACGTGGTGGTCAGCGGCCGGCATGTCTGCAACGACGCGGACTTTCTGGAGGCCGGAGAATTGACCGTGGTGCGCTGACGGGGCTTCAGCGGAACAGGTCGGGGCGCAAGAGGCGCAGGACCCATCCCCAGCCCGGCTGCCAGAGGACGACCCGGTGCTTGGGCTGACGGACCCCGCCAAACTCCTCATAAAACCGATCCACGCCCGGGTCCTGCGATCCCCCGAAGTCCCACCGGGCATAGCCTTCGGCCGCGGCCCACTCCATCGCACTTCCCAGCATGAGCACGGTGGCCAGTCCCGACTGGGGACCGCGGTGCGCCCCGCCGAAGGCGTACAACACCTCGCCCGGCTCCGCATCCCGCCCCGTCCTCTCGAGCATCACCCCGCCCGCGAGCGCCCGCCCCTCCGCGTCCCGCACGAAGAAGAAGCGGCACTGCCCGTCCTGGGCGCAGCCCGCCAGCAAGCGCCTCAGGGCCTCCCGGTCGGAGGGAATGCCCTTGCGCTCGCGGGCGGCCTGATGCAGGTCCACCATCTCCTCGACGGCCTCGGGTCCCACCTCGGCGGTCCCGGACCTCCCCTCGACCCGGAGCCCCGCCCGCTCCGCCCGCCGCATCTGTTTGCGCCGCGTAGCCGGGACGCCGGCCCGGAGGTCCGCCCACCGCGTATGGCGCTCCCGGCAGATGCACCCCGGCACTCCCACCACCGACTCCGCCACCCCCTCCACCCCCGGCGCGAAGTCCACCACCGCCCAACGCGCTCCCGCCGCCCGCATCGCCCGCCGCGCCTCCTGCCACGTCTCCGCCGTCAACCCCCCGCCCACATATCCCACGTCCAGCGCCCACGGCGGGGTCACCAGCGCCCGGACCCCACGCAAACGCACTGCGGCCATCAACCAGTCCCCCTGCTGCGTGCTGACCCGCCAGCCCCTGTCGCCCAGCACATGAAGCCAGGCCGCACGCCTGACCCAGGGCGCATGGGGCTCCGGGGAAGCGTGGGCCGCGCGCCAGGCCGCCAGGGGGGAAAGGGGGAGGGGCATGGCGGCAAATTTAGCCTGCGAAATCCGTAACAATTATTCACGAAAGCCGTAGGATAACTCGCTGTGAAAAATCCGTTAGGGGTTAGTATCATTGCACGTTTAAATTCCCCGCCATGCAACCCTTCGAAATGGTCTTTGTGCTGCTCTTGGCAGCGGTGGTTACCTTCAGCGCGGTGGCCGGTTTTTTGTTCGCTCGGCATGAGTTGAATGCCAAATCCGAACGCAAACTCGCCAAAGCCGCCAAGAAGGCAGAAAAACGTGCCCAGCAGCTCGCCCATCCCGAGGACGCAGAAGGTCAGCCCAAGCAGAGTCATTTTCAAGCGGATTCCGGTTCCCTCACGGACTTGCATGCCGGTTGATTGAAATGTGTTACTTTTGCGCCCCCGGCGAAAGCGACCGGCGGGTGTGTTTGGAGGTTTGGCAGAGTGGTCTATCGCGTCGGTCTTGAAAACCGAAGTACCGAAAGGTACCGGGGGTTCGAATCCCTCAGCCTCCGCCCACGTTGCAAAGAAAACGCCCGCAGCCGCGGGCGTTTTTCATTTCAGGGAGGGTCCGGCTCGCCTCCGGCCTGCCCGCGAGGTTGCAGATGGGTCGGTGGCCGGAGTGGGGGGTGAAGCGGACGACGGTCGCATGCGCGCATCGAACTGCAACGGTGTCGTTTTGACGATTTGCAACCGCCGGGCGTCGGGATGGGCAGGATTGAGCAGAAAGTTGAACTCTTCGGGAATGATGGCGCTGGGAACTTGCAGAACGGCTGCAGTGGGGTTCCGCACAAATTCGTCTCCCAAGCGTTGGGTGAACCGGTTGGGGGGGCGGGCATCCCAGCCCTCCGGGAGGTCATGTGCCTCCACCACGCGAATGGCCAACGCATCCGGAACCTCGATTTCCACGAAAAATCGGTCTGTCGGCAAATCTTCACTCGCATCGAGATGCGCCATAATCTCCAACATCGCCAACGATCGGGTCGCAGCGGTATAAACCAGCCGAGTGGATTCGCTGTTCCAACGAAAACCTGAGGCGAGGGAAGCACCCTGCCCGGTGAGCGTGGTGGCGAGATACCTTTTGCGCTCGATGCGAAAGACGCGCATCAGGCGAAGTTGCCAGAATCCAGGCGATTCAAGGCATTCTTGACCTCCAAGATGCCACTCACCGTATCGAAGTATTGCAAGGGTTCCAACCCTCCCAAAGAGAGATTGGGTTTCATCAACCAGCGCTTGAACTTCTCCTTCTCTCCATTGAATACATGATGGCCAAGTGCGACGAGTTCTGTCAGCAGCACGAGCCTTTCGCTGTCACCGCTGGAGAGCAGTGCATGGCTCGCCTTGTTCTTGTTGTAGGTGGTATGA
>JBEEPJ010000243.1:0-2756 GCA_041191165.1 Bacteroidota bacterium | reverse complement strand
CCTGCCGCGCCTTGGCTGATCACTTCCACCACCGCCTCGCCGTCGAGACCGGCCTTCTGGCCGAAGGCCAGTGCCTCGGACAGGCCCTGCATCAGGCCCGCGATGCAGATTTGGTTCATCATTTTGGCCAATTGCCCCGCCCCGCTGTCGCCCAGACGGCGGCAGATGCGGGCATAGGCGGCCATGACGGGTTCGGCGCGGCTGTAATCCTCGATCGTGCCGCCGCACATGATGGAGAGCGCGCCGTTTTCGGCCCCGGCCTGCCCGCCCGAAACGGGGGCATCCACGAAGCCGATCCCCTGCCCCGCCGCGATGCCCGCCAGTTCGCGCGTGACCTGCGCCGAGACGGTGGTGTGATCGACAAACAGCGTGCCGGGGGCCATGGCCGCAAAGGCACCGCCGTCGCCGGTGCAGACATGGCGCAGGTCGTCGTCATTGCCGACGCAGGCGAAGACGAGCTCGGCCCCGCGCGCGGCGTCAGAGGGCGTGCGGCCCAGACGCCCACCATGGGCCGCCACCCAAGCCTCGGCGCGGGCGGTGGTGCGGTTGTAGACGGTCACGTCGTGGCCTTTGGCCGCAAGATGGCGTGCCATCGGGCCCCCCATCACGCCCAGTCCCAGAAAGGCCACCTTTGCCATCGTTCACCCTCCGTTGCATTGCCACCTGATGTGCGATGGACTAGGAAGCCATCCGGTTCCCGTCGTCAAGAACAGGCCCTTCATGTTCCTCGTCTTCCGCTGGATGCTGCGCCTGTTCACCGGCCTCGTGGCGCTGTCGCTGCTGGCGGGGGTGATCGTCTACTATTTCCTGTCCCGCTCGCTGCCCGATTATGACGAGGCGTTCACGCTTGAGGGCGTTTCCGCGCCGGTCGAGATTGTGCGGAACAACAACAACGTGCCCCATATCTTTGGCGCGACGGATCGGGATGTTTACTTCGCGCTGGGGTTCGCCCATGCGCAGGATCGGCTGTGGCAGATGACCATGCTGCGGCGCACCGTGCAGGGGCGGCTGTCCGAGGTATTTGGGCAGCGGACGGTCAAGATCGACGAATTGATGCGCCGTTACGATCTTTATGGACTCGCGCAACAGTCCGTCGCCGTGCAGGACGCCCCGACGATGGAGGCGCTGGAGGCCTATGCCAGTGGCGTCAATTCTTGGATCGCGCAGGTCAACAAGGATGCGCGCGGGCGCGGTGCGCCGGAAATGTTCCTGTTTTCAAGCGAGATCGCGGCGTGGCAGCCTGCGGATTCCATCGCGGTCCTGAAGCTGATGGCGTTGCAATTGTCGGGTCACCTGCAGGAAGAGGTGCTGCGCGCGCGGGTGTCGCTGCTGCTGCCTGCGGGGCGCGTGGCCGATATCCTGCCCGACGATCCGACGCAGGGGGTGATGGCCTTGCCGGATTATGCGGCGCTGGTGCCGGGTTCGAAGCGGAGGGGGGGAATGGCGTGGGCGCGGGCGCGGACGTCGAGTGGCCACGAATCCCAGCCGGGCAGATCGAAAGTGGTTTTGGATCCGAATCCGGCCATGTGGCTGAGGAGGTGATGGATGCGAATGGGTGTTTTGACGGGTTTGAGAATGGTTTGTTCGGGAGTTTTGGATGCGACGGCTTGCAGATCTTTATATTCGGGGAGGAGGTCGGTGAGCAGGGTATCGAACTGGAGTTTACCGTCTTCGATGAGCATGAAGATGGCGGCGGCGGTGATGGGTTTGGTTTGCGAGGCGACCCAGAAGAGGGTGTCGGGTTGCATGGGCGCCTTTTTGGCTGGGTCGGCGAGTCCGATTGCGGAGGTATCGAGCAGGGTGGTTCCGGTGGCGGCGAGGGTGACGGCTCCATTGAGTTCACCGGCTTGGATGAAGCGCTGAAGTCCGGAATGGAGGGTTTCGCGGTAGTGGTCGCGTGCGCTGTCGGCGATGGCGGGCAAGGTGAGGAGGAGAAGGAGCGACGCGAGGAGCGTGGCTACGAAACGTGTCGGTGGGGTTTGGGAACGCATGGTGACGGAAACGAGCGGGAGTGAGGGGAGGAGGGTTGGGTCGCGTTGCGATTACTCCATCAAACGGATGCAGGCGGGCATTGGGATTTCAGTGGGTTTGGCGTGAGGGACGAGTTTTCCGTCTGCGGAGTTGATTTGGAAAACCGCGATGTTGTTGCCGGGCATGTTGGCGCAGAGAAGCCATTGGCCATCTGGGGTGATGAGAAGATTTTGCGGACCTTTCCCGCCGCTGGGTGCGATGGCGAGCCGTGTGAGGGTTCCGTCGTCCGCGATGCGGTAGGAGGCGATGCTGTCGTGGCCGCGGTTTGTGCCGTAAAGGAATCGTCCGTTCGGGGTGATTTTTAGGTCTGCGGTGTAGCTTTTTCCGGTGAAGTCCGCGGGCAGGGTGGAGAGGGTTTGCCGGTGTTTGAGTGTGCCGTCGGTTGCATTCCAATCGAGGAGGGCGACGGTGTTTGCGAGTTCGTTGATGACGTAGACGATTTTGCCGTTGGGATGGAATGTGAGGTGGCGGGGGCCGCTGCCGGGCGGGAGTTCGACGTGGGGTTGGTTTGGGTTGGGGACAATTTTGCTGGAGTTGTTGTCGACGGTGTAGATCAGGACTTTGTCGATACCGAGGTCGGCGGCGAATGCGAAGCGTCCGTCGGGGCTGGCGACGAAACAGTGTGCATTGGGTCCTTTTTGGCGAGAGGGGTCTGCGCCTTTTCCTGCGTGTTGGACGGTTGTGACTGCGGGTTCGAGGGAACCGTCGGCGTTGATGGGATAGGA
>JBEEPJ010000242.1:0-2794 GCA_041191165.1 Bacteroidota bacterium | reverse complement strand
TCCTCCTCTGACCAGGGGTAAGTCAACTGATTTTCATGAAAGTAGATGGCCACCGGCACGTGGCGCCAATCCGCGGGAAGCAGCCCTCTGAATTGTGCAACATCCATCAAATCCGTTGCGACAATCCAATCCGGAGCAGGCCCCGAAGCACGTTGAGCGAAAAGGGCAGCGGCACCGTGCATGCGCCATTTCCAGTTTCGGCCCGGCAGCGTCCACAAGTCAATCTGGTGGATGGATGAGCCCTCGGGATGTGCATCCACCCATTTCTTCCACCCTGTGCTCCAGGCCCGGTGGGAACCCGTGTGAAAAGGGTCCAGCAACAACACCCTCATCCCGTGATCCATTTCCAAATTCGCTCTCCCAATCGCTGCTTGGGCAGCGGGGGCAGCGGGGGAGAGCCCGCATCCACCCAGGCGGAGTACCATGCATCTCCGATGGTCCCGGCGGCGGATTGCGCTTGGCGGGGGATTTGGCCCGCGAGGGCCTCATGAAATGCGGCACAAAAGTCGGGGGAATGCATGCGCTGCTGGATTCTTCCGTTTTCAACATAAGCGAACTTGCGGTGACTTCCCAATGCTTCGGTAGCCGCAACTTCAGCGGCAAAGATGCGGGGGATTTCCCGGTGGCTCTGGGCCAAGGTATGCCAAATCCGACTTTCCCAGTCCCGTTCGTAAACCGCCCGCCGGCCCGGAGAAACCCCGCTCCATTCGCGCGCAAATTGGGCCGGGACTTGAGTTTCCCAGAGGGCGTGAATGCCCACTTGGCCCGTGTGCTGACCATCGTAATTGGAGGTGGTGTGCAGGGGGACATGGAGGTCGCCCAGATAATGGCCCAAATCGGCGGCATGCCGCAGAATCAACTCAGGGGATTGGGCAGCGAAGGCCTCTGTCAGCGCCCGGTAAGACCAGAGGGTACTCCAAGGGGCGATGCCGTGCGCTCGCAAGGCATCCTCCCCGTACTGCGCACAAGCGGCCTTCCAGGTTCGCGGAAGCACGGCCAACGCGGAATCTGCACCATTTCCGTATCGGTCGAGGTCGATGTAGTGTTTTTCCGCCTCTCCCTTCACCGCGTGCTTGCGCAAGTCGGGATCGGTGGCGTGCTGTTCAATCCAATCCCCGTGGAACTTGAAAAACGCAAAGAGGGGAGGAGGTAAGGTCTGAATGGCGGCAGCGTGAATGGAACGGTGCGGAGCAAATCCCCAACCCCAACCCAACCCAACGGCAAATGCGATGATGAAACCCGATAGCTTACCGCGTGGCCGCCGAAGGGGATGGCACGGCCGGTTCCTCTGTGAACTGCTCATGAGCCGGCAATTTCACCAGGAATCCGTCCCGCAAAATGGGAATGGTGGTCAATTGATTGGGCGTCAGGCAGTACTTTACATCTGCATTCAAATTGAGCTTGCGCAACCTCCGCCGGTGGGAGGATGCCCGCAAGAAGGCGAACATGTTTTCGCGTGCGGACCGGTAGATGAACTTTCCTGCGACGGTGCTGTCTTCCTCTGCTCTGAACCAACCGGAAGAAATGAGTTGATCGGCGATGGCTCCCCCGCAAATCGTGTCTTCCAGGTTGAACTTGTCTTTCCAACCCGACCCCAACAACAGCACGTCACGCCGTTGTGCAATCAACCAGGCACACAAGGCATCGAGGTTGAGCAGGGAGCCTATGATGACCGTTTTCGAGCGGGCTTGGTGGATGGCCTTGGTGCCGTTCGTGGTGGTCATCACCACCGTCTCCCCCTGAAGCATGTCCATTTTTTCGAGATATCCCAAGGGACTGTTGCCCAATGGAAATCCCTCCACCACCATGCCATTTCGCTCAGCGGCAGCGAAATAACCCTTGGATTGATAATCCCGCGCTTCCTCCACCGTGGCCACAGGTAAAATGCGTGCTACACCATGTTCGAGTGCAGCACATATAGCGGAAGTGGCCCGCAATACATCAATAACGACCACAAGGTCGAAGTCCTTCTCATAGAGATGGAAATCAGCCGGTGAAAAGCACAATTCGACCCGATTCATCATCGCGAAGTGGGCAAGAAACCGGGTTTAACTACCGAAGCAGCAACGTTTTTCTGCCGGATCGAGACATAGACTTCGTTTCCGAGTTGTGCATGTGCGTGATCGATATAGCCCATGGCAATGCCCATGCCCAGGGTGGGGGACATGGTGCCACTGGTCACCCTTCCGATTTCATTTCCTTCGCGGTCCACGATGGGGTAACCCTGCCGGGGAATGGCGCGATCGAGCATCTTCAGCCCTCGCAAAATCTGAGGAGAGCCGGCTGCTTTTTCCCTTTCGAAGCGTTCCCTGTCCACAAAGTCCTTCGTGAATCGCGTGATCCAACCCAGCCCTGCGGCAATGGGAGATGTGCTGTCGTCGATTTCGTGGCCGTAGAGGCAAAATCCCGCCTCCATTCTCAGCGTGTCCCGCGCCCCCAGACCGCAGGGGGGAATATTTAAGGCCAAGAGGGCGTTCCAAACCGCTTCAGCGCCCTCCGCAGGCACGTAGAGTTCTACGCCACCGGCACCTGTGTATCCCGTCGCAGAGATGATCGCCGGAACCCCGGCCACTTCGCCCTCCCGGAACGTGTAATAGGCGAGTTGCGTGGGCGATGGTGCATCGCTGATTTGGCCTACCAACCCCGTCGCTTCAGGTCCTTGCACTGCAATCAATGCCCAATCCGCCGAGCGGTCGAAGATCTGCACATCCCACGGATGAGACTCGATTTGCTGCATGATCCAGTTCCAGTCCTTCTCGTGATTCGAGGCATTGACCACCAGCATCCACTTTTC
>JBEEPJ010000241.1:0-2812 GCA_041191165.1 Bacteroidota bacterium | reverse complement strand
CCTATTTGCCTATTTGATTATTTCTCGCTGGGCTTCTCTTTGAGGGGAGCCCGGCGAGCGATTTTTGGCCGTGGAAAGGCCTAGCTTGTAGCGGGTTTGGGTTACATTTAAGAACATGAAGTATTTGAAGGAGGAGCGCATCGATGCAGGGCTTGCGCGGGGCAAAAGGAAGGCCGTGGGGTTGATTTTGGGGTGCTTGGGCATGGTAGGCATCGGAGGCACCGCCGACGCTGCAGCTTCACACCCCTCCGCGGCCCCGCCCGGGCCGGAGTGGGTGCAGGCCTGCGGGGAGTGCGTGGTGGCAGGGGACAGGACCTTGGAGCAGACCCGGGCCTGTGCCTACCGAGCGGCGGTGGAAGAAGCCATGCGGGCGGCGGGAGTGGCGAAGAACGTCGTCTCATCCACCGTTCTCACCTCAACCCAGCAAGGCGACGACTACGCCCGGCAGCAGTTTCTCGACGTCAGCGAAGTGACCTACGCCGGAGGGTTGAGCGGGATGCGCGGGGAGCAGGTGATGAACCAGGTGGATGCCCGGGGGGATGTGGTAGTGACGTACTGTGCGGAGTTCCAGGTGCAGGGATACAGCACCCAGCCCGATCCGGGGTTCAAGCACCGCATCGAGGGCCTGCAGCCCGTGTACACGAGCCCGGGGGAACTGGATTTTCGGGTGCAAGGGCCGGGGGGGTGCCTGCAGGCCTTTCTCGTCGAAGGCACGCGGGCGTACCGGTTTTTTCCATCGCCTGCGGAGCCCGTGGCCTGCTTTTCGGCCTTTCCGGGCACAGCCTTTCCCTTGCCGGCCCATCAGCACCGCTATGAGCTCTTTGCGCCGGAAGGAGACGCCCTCTCGCAGCTGCTCTTCGTCTTCACCCGGGAGGATTGGACCCAGTCCGTGGCTCCGGAGCTCGGGGCGCAGGAGCTGATGCATTGGATCCAGTCCATTGAACCCCGCGACCGGGACGTGCACTGGCACCCCTTCGATTACCTGCGCTGAGCCATGC
The DNA here is from genome assembly GCA_041191165.1 of Bacteroidota bacterium. Taxonomy (GTDB): domain Bacteria; phylum Bacteroidota; class Bacteroidia; order Flavobacteriales_D; family Sanyastnellaceae; genus CAMCYM01. The sequence goes on along the minus strand of JBEEPJ010000241.1, from coordinate 1,814 downwards.
GGGCGGGGTCTTCCTTATATTCGCACGTGCTTCCACGAATAAAAAACAGAAACAGCAGCCTGCGCCGGATGGGCGTGATGCTGGTGATGGGCCTGGGGCTGGCGCCCGTTGAGGCCTTGCGTGCCCAGCAGGAGGTGATTTCGCCCGTTTATTCCTTCCAAATCCGCGAAAAAATCGAGCCGCCCATCCTGGAGCGGGTGGCGGGCTCCGTGCGTTTGGTGGACGCCGATGGCAATGGAGCCGTGGATGCCATGGAGGCGTGCCAGGTCGTTTTCGCCGTGTCGAATGACGGGCTGGGCGATGGGGTGGGGCTGCGGGCCCAGGTGACCCTCAGCGGAGCGAAGACGGGCATCGTGGCGCGGGAATGGCACGACCTGCCGGTGGCGCGTTTGGGCCAAACCACCGCATACACCATCCCCTTCGAAGCCACCCGGGCCACCGTCGATGGGGTGATGCAGCTGGCCGTGGAGGTGCACGAACCCAACGGCTTCGGGCTGGAGCGCTGGGTGCTGGAGGTGGAGACGCGTGCCTTTCGGGCCCCCAAGGTGGAGGTGGTCGATTACCGTTTGAGTGGGGAGGGCGGGGTGTTGCAGAAGAAGAGCCGCTTCTCGCTGGAATGGCTCGTTCAGAATACCGGACAAGGGGTGGCCCAGGGGGTGACGACCGAGTTGCGGTTGCCCGACGGGGTGTTTCAGTTGGTGGGAGAAAAGGCGGAGAACTTGGGGGATTTGGGTCCGGGGGAGGAACGGCGTTTGGCCTATGAGTTCATTATCAACACCCAATACGCAGCGGAGTCGGTGCCCATCGGCTTGCAGCTGCGGGAACGGCTGGGCGCATACGGTGCCGCGTGGGAGCATGTTTTTCAACTGAATGAGGCGGTTTCGCAGGAGCGTCTGGTGGTTCAGCCGGCGGCCCAGCAACAGACGGTGGCGGTGGAGCGGTCGTACTTGGGCAGCGATGTGGACCGCAATGTGCCCAAGTGGGGCCCGGAGGTGGCGCATCGCTACGCGGTGGTCATCGGCAACGAGGACTACGCCTCGCGGTCGGGCGCGCTTTCGCCAGAAATCAACGTGGACTTCGCCGAGAACGACGCGCGCATGGTGGCGCAGTACCTGCAACAAGCCCTGGGCGTGCCCGCCGATCACCTGCGGTTGCGCATCAACGCCACCGCCGGGGAGCTGCGGCAGGAAGTCAACTGGCTGGCAAACGTGGCCCGCGCGGAGGGCGGGCGCGCGGAGATTTACTTCTACTACTCCGGCCACGGATTGCCGGCCGGCGAGGACCACGTGCCCTACCTCATTCCGGTGGACGTCTCCGGGCAGCAGGCCGCGCTGGGCATGGCCCTGCCGGAGCTATACCGGACCTTGACGGCGCATCCGGTGGTGCGGGCGCATGTTTGGCTCGACGCGTGCTTCAGCGGTGGGGCGCGCAACGAGGAGCTGGTCGCCATGAAGGGGGTGCGCGTGGTGCCGCGGGCGGATGCCATTCCCGAGCGGCTGCTGGTGCTGGCGTCTTCCTCGGGCAATCAGGCGAGCGGCGTGCACCGGGCCCAGCAGCACGGGCATTTTACCTACCAGCTGCTCAAGGCAGTCCAAACCAGTTCCCCAACCACCACCTGGGGCGAGGTCTTCACCCGCGTCCAGCGCGAGGTGGACCTGGCCACGGCAAAGGAAGGGTATGTCCAACAGCCGCAGGCGCTGAGCGCTCCGGCCTCCAGTGGCCTGTGGGAGGGCTGGAAGCTGCGGTGATGGGCCACCTGCGCACCCTGGGCGTGTGGGCCGCCCTCGGGCTCTCCCTCGGCAGCCCGTCAGCCG
>JBEEPJ010000240.1:0-2954 GCA_041191165.1 Bacteroidota bacterium | reverse complement strand
CAGCGGCAGTTGGCCTTGGGGCTGAGCGCGCTGCGGTATACGGCCTTTTCCGCCCAGTTTCTGCTGGCCTTTTCGGCCGTGGGGCTGGCGTGGGAGGCGGAGCGGGCCCTGGCGGTGCCGCTGGTTTGGCTCGGGAACATGTTTGCGCCGGGGGCGTTGCTGGGGGAGCTGGGGGTGAGGGAGGCCTGGACGTGGGCCATCTTGCAACCGGAGGGAGCCGCCGTGGGGCCTACGCTGCTGGCGCCGTTCTTGGTTTGGGGAGTGAACCTGGCCTTGCCCGCTGCGGTGGGGGCGATTTGGGCCATGCGTGCGCCGGCAAGATGATGATGGTGAAAGTTTTGCTGGCCCTGGGGGCAGGCGGATGGGCGGTGGGACCGTATGCGCGGCAGGCGCTGCGTTGGGCGCGGGCGCTGGAGGCGCCGAGCGGCGGGCGACCTGAGCAGGGGGAGGAGCAGGCGCCTTACGAGGTGCTGATTCCCTGTCGGGACGAGGCGGCGGGGTTGGCTGAGGTTTTGGCGGATTTGGCTTGCCAAACCCACCCCCCCAAAAAAATCTGGGTCATCGACGACGGAAGCCAGGACGGCAGCGCACAGGTGGCCCATAGCGCAGGCGCGGAAGTGATTCGAAATCCGGGCGCGGGCAAGAAAAGCGCCCTGCTCGCGGGCATGCTGCGCACGGAGGCCGCTTGGGTGGCGACGCTGGACGCCGATGTGCGCATCGGACCGGAGTGGGGAGCGGCGATGGCGGCGATGGCGGGGGCGGGCGTGGATGTCGTGCTGGGGGCGGTGGCGGTGGACCCGCGCGGCGGGGGCTGGGCGGCGGTGCAGGCGCTCGAGTATGGGGCGATGCAGGCTTGGACGGCGCACACCGCCCGGGCCGGGGCGGCCGAGAATGCCAGCGGGGCGAATATCCTGTACCGGCGCCAGCGCTGGCTGGAGGCGGACCGGGGCGACGGCTGGGCCTCGGGAGACGACGTGTTCGTGGTTTGGGATGTGGCGGCGTCCGGCGGGGGCGTGCGCTGGGCCGGGGGCGACCCGCGGACGTGGGCCCGGACGGCGGCCGCCCCCGGCTGGGGGGCCTGGGTGCGGCAGCGGGCCCGGTGGGCAAGCAAGGCCGCCCATCCCCGGGCCCCCCGGCGCACCGCGCTGCGGGTGGCCGCGGCCGTGGCGCTGCAGTGGATTTCGCTCGCCGGGGCAGCCGGGGCGGCCGCGCTGGCCGCAGCCGGGGGCGGGTCGGCCTCGACCGCGGCGGTGCTGGCGGCTGGGGCGGTGGGGGTTTGGACTGCAAAATGCCTCACCGACTACATCCTGCTCACCGCCGTCCGCCGCACCACACCCCCGCCCGCCATCCCCCGCCGGGCCCTGTGGCTTTTCCCCCTGGCCTACCCCGCCATGGTCCTCCACACCTGGGCGGTGCTGGCCACCCGACCCCTGCATTGGAAGGGCCGGAAGATGTAAATTCGGGGCATGCGGCTGTTTCCCCACCACCTTCCCGCCCGCCTCGGCACCCTGTGGATCCTGCTGCTCACGGGAATCGCCTTGCTCGGGCCCGTCATCCGCCCCGACGGCAGCCCGCACGCGAACGCCCAAAGCCTCGAAAACGCCCTGCTCGCCCCCGGCGCTACGACCGAGCTGTCCGACGGCACGCAGCGCACGCACTGGCTGGGCACCGACCGGCTGGGCCGGGACTTCCTCAGCCGCCTGATGGCCGGCACCGCCATCAGCTTGAGCGTGGGGGCCGTGGCCGTGCTCATCTCGCTGCTCATCGGCGTGAGCCTGGGCGCCTGGGCCGGGTACCGCGGCGGTTGGGTGGACGCCGGGCTGAGCTGGTTGTTGCAGGTCTTCTGGACCCTGCCCACCTTGCTGCTCGTGCTGGCCATCACGCTGGCCTTCGGGAAGGGGTTTTGGCAGGTCTTCGTGGCGATAGGCCTGACGATGTGGGTGGACATCGCCCGCGTGGTGCGAGGCCAAATCCGTTCCATCAAATCCCTCGAGTACGTCGAGGCCGCCCGAGGGCTGGGGCTCCCCCACCGCCGCATCCTCTTCCGGCACATCCTGCCCAACGCCGCCGGTCCGGTCATCGTTCTGGCGGCGGCGAACTTCGCCGCGGCCATCCTGGTCGAGTCCGGCCTGAGCTTCCTCGGCGTGGGCGCCCAGATGCCCGTCCCGAGCTGGGGCAACATCGTCCAGGAACACCACCACCTCATCACCGGGAGCCACGCCTGGCTCGCCCTGGCGCCCGGCTTGCTCATCGTAACTGTGGTGCTATCTTTCACCATGATCGGCGACGGCCTCCGTGCCCACCTTCAACCTGATTAAATCTTTTTTATATGCTTTCCGCTTCTTCTAAAATCTTCGTCGCAGGCCACCGGGGCATGGTGGGCTCGGCCATCGTTCGGGCCCTGGAGGCGCAGGGGTTTGAAAACATCCTGACCCGGAGCCGGGCGGATTTGGACTTGAAAAACCAAGCCGCCGTGCAGGCCTTCTTCCGCGAGGAGCGCCCGGAATTCGTGTTTCTCGCGGCCGCCAAGGTGGGGGGCATTCACGCGAACAACACGTATCGCGCTGATTTTCTGTACGATAACCTCATGATTGAGGCAAATGTCATCCACGCGGCCTGGGAGCACGGCACGGAGAAGTTGCTGTTCCGCGCTCGAACCCACGAACGAACCCTACGCCATCGCCAAGATCGCGGGGCTCAAGCTCTGCGAAGCCTACCGCGACCAATACGGCGCCCGGTTCATCTCCGCCATGCCCACCAACCTTTACGGGCCCGGAGACAATTACGACCTGCAAAACAGCCACGTCCTGCCGGCGCTGCTCCGCAAGATTCACACGGCGCATGTGGAGGGACGGCCTACGGTGGAGCTGTGGGGTACGGGAAGTCCCATGCGGGAGTTTTTGCATGTGGACGATTTGGCCTCCGCCTGCTTGCACCTCATGCACCACTATGAA
>JBEEPJ010000239.1:0-2873 GCA_041191165.1 Bacteroidota bacterium | reverse complement strand
TGGACACGTTGCAGTCGCAGGGCATGAAGGACCTCATCCTGGACCTCCAGGGCAATGGGGGGGGCATGTTGCGGACGGCCACGGAGATGGCCGATGAGTTCATTTCCGGGGACAAGCTGCTGGTCTACACCGAGGGCCGGAGTTTCCCCAAAGAGGAGACCCGGGCCGCCCGAAAAGGACGATTCGAAAAGGGCCGGTTGGTGGTGCTCATCGACGAGGGTTCGGCTTCCGCATCGGAAATCGTGTCGGGGGCGATTCAGGATTGGGACCGCGGTCTCATCGTGGGGCGGCGCAGCTTCGGAAAAGGGCTCGTGCAGCGGCCGGTGTACCTCCCCGATGGCTCTGCCGTCCGGCTCACGGTGCAGAAGTATTACACGCCGTCTGGACGCTGCATTCAGAAACCGTATGAAGAAGGGGTCGATGCGTACCGCCAGGAGCGTTTCGACCGGTTCTCACAAGGGGAGCTGTTTTCATTGGATAGCCTGCAACTTCCGGATTCCCTGAGATTCGAAACCCGCATCCAACAGCGTCCCGTGTATGGCGGTGGCGGAATTTTGCCCGATGTCTTCGTCCCCATCGACACTTCGGACAATTCGGAGTACTTCAGCCGCATCCTGCGAAAAGGGCTGGACAATCGCTACGCACTGACCTACGTGGACAGCCTGCGAGCCGAACTTCTCAAACGCTATCCCACTTCGGATGCTTTCTTGAGGAACTTTCAACTCTCAAAAGCAGACCTGGATGGGTTCATCGCTTTTGTGGCCACGGAGGAAGTGCCTTTCGTCCAGGAAGACTGGGAGACTTCACAAGAAGCCATCGCCCTGCGGTTGAAGGCCATGATCGGCCGAAACATCCACAACCCCGAGTTGTTTTACCAGGTCATTGCCCCCTTGAACGAAGCGCTTCAACAGGCGGTTCGGCTGTTGGAGGATGGCACTTTCGATGAGATGAATTTGGCCCACAAAACGTTTTGACCCTTAACTTTGTCCATACAAAAACGGTTGATTCCATGAACTTCAAATTGATGCACTTTGCAGCGTTGGCTGCGGTCGTTGCCCTGAGCGCTTGCTCACAGTCAGATTCTGCCAGCACAGACGCAGCCGGCGAAGCCGGAACCGCTGCTGAGCAAGAGCTTCCTGTAAACACCTCGCCGGCTCCAATGGGTGAGATGGATCCCGCTCGTACGGCAGCCGGGGCCCCCGCGGGTCCAACCACCACCATGACGTTTGCCTCCAACACCCACGACTTCGGTACGATCAACGAAGGGGAAGAAGTTACCCATGTGTTCACCTTCACGAACACGGGAACGGAGCCTTTGATCATCTCCAACTGCAATGGATCCTGCGGTTGCACGGTACCCAAGTGTCCCAAGGAGCCCATCGCTCCCGGTGGAACGGGTTCGATCGAAGTGAAATTCAACTCCAAGGGCAAGACGAATGCCCAGCGGAAGCAAGTCACCATCGACGCCAACACGAATCCTCCGCAGACCATGTTGACCATCACGGCTCAGGTCACTCCGGCGGCGAAGTAATCTCACTGCAACAAACAACTCGCGAAAAGCCCCGGATTTTTCCGGGGCTTTTTCAAATCACATCATTGATTCTACGAACGAATACCTATGCGCACCCTCTTTCCCATCCTCCTGCTTGTCGGAATCGGACTGATTCTCACCGCTGACGCCCAAGCACAGTTCTCGAAGGAATCGATCGGACTGCGTGGCGGAATTTATGCTGGCATCACAGGCAAGTACTTCATTTTTGATGACTCGGAAGCCATTGAAGGGATTGTCTCTTTCGATGACAGCGCGCTGCTCGTCACGGGATTGTACGAGTTTCACCGCTACGACTTTGCCACAGAAGCGCTCCGGTGGTACTACGGTGCCGGAGCGACGGCGCGATTGGGCGGAAGCGATGACCTCGGAGGGGTCCTTGAGCTGGGAATCGATGGCATTGTGGGCATCGAGTACCTCATCGGGAAGATTCCATTGAGTGTGGGTTTGGACTACAAACCTCGCCTGATTTTCATCGGCAGCAACAGCTTCAACGGGGATGATGGAGCCCTTTCGCTTCGCTATCAGTTCTGAAGCAGTCGTTTAGGCATTGATGTGCGGAGCGACCGCAGCGGCCAATTGGCTTTGCGAATGCCAGCCGGATGCCCGCCATACCAGATCGCCAGATTTGAAGAGCAACAAGGTGGGAACGCCACGGATGTTAAAGGCCTGCGCGAGCTGTGGATTGCGGTCGATGTTCACTTTGATGACCCGGGCCTTGTCCCCGATGGACTTGGCATAAGCATCGAGCTCGGGCATCATGGCTTGGCAGGGACCACACCAATCGGCGAAGACGTCCACCAATACGGGGGTCTCGCTCTGAATCAATTCGTTGAAGTTCTGTTCCATGACAGGATTACTTCAGGCGGGCAATGTTGCCGTATCCGCCGAGGTTGAAGACATTTTTGAAGCCTTTTCCTTTCAAGAACGAGGTGGCTGCCCCGCTGCGGGCGCCGCTGCGGCAGTAGAGGTAGTAGTTCTGATTGGGGTCGAGTTGATCCGCCTGCTGTTGGAAGGCGCCTGAGAGCCAATCGAGGTGCTTGGCTCCGGGCCACATGCCCTCTGCGGTTTCGCCCGCAGTGCGGCAATCGATGACCACTCCTCCCTCTTGCTGCAGCTTGGCTTGAAAAGCGGCAGGTGTCAAATCCGTGCTGGGTCCGAAAAACATGTTGCAGTTGTTTGTTTTTGATGGTGCAAAGTTGGGGGGGATCGGCGGGGATGTCCGTGTGCCAAGTCACACAGGAAGGAAACTGTGGGAGCATGGGATGGTGTAAATTTGGCCTTCCATGTCCTCCATCCAAGAAGAAATCGCGCAGCGCCGCAC
>JBEEPJ010000238.1:0-2924 GCA_041191165.1 Bacteroidota bacterium | reverse complement strand
ACGCTCACGCTCAATGATCCGGCCCTGCTGCAGCTGGAGGTGTTGTTCACCCAAGATGTCATCTGCGGGGGCGACTGCAATGGAACGGCGGTCATCGAATACAACGGTGGAACGGGCGCCACGACCCTCACGCTCAACGGCGGTACGGGCTTTAACTTGCAGGCCCTTTGCGCAGACACCTACGACGCGTTGGTCACCGACGCGAATGGCTGTGAGACGAGCGCATCCTTTGTGATTTCTGAGCCGGAGCCCATCGAGGTGCTCATGGCGGTGAACGATGTGACCTGCACGGGCATGAATGACGGCGCGGCGAACATCTTCCCCGTTGGAGGTACCGGGGGGGTCACCTGGGAATTGTTGACGCCGGGCATCGACCTGGACAACCTGTTTGAAGGGGTTTACGAGGTGGTGGCGGTGGATGGCATCGGATGCAGCGTGGACACCTTTTTTGTGGTCGGAGCCGAGGAGGTGACGGATATGGTCATCGAGATGCTCGCTTCTCCGGTCAGCTGCTGGAATCAGGTGGATGGCACGGCCACGGCCTCGGTGACCGGGGGGTACTTCCCCATCTCCTACGTCTGGAGCGATGCCCTGGCCCAGACCACGGCCACGGCGACGGGACTGGCGGAGGATACGTATGTTGTTGTGGTGACGGATTCACTCGGTTGTACGTTGAGTGAGACCGTGGTGGTCGAACCCACCATCGGCTGCTTCTTCATCGCGGATGCATTGACCCCCAATGGCGACGGGTACAACGATGAGTGGGTCGTCGGGGGATTGGAGTTCTTCCCGGATGCCGAGGTGTCGGTCTTCAATCGCTACGGCCAATTGCTGTTCAATTCCGTGGGCTACCAAGAGCCCTGGAACGGGCGATACAACAACGCCCCGCTTCCCGTAGCGGACTACTACTACGTCATCGAGTTTAGCAACGGAAACGAGCCCATCACCGGCACGGTCACCATCAAGTACTGAACATGAACACGCGACTTTCTCAGTGGGGTGCGGGATGGCTGGCGGCGCTGATGGCCATCGGAGTAACCGCGGTGCAGGGACAGCAAATGTTCCGCTACACCCAATACATGGTCAACCCGTTCCTGTCCAACCCGGCAGTAGCAGGAACCACACCTTACTCGCCCATTCAAGCGACCTTTCGCAACCAGTGGGCGGGCTTTAAGGATGGCCCGCGCACCCAGGTGCTCAGCGGTCACACCGCATTGCCCAACCGCATCGGGGTGGGGGGGATGTTCTATTCGGACAACACCGGTGGTGCCATTCGCCAGACCGGCGTGGAGATTGCGGGTTCTTACACGGTGGATTTGAACAACTTTGACGCCGTGAGTTTTGGGTTGGGCATCATGGCAAATCAGTGGTCGTTCGACAATGCAGGTCTCGAGGTGTGGGACGTAGAGGACCCGAGTTTGAACATGGGCATGGAGAAAAAGATGTCCGTGGATGCGCACTTCGGGGCGTTGGTGAGCGGTCAGAATTACAGCTTTGGACTGGCGATTCCGCAGTTGATTCAAGCTTCGACAGGATTGAGCACTTCGCCGCAGTCCATCTCCAGTGAGGAGAACCGGCGCATCCGTCACTATCGCTTCATGGGGAGTTACCGTTATGACATCAACCGCCAGTGGCAATTGGAGCCCGCTGCCTTGGTGCGGGTCACCGAGCGCACCCCTGCCCAGCTGGATTTGTATGCCCGCGTGCGGTACGAGGGCATGGTTTGGGCGATGGCGGGTTTCCGGACCAGTGAGTCCGTGCTCTTCGGCGCCGGAGCGGAGGTGGCCAATTTCGGTTTTGCCTACACCTACGACTTGTCCGCAGGAGCCGTGCGTTACCTGAGCCCGCACACCCATGAGATCACGGTCAGCTACCTCATCCCGGGTCGCCGCGGATTCTCCCAACGCTCGTTAAGTGACCGCAAGATGTTGGAGCGCAGGCGAATTGTGAATTAAATTAGGGGCAAAACGTAGCCATGCGCATCTTAGCCGTTCTCACCGCTGTTCTTCTTCCGCTCTTCGGAGCCGCTCAATTTTCGCGCCTGTTGGTAGAAGAAGTGCCCAATAAGGGCGTCGTTCCGGGGAAAACCTACCGCATCTACGCGGTGATGGAGCTGGAAGGAGATGTCATCGATGCGGTGTATGGCGAGAAGAATGCGCCGCTTCGCATCACCTCAACGGCTCCTTTCTACCAACATCCGAAGGGAAATGCCCTGTCTGCGGACATCCAGCGTTACGATTTGCAAAACGACAACAAGCTCAAGTACGACAGCTGGTTCACCATCGGTGCTGAGGACAACTACATGAACCGCCTCACGGGGTTCTTGGTGGACTTTGCGGCCTTTGAATCAGGCCAAACCTTCGAAACCAACAACGGCGCCTGGTTCGTCACTCCCGACCAGCCCCAAGGCCGTGCCCCCAAGGACAAGCGCATCCTCCTGATGCAGCTGACGTCTGCGGGTACCATCACCGGGGTCATCAACCTCCACGGCCGGACTTTTGTGGAACTGGATGCCTCGGGCAACCCCGTGTCCGCCCCCAAGGAAATCAAGGCCGAGGGCCTGACGTTCACCTGCGGGAAGTAAGCCGCTTCGCCACGAAGGTTGCGCTGGGGGCTTGGGTGGATTTTCCGAGCTGTTCCGGGGTTCCTTCGAAAACGACATTTCCCCCTTTCTCGCCGCCCCCGGGGCCCATCTCAATGACGTGATCGGCGTGCACGATGACTTCCGTGTGATGCTCGATGACGACCACAGTGTGGCCGCGCGAGAGCAGGGCATCGAAGGCGTCCAGGAGCTTGCGCACGTCGTGCACATGAAGCCCGGTGGTGGGCTCGTCGAAGAGGAAAAGGGTGCGGGCCGCTCGGTCTGAGGCATTGAGGAACGAGGCGAGCTTGATGCGCTGGGCTTCCCCGCCGCTCAAGGTGCT
>JBEEPJ010000237.1:0-2945 GCA_041191165.1 Bacteroidota bacterium | reverse complement strand
CTGGGCCTGCAATTCGGGCGGGAGATCTCCCAGACACAACGGGTCCAAGGTGTGCCAAGTGTCCCCGACCCCCACGCGCACCGTCGCTCCTCCCAGAAACAGCGACTGAAAAAAGGTGGAATCGACGGGGTCAAAGTAGCCTTGGGTTTGGCTTAGAAAGACCAACGGGGGCTGATCCAGTTCCATGCGGCCCTCCACGACCCATTCCTGCGGCACGTCGGGCAACTCCACCTCGATGGCGCGCTCGCACCCCATGAGCCCTGTGCACGCCGCCGCGAGCACCAGCCCCAGCGCCCTTCCTCCCCGCGTGAACGCATCGGTTCCCGAACTTTTCGCCATGGGTTCGTAACAACTTTCGAACACCACCGGTTCAATGCGCCGCAAGCCGTAGTTTTGCCGCAGACGATTTCCAATGCTCAACCGACGCCAAATTCGGATCAAGATCCTCCAAGTTCTCTACGCTTTCTACCAGGATACCGACCGCGATGCCGTGCTCGCTGAGAAAAATCTGGCCCACAGCATCGCCAAGGTGCAGGAGCTATACGTGCTGCTGCTCCTGCTGATCGGCAGCATGCAGAGCATGGCCATCGACCGCATCGAGGCCGGGCGCAAAAAGCAGCTTCCCTCCCCCGAGGACCTGATGCCCAATGTCAAGTTTGTCAACAACAAACCCCTGCGGGCGTTGGCGAACAGCAAGGTGTTGCAGAAGCGCGCAGAAGAATTGGGGGTGGGCTGGGGCAACCAAGGGGAATTGCTGCGCAAAATCTTCCGCAGCATGATTGAAGGCGAGGACTACCTTGCTTACATGGCCTCTGAGGAACGCGGTTTTCGACACGACCGGGAGTTTCTGGTGCGCATGTTCCGCAAGGACATGATCCAACACGAACTTTTCGAAGACAGCCTGGAAGAGCAGAGCATTTTTTGGAACGACGACCTGGACTTGGTGGCCTCGATGGTCATCAAGACGGTGAAATTGATTCCGGAAAACGGCGATGACATTGTCTTGCTTCCCCTGTGGCGCGAGGACGAGGACGATAAGACCTTCATGGATGTCCTTTTCCGCCAAACCCTCGCCCTCGGCAGCGAAAGCGAGGCGCTCATCACAGAAGCCGCCGCGAATTGGGAAATCGACCGCATCGCGCTGATGGACCGTATTCTGATGAAAATGGCCATCGCCGAGGCGCGTTCGTTCGAGACCATACCCCTGAAGGTCACCCTCAACGAGTACATCGAGCTCTCGAAGTACTACAGCACGCCCAAGAGCAGCGCCTTCATCAACGGCATCCTGGACCAGCTTTTTACCAAGCTCAAGGCCCAAGGAGCCATCGTCAAAGTCGGACGCGGATTGTTGGAATGATGGGGCTGATTCGCCGCTGCTTCACCGGTCTCATCGCTTGGGTTGGCGTGGTGTTGTCCTCGGGCTGCTCCGGGGATTCCCGCGAAGTCACTTCGGACTGGATCGACGTGCCCGCCACGGCTTCTGGACAATCTCAAGGCGGTGAAGATGGGCCTGTTCTGACTTTTCAGTCGTTGGTCGCCACCTTCGACACCGTGGTGGAGGGCCAGGAAATCCGGCAGTCCTTCACGTTCGAGAACACCGGAAAATCCCCCTTGCTCCTCACCGACGTTCATGCCGACTGCGGCTGTACGGTGGTGCGGGACTGGCCGCGCGACCCGATCCCACCCGGCGGGCGGGACAGCCTCAGCGTGGTCTTCGACACCCGTGGAAAAACCGGTGACAACAACAAACAAATCACCGTGACGGCGAATACTTACCCCGCCATCACCGTACTTTCCCTGCAGGGACATGTGGTGGGGCCCCAGGGCGCCTCCCGCCGCTAACCCTCACCCACATCGATTTCAACCCTATCTCACCTTATTCCAAGCACAATGGCTTCTACTCTCCTCCAATCGACGCCGGCCCAAGGCGGCGCAGACATGAGCTTTTTCATCATGCTCGGCGCGATGATGCTCATCATGTACTTTTTCATGATCCGTCCGCAGATGAAGCGCCAAAAAGAAGCCCGCAAGTTCCGAGAAGGACTCAACAAGGGCGACAAGGTGGTGACCATCGGCGGCCTGCATGGCCGGGTAGCTGAAATCGAGGGCAGCACGGTGGTGTTGTTGGTGGAAAGTGGCAAAATCCGGGTGGAGCTCAACGCCATCAATCCGGGCGGAACGGTCTCCGAGCAGGATTTGCAACAAAACCGCTGATGGCCCAGCCCACGCCACCCGCACCTTCAACGGAGGTCGTCCCCAAGCTGGGGCTTGCGTGGTCCTTGGTTCCTGTGGCGGTGCTCATGGGGCTGCTCGCCTTGCATGTGATCGGGTTTGGGGCGGATAGTTCGTACGGCCCCAATCAAATCGCGATGCTGCTGGCCGCCTTCGTCTCCGTGGCCATCGGCATGGCCCACGGTGTGCGATGGGCGTCGGTTTCTGCGGCCATCGGTAAGAGCATTGCCTCGACGGCTGAAGCCATCCTCATCTTGCTCCTCATCGGCGCGCTGAGCGGCACTTGGCTCATCGCAGGCATCATCCCTGCCTTTATCCACTACGGCTTGCAGGTGCTGGAACCGGGCATCTTTCTCTTCGCGACCTGCGTCATCTGCTCCATCTTGTCCCTGGCCACTGGCACATCATGGGGGACCGTGGGGACAGTGGGCGTGGCGCTCATGGGCATTGGCGCGGCACTGGGGATGAACCCCGGATGGGTGGCTGGGGCCATCATTTCCGGAGCTTACTTCGGCGACAAGATCTCTCCCATGAGCGATACCACCAACATCGCTCCGGCGGTCTCCGGCACGGACCTCTTCACCCCCATTCGATACCTGCTGTACACCACCGTACCGAGCTTGGCCATCGCCTTGATCGTCTTCCTGGTGGCGGGATTGGGGGGGGGAGCTGCAGCCTCGGATGCCGCGCCAGGGCTCGCTCCAGGTTTTGGG
>JBEEPJ010000236.1:0-2954 GCA_041191165.1 Bacteroidota bacterium | reverse complement strand
GGCTCTGCCGGCCATCGCTCTCGGAACCCCGGTCTACTTCACCCTTGCGGGCTATGATCGAAATGCATCGAGCATGGATCGATTTGATGGTATCACGGAGCTTTTTCAGATCTTGCCCCCGGAGCGGTTTCCCTTCTCCAGCCGCAAACGGTGGGGCAAATTGCTCCGGTGGGCGAAGATGCATTACCTGATTCCCCTGTCTCCCGCTTCTGAGCCGCTCAGGTTAGAACCCGCCGAAGTTCCAGTTGCGGTGCAAGAGCAAGTTGCAGCACTGGCCCAGGGCATCGAATCGGAGGTGGAAGCCTACTTGCGGTCGTTGCCATAAAAAAACCGCTCCCGGAGGCCGGGAGCGGTTTCTTCAACTCAGATTCTCTGCGGATTACATCATGCCGCCCATGCCGCCGCCCATGCCGGGTGCACCGGCAGGTTGCTCGGTCTCGATGTCCGTGATGACACACTCGGTGGTCAGCAACATGCCGCTGATGGAGACGGCATTCTCGAGCGCCACGCGGGCGACCTTGGTGGGGTCGATGACCCCGGCGTCATAGAGGTTTTCGTACTGCTCGGTGCGGGCGTTGTAGCCGTAGTCGCCCTTGCCGTTCGCCACCTCGTTCACCACGACCGCGCCTTCGCCACCGGCGTTGGCGACGATTTGGCGCAAAGGCTCTTCGACGGCGCGGAGCACGATGCGGATGCCCGTGGTCTCGTCGTCGTTGATGCCCTCGAGTTGGGAGATGGAGCGAGCGGCGCGGATATAGGCCGTTCCGCCGCCGGGGATGATGCCCTCCTCCACCGCTGCGCGGGTGGCGTGGAGCGCGTCGTCGACCCGGGCCTGCTTCTCCTTCATCTCGACTTCCGTGGCTGCACCGACGTAGAGGACGGCGACGCCGCCGCTGAGTTTGGCCAGGCGCTCCTGCAACTTCTCCCGGTCATAATCCGAGGTCGTCGACTGGATTTGCGCCTTGATTTCGGCGATGCGGCCCTCGATGTTTGCCTTGGCGCCGTTGCCGTTGACCACGGTGGTGTTGTCCTTGTCGATGGTCACCTTCTCCGCGCGACCGAGATCGGCGAGGGTGGTGTTCTCCAACTTCAGGCCGGTCTCCTCCGAAATCACCTGACCGCCCGTGAGGATGGCGATGTCTTGCAACATGGCCTTGCGACGGTCGCCGAAGCCCGGGGCCTTCACTGCGGCCACCTTGAGCGCGCCGCGGATTTTGTTGACCACCAGGGTGGCGAGGGCCTCGCCGTCGACGTCCTCGGCGATGATGAGCAGGGGTCGGCCGGTTTGGGCTGACTGCTCGAGCACCGGAAGGAGATCCTTCATGGACGAGATTTTCTTGTCGTAAATGAGGATGAAGGGGTTATCGAGCTCCGCCTCCATCTTCTCGCTGTTGGTCACAAAGTAGGGGGACAGGTAACCGCGGTCGAACTGCATGCCCTCGACGGTCTTCACCTCGGTCTCCGTGCCTTTCGCCTCTTCCACGGTGATGACGCCTTCCGTGCCCACCACCTTCATGGCCTGGGCGATGAGCGCTCCCACGGTGTGGTCATTGTTGGCGGAGATGGTGGCCACTTGCTCGATGCGGTTGTGGTCGTTGCCCACCTCGCGGGAGATCTTCCGCAACTCAGCGATGATGGCAGCGGAGGCCTTGTCCATTCCGCGCTTGAGGTCCATGGGGTTCGCGCCCGCGGCGACGTTGCGCAGGCCCTCCGTGATCAAGGCCTGGGCCAGTACGGTGGCCGTGGTCGTTCCGTCCCCGGCGACGTCCGCCGTCTTCGATGCCACCTCCTTCACCATCTGGGCGCCCATGTTCTGGATGGGATCCTTCAGCTCGATTTCCTTGGCGACCGAAACGCCGTCCTTAGTGACCGATGGCGCGCCAAACTTCTTCTCAATCACCACATTGCGGCCCTTGGGACCCAGGGTGACCTTCACTGCATTTGCCAACGCGTCCACCCCTACTTTGAGGCCGTTCCGCGCGTCTGTATTGAATTGAATGTCCTTAGCCATAATTCTGATTGTTGAGAAATTAAATAACCGCCAAGATGTCGCTCTCGCGCATGATCATATAGTCCTTCCCGTCATGGGAAATCTCGGTGCCGGAGTATTTGCCGTACAGCACGCTATCCCCCACCTTTACCGTGGTGGGCTCGTCGGGCTTGCCCGGTCCTACCGCGATCACCACGCCACGTTGGGGCTTCTCCTTGGCCGTGTCCGGAATGTAGATTCCGCTGGCCGTCTTCTCTTCTGCTGCAGCCGGTGCCACCAGCACACGGTCCGCAAGGGGCTTGATTTGAACAGACATGATTTGTAATGAAAGTTTGATTCGTTTGCCCGTTTTTTTCACCGGGCTTGAAGGCAAGAGCATTTTGTATGCCAAACCCCTCTCCCCCCCCCTCCACCCTCGGCCCAAGCGTACATTCTGTCAGTTCTGCGCAAAAAAAACGTGCCAACTCTGACAAGCTGGCACGTCTTTCAAAAAACGGTTTGTCGGGCTCAGGGCGCCGGGGCCTCCTGCACGGGTGGGGCCTCGCCGGGCTGGGATTCCCCTTCGATCAAAGGCTGGGTCGGCGCCTCCGTCGAACTCGTCGGCAGCACCGACTCATCGATGCCGAGGTCATCATTCATGTTGCCTGAGACAATGCTGGCTACGATGCACAGCACAAACAGCGCCCCGAGCAAGTACCACGTAGCTTTTTCCAAAAAGTCGGTGGTGCGCTGAACGCCTCCAATCGAACCCGCTCCTTGAAAACCCATCGCCAATCCGCCCCCTTTGGGATTCTGAACGAGAATCACCACCCCCAAAAGGATGCTGACGATTACGATTAACACCAAGAGAAAATACGCCATATCAAAATGATTTTCAACCTTTTGTAAAGAACCGTGCCGCAGTGTTTCACCGACACACAGAGCCGCGCAAAATAAAGCCTTTTTCCCCGAAAATTCAAGTCAT
>JBEEPJ010000235.1:0-2961 GCA_041191165.1 Bacteroidota bacterium | reverse complement strand
GGTCCGCAACCTCATCCGGATGCACGTGGGCACGGGACCGGATGCCGACGACGCGTTTCAGGAAGTCTACCTCAACCTGCACCGCGGGTGGGAGGGATTTCGGGGAGCTTCCTCGCCCAAGACCTGGCTCTATCGGATCACGCTCAACACCCTGCTCACCCACCACCGCCGCGGCGCCATCCGAAAAACCCAAGCCCTCGATGCCCACACGGCCCACCACACCACCACCCCACAACCCGAGCAAGTCGACCTCCTCGAGAAAGCCCTCCAAACCCTCGGACCCGTGGAGCGCTCGATGATCCTCATGCACCTCGAAGGATTTGACTACGGCGAAATCGCCGAGGTATTCGGAATCGCCGCGGGCACGGTGGGCGTTCGCATCCACCGCATCAAGAAAAAAATCACCTCATGGATTCAGCACCCCTCAACCTAGAACAGGCCTGGGCCCAAGTGCGGGAGAAATGGAACACCCCCGCCGAAGCCCTTTCGCCCACCCGCTCACATGTCCCCCGCGGCAGCCTGCTCCACCGGACCGAGCACAACATCCGGTTGCACCACCTCTGGACCGCCATGAACGTCGTTCCGCTGATGGTCCTGGCCCTGTGGGAACCCACCCCATGGTTGCGCGGGGGCATCGCGGTGGTGGTGGCCCTGTCCCTGCACTCCGCCTGGCAACTGCAGCGCATTCAGTGGCAGCTGAAAACGGCGCACCGCCAGATGGACCAGCCGCTCGCTCAGTACCTGAAAAACCTGGCGGAAGCGCTGGAAGCATGGCGCACCACCACCCTCCGTCAGAGTGTGTGGCAGCTTCCCTTCTCCGGGGGGCTCGGGATGGCCTGGGGACTTTCGCTCAGTTTGCCGCCCGATGGGCCGTGGATGGAAAATCCCGTGATGCAAGCCCCCCGGACCTGGGCGCTGCTGATATCGAGCTTAGCGCTGCTGACCGGGTTGGGGTACTTTGCCATGCGGCGGACGTATCGGAGGAGTTTTGAGCGCGACGAACGGAACCTCCGGGAATGGGCGAACGGGCTTTCCGGGGAGGGGGAATGATGGCCTAAATTTGGCCTACCCCATGAGCGACTTCCTCCAGCACGAGTGCGGCATCGCACTGCTCCGACTGAAGAAACCCCTTCAGCACTACATCGACCACCACGGCACAGCGTTCTACGGCCTCAACAAGATGTACCTGCTGATGGAGAAGCAGCACAATCGGGGGCAGGACGGGGCGGGCCTGGCGAACATCAAGCTCGACGTGGACCCCGGCGACCGGTACATCAGCCGCATCCGCTCGGTAGACAGCCGGCCCATTCAGGACATTTTCGAGCGCGCCTTGAGCCGCTTTGAGGCCCAGGCGCCAGAACGGCTGCGCGACGCCGCCCACCTGCAGAAGCACTTCGCCTTCACGGGCGAGCTGTTCCTGGGCCACCTGCGCTACGGGACCTACGGCAAGAACCAGGTCGAGAACTGCCATCCGTTCCTGCGGCAGAACAACTGGCGCACGCGCAACTTGGTGGTGGCCGGCAATTTCAACATGACCAACACGGACGAGCTGTTTCAGAAGCTCGTCGATTTGGGGCAACACCCTAAGGAGCAAGCAGATACGGTCACTGTCCTCGAGCGCATCGGGCACTTCCTCGACGTGGAGAATCAACGGCTTTTCGAGGAATTCAAGGCGCAGGGCTTCAACAATCAGGAGATTTCAGGCCAAATCGGCGACCACCTCGACCTCTTTCACGTCCTCAAGCGAACCGCAAACTCCCTGGACGGGGGGTACGTGATGTGCGGGCTGGTGGGACACGGGGACGCCTTCGTGATGCGCGACCCCCATGGCATCCGGCCCGCTTTCTGGTACGAGGACGACGAGATCTGTGTCGTCACCAGCGAGCGTCCGGTCATCCAAACGGCCTTCCACGTTCCGGCGTCTGACATCCGCGAGGTCGAGCCGGGGCACGCCCTGGTCATCAAGCGCGACGGCTCGGTGCGCATGGACCGCATCAAGCCCGAGGCGCCCCGCCGCGCGTGCAGCTTCGAGCGGATCTACTTCAGCCGGGGCAACGACCGGGACATCTATGAGGAGCGCAAAGAACTGGGTCGCCTCATCGTGCCGCGCGTCCTCGAGGCCATCGAACACGACCTGGACAACACGGTCACCAGCTTCATCCCCAACACCGCGGAATCCGCCTTCTACGGCCTTATCAAGGGCCTCGAGGATGTGCTCAACCAGAGCAAGATCGCCCGCATCCTGGGGCTGGGCAGCGATCCGGAACCGGGGGAGGTGGAGGCGATCCTCACCGAGCGGCCCCGCATCGAAAAAATCGCCATCAAAGACGCCAAGCTCCGCACCTTCATCACCGAGGACAAGAGCCGCGACGACCTCGTGGCCCACGTGTACGACATCACCTACGGCACCTTGCGTCCCGGACAGGACACCCTGGTGGTCATCGACGACAGCATTGTCCGGGGCACCACGCTGAAGCAATCCATCCTGCGCATCCTCGACCGCCTGGAGCCCCGTTGCATCGTGGTCGTTTCCAGCGCTCCCCAGATTCGCTACCCCGATTGCTACGGCATCGACATGGCCAAGCTCGGAGACTTCGTGGCCTTTCAAGCCGCCATCTCCCTCATACGGGAACGGGGCATGGAAGACCTCCTCCACTTCACCTACGCCCTCTGCAAGTCCGCCGTTGCGCTGCCCAAGGAGCAGAACGAAAACCACGTCAAGGCCATCTACGCCCCCTTCACCGAGCAGGAAATCAGCGAGCGCATCTCCCAGCTGCTCACCCCGGAAGGTATGCGGGCCCAGGTAAAAATCATCTTCCAGAGCGTTGAGAACCTGCACCAGGCCTGTCCGGGGCATACCGGGGACTGGTATTTCACCGGTGACTTCCCCACCCCGGGCGGCAACAAAGTGGTCAACCGGGCCTTCGTTTATTACATGGAAGGACGGGACGAGCGGGCCTA
>JBEEPJ010000234.1:0-2963 GCA_041191165.1 Bacteroidota bacterium | reverse complement strand
GGGGCGTCCGCTGCGCTGCAATGAGAGCCAGCAACGGGACAGCCGTTGATTGACAAGGAATGCATTGAAAGGGGCCTGTTGGGCCCCTTTTTTTGTACCCACTCCAGAAAAAAAGCAGAAAAAAGGCCGCAACTGCGGCCTTTTTGGTAGCGGGACCGGGGATTGAACCCGGGACCTCATGATTATGAATCATGCGCTCTAACCGGCTGAGCTATCCCGCCCTGAAGAGGGCGCGAAGGTACACTCGAATTCACGGTGAATGGTGTGCCTAACGGCTTCTTTTTTCAACAACCTTCTGCCTTTTTGTTCAAAGAATCCTTATATTGTCCAGTTATCCGATGTGAAGGAATGAACAAGCGAAAGTTCCAGTGTGAATTCCCCGTGCGCAGCTCTAGAGGGGTGTTGTATTCCGCAGTGAGCACGCCCAGCGGATTGGCGGGTTGGTTCTGTGATGATGTGAACATCCGAAATAACCGGCATGAATTTGCTTGGAGCGAAAGCACTTCGGTCGCGCATTTGTTGGCCAGCAAGCGAGATGAGTTCGTTCGTTTTCAATGGGAGGAGGAGCAGGATGGAGACACGTTCTTCGAGTTTAGGATCAAGGTAGATGCCCTGACCGGAGACACGACCTTGGTGATCACGGATTTTGCACACCCTGAGGACCATGAGGATGAGCGCGAGCTCTGGGAGGCCCAGGTAGAAAAATTGCGACAAGTGCTCGGGGCTTGACTTGCAAGAGTATGAAGCCCGCAGGGCATCAGCGGATTAAAAAAGGAGACACCAGCGTTTTGTAAGCTTCTGTTCGTCGGGCTACTCCTCCAGTGGATTGAATGGGCGCCTCATCGATGTAAAGCACTTCCTCGGAAGCGGAAACGGGGATGTTGGAATGCTCGATCACCAGTCGGAGGGCCATATGGTCTGGGCTTCCGTGCACCGTGAGTTGCGTCAAAGGGTGAAGTTCACATTGCCGGGCCTGCGCCTTCCATTCTGGCCAGCGATCGGTAGGCCAAACCACCGAAACCACTCCCCTTGCTGCAAGCAGTGCCGTGGCAGCGGGCAGCCAGCGTTCAAGTGGCAGGGTGTCGTCGTGTCTTGCCCAATTGCGTGCGGGGTGAGGAGACTTGGGCTTGTTCTTGAAATACGGCGGGTTGGAAACGACCCAGTCCCAGCGAAGCGAGGCCGCCGCCGCCCAGGGGAGGAAATCGGCGTGCACGACTTGAATCCGGGAAGCGAACGGGCTGTTGGCGGCATTTTCCGCGGCTTGAGCGGCGGCGGTTGGGTCGATTTCCAGCGCGGTGAAGACCGCTTGGGGAAAACGTTGGGCCAGCATCAGGGACACGATGCCCGAGCCTGTGCCGATTTCCAACACCCGGAGCGGGGCATCGGGGCTCCAGTGCTGACCCGCCCAAGCGCCCAGAATCAGGGCGTCCGTACCCACCTTCATGGCGCAACGGTCATCCGCCACGGCAAACTGATGGAATTGAATGCGGCGATTGGGAGAGGAGCCCATTTCCTAACGTTCCGCGCCTGAGTCGCCGTTCGGTTGTCCCGGTTTTTCTCGCTTGCGGGCCTGCCAGGTCGCGTAAGAGGGGAAAACCGCGATACGGTCCTCGGGGATTGTGGAGTCGGGTGAACAGGTTTGGCCTGAGGCGTGCATGTGCGCAGGCAGCTCCTGATACAGCCGAGTGCCTTCGATCTTGTGTTCGATTTGCGCATCTGTCACCTCTCCCCTGCGCTGGGCAGGATTCCCCACCAACAAGCTGCGCGGCGCCCAGGTGCTTCCCGCTGGCACGAAGGAAAGGGCTCCCACAATACTCTCTGCCCCAAGCACCACGTCGTCCATGATGACGGAATTCATTCCCACCAGGCACTGCCTTCCAATTCGCGCCCCGTGGATAATCGCCCCATGGCCGATGTGCGCCCCTTCTTCCAAATACACTTCCCCGTTGGGAAAGAGATGCAGCGTGCAATTTTCCTGAACGTTGCAGCCCGCCTCCAAGACGATTCGGCCCCAATCTCCCCGCAACACCGCACCTGCACCGATGTAACACTTGGGTCCAATGGTCACGTGACCGATGACACAGGCGAGCGGATGCACATAGCTGCTGGCATCTACTACGGGCACCATGCCGCGAAAGGACTGGAACATCAAATCAAACTTTCGGGTTGCGGAGCACGGCCGCATATCCTTGGCCGACACCGATGCAAAGCGTGACCAACGCGTAGCGCCCCCGCTCCTCTTGAAGACGACGGGCAGCGTGCAACAACAACCGCGCGCCGGTCATCCCCAGCGGATGACCCAAAGCGATGGCCCCTCCGTTCCCATTGACCCGGGGATCGTCATCCGCCAAACCCCACGATCGGGTACAGGCCAGCACTTGGGCCGCAAAAGCCTCATTCAATTCGATCACATCCACTTCGTCCCAACCCAATCCCGCACGTTGCAATGCCAAGCGCGAAGCTTCAACAGGCCCGATGCCCATGATGCGCGGCGGAACCCCTACCACGGCGCTGGAGACCAGCTGGGCCATGGGCTCCCAAGATCCCTGACGCAATCCCGCCTCATTCGCCCAGAGCAGCGCCGCCGCGCCGTCATTGAGTCCGCTCGCGTTGCCCGCGGTGACCGTGCCCCCTTTCCGAAAGGCTGGACGCAGACTGGAAAGGCCCTCCATCGTCGTGCCCGGCTTCGCAAACTCATCCCTGTCAAACCCGATGGGATCGCCTTTGCGCTGTGGGATGGCGACCCGCATGCATTCTTGGGCTCGAAACTCCGCCGCGTCCGCTGCCCGCTTTTGAGAGCGGAAAGCGAAGGCATCCTGGTCTTCCCTCGAGATTTCGAACTGCTCAGCGAGATTTTCCGCCGTCTCCCCCATCGCCTCCACCCCATAGATTGCCTCCATTCGAGGGTTGATAAACCGCCAACCAAAGCTCGAATCAAACAGCGCGCTGTCCCTTCCCCAAGC
>JBEEPJ010000233.1:0-2984 GCA_041191165.1 Bacteroidota bacterium | reverse complement strand
ACACCCTGGACATTTCCGGCCTGAGCGCGAAATGACCCCCCCGAGCCCACAATTGCCGCCCTTTTTTAACTTGCCCGCATGAAGTACGACGTAGTCATCGCCTCTGACGACTGGCGCTACTGGGCCATGTGGGCCGGGACCCTCGTCGGCGGCACGGCCCTGCTGGCCGGTTTTCGCCGCATCCCCGAGGAACGCAAGCCCGCCGCCCTGCAGGCCCTCGGCGTGACCCTCCTCGCGGCGAACGCCCTCAACCCGCTGGCCTCGCTGTTCGGTTCCGCCCTGGAGATGAGCTGGCACCGGTCCCTGCCCCTGCACTTCTGCACCCTGAACTTTCTGTTGTTGGCCCTCAACTGTTTCTGGCGCAACGAGCGGGTCTTTGTGTACACCGCCTTTCTGGGCATCATCGGCGGGGTGCACGCCTTCATCACCCCGCAGTTTCCCATGGGGGATTCGCCGGTGATGGTGGTGGACTACGCGCTCAGGCACGGGGCCATTGTTTTCGTCCCGTTGCTGATGGCCCGGGAGTACGGGATGCGGTTTCCGCGGCGGGCTTGGGTTTGGACTTACGGCATGGCGGCCCTCGTGTCCACGATTGTGGGGGGGGTGAACTGGGCCATCAACACCATCGATCCGCAGGAAGTGGTGGCGAACTACATGTATATGTGGGAGGCGCCCAAGGTGGACAACCCGCTCGTGCAAGCCGGCTGGGGCTGGCCGCTGTATTTGCTGCCGCTGCACGCCGCCCTCATTGTGCATCTCCTGTTGATCGAGTGGCTTTTCAAGCGGGCCCGATTGCACGAGTCCACCTCGTAAGCCACCTATCTTTGAAGCCATGCAAGTGTATCATGACTTGTTGAAGCACGTGCTCCAGCACGGCGAGCGGCGGGAGGACCGCACCGGTACCGGCACCTTGGGCGTCTTCGGCTATCAGATGCGGATGGACCTCACGGACGGCTTTCCGCTGCTGACCACCAAGAAGTTGCACGTCAAGTCCATCATCCATGAGCTGCTGTGGTTCTTGCAGGGCGACACGAACGTGGCCTATTTGCAGCAGCATGGCGTGAAGATTTGGGATGCGTGGGCGGATGAGCAGGGGAACTTGGGCCCGGTGTACGGGTATCAGTGGCGGAGTTGGCCCCATCCGGATGGCACGCATGTAGACCAAATCTCCCAGCTCCTCCACGCCCTGCGACACAACCCCTACAGCCGCCGGCACGTCATCACCGCCTGGAACCCCTCGTTCATCGAGGACATGGCGCTGCCCCCGTGCCACTGCCTGTTCCAGTTTCACGTGTCTGGCGGGCGCCTCAACTGCCAGCTGTACCAGCGTTCTGCGGACATCTTCCTCGGGGTGCCCTTCAACATCGCCAGCTACGCCCTGCTGACGATGATGGTGGCGCAGGTCAGCGGCCTGCAGCCGGGCGAGTTCATCCACACCTTCGGCGACGCCCACCTCTACCTCAACCACGTGGAGCAAGCCCAGGAGCAACTCACCCGCGCGCCGCGCCCGCTGCCCACCATGCGGCTGCGCCCTGACGTCACGGACCTGTTCGCCTTCCGGTACGAGGACTTCACCCTGGAGTCGTACGATCCGCATCCGCACATCGCGGGGGCGGTGTCGGTTTGACCTGCAACAGATTGGAAATCATGCGTATATCCATGATTGCCGCCGTAGCTCAAAACGGGGTCATCGGCCGGGACAACGACCTGGTCTGGCGGCTGCGCGATGACATGCAGTTCTTCTCGGAGACCACCCGCGGCCACCACGTCCTGATGGGCCGCCGCAATTTCGAGTCCATCCCTGAGCGCTTCCGGCCGCTGGCCGACCGCCCCAACGGCATCATCAGCCGCAACGCCGGCTACACGGCCCCGGGCGCGGAGGTCTTCACCGACCTGCATTCCGCCCTCGACTGGGCTCGGCAGGCGGGCGAAACCGAGTGCTTCATCATCGGCGGCGCCCAAATCTACACCCTGGCCCTGGCTCTGGCCTTGCCCTCGCGGATGTACCTGACCCACGTCCACGCCACCCCCGAGGGCGACGCCTTCTTCCCGGACTTCCCCGCCGAGCGCTGGACCCGAACCGTGCTGCACCAACAGCCCCGCGACGCCCGCAACGAGCACCCCTTCGACATCTATCAATACGACCTCAACCCCGACTTCCGCCATGCGTGAATGGATTTTGGGACTGGAGCACATCACGGACCTGGGCGGCTACGACCACATGTTGTACCTGCTGGCCTTGGTGGCCTTCGCCGACCTGCGGCAGTCCCTGCGGCTCGTGGGCATCGTCACCGCCTTTACCGTGGGCCACTCCCTGACCCTGCTGCTCGCCGGCCTCAACCTCGTGCAAGTCCCGGGCGACTGGGTGGAGTTCCTCATCCCCCTGACCATCTTTCTGACGGCTGCCCTGCAAGCCCGCCGCGATGCCCAGCGCCGCGCCGCCACCGCGGGGGTTTACGCCATCACGGTGGCCTTCGGACTCATCCACGGACTGGGCTTCTCCTCCTTCTTCCGCATCATGTCCGAGCCGGGCGCCTCGATTTTGATGCCCCTGTTGCGCTTCAACCTCGGGGTGGAGTCAGGCCAAATCCTCATCCTCCTCGTCCTCCTCTCACTCGCTTCGCTCTCCCGCCGCCTCGGCGTCCAGGAGCGTGAACAGCAGCTCGTGGTCTGCGGCGCTGCGATGGGGATTTCGCTGCTGCTCATGGCCGAGCGTTGGCCCGCCTAGCGCTGCGCTTCGCGCTGAGAACGCGCTTCGCACGAACCTCAATTCTCAGTTCTCAATTCTCCCCGCGGGTCAGGCGTGGATCGGGAGCCCCGACATCCGGTCCTGGACCTGGGCGCCGATGTCGCGCAGGAGGGAAGCGTCGTCCGGGGCCGATACTACGGCGTCGATCCAGTCGGCCAGGCGCACCATGTCGGCGGGCAGGAGGCCCCGGGTGGTGACCGCGGGGGTGCCCAGCCGGATGCCGGAGGTGACGAAG
>JBEEPJ010000232.1:0-3001 GCA_041191165.1 Bacteroidota bacterium | reverse complement strand
AGTGGCGTCAGGCAGACGCCTTGTCCCAAACGTTGAACTACTTCGGGGACGGCATGCGCTTCTGGGAACCCGCGATTCACCTGCAGCACGGGGTGGAGGGGAAGGGAGCAGGGGAGTTCCCTATACTATATTATATGAACGCGGCCCTCTGGAAACTCGGCGGCGAACCGCTGCCATGGACCCTGCGCTGGACCAATTTGTTCTTCTGGCTGGCGGGGTTAACGGCCCTGCGCGGCTGGCTCGCCCGCTCCACCGGGGACGGGCTGCTCGCGAGTGCGGTGGGCGCTTTTCTGCTGCTCTCCCCGCTGACCACCTACTACGGCCCCAATTCCCTCGTCAACATCTCGGCGCTCGGGTGCGTCTTTCTCGGCTGGGCGGCGGTCGGGCGGTGGTCGTGGGACGGCCAGAGCCGTGGGGCGCGGGGCGCTTGGTGGTGGGGGGCTGTCACCGCGCTGTCCATGGCGGTCTTGCTGCGTCCCACGATGGTCCTGGGCCTGATTCCGCTCGCTTGGCCCTTCTGGCTGCGGGCGATCCGACGGTCTCCGGCGTCGACCGGTGCGATGGGTTTTTGGGGCCCTCGGTTGGTGGGGCCCGGGGGTGCCCTGCTGCTCCTGGTGCCCGTGGTGCTGGGCGGCATTTGGGTGTTGTGGGCCAAATCCTACAACGCCCATTCGGGATCGGTGTACTTCTTGACCACCTTCCGGCCGGTATGGGCTACGGTGGATCCTGAGGCGGTTTGGGCTACCTTCAAAACCCTCCGGCTTCCGCAGCTGTACCACCGATATACGGTGCTTGCTCTGTGCATCCTCGGCGCCGGGACGGCCATCTTCCAGCGCGCACGGCAACTTGCGGAGGTGCGCACGCCGCTGCCCGCGGGGGTCGGAGCTATCGCAGGGGTGCTCGGCCTGGCGCTTTGCGTCTATTTCGCGCTGTGGTTCAAGAACTTCCGTGAACATGACTACTACCTGATGGAGGTGCATCTGCTCACGCCGTGGCTGCTCGTGGCGCTGCTCTGGCCCGTGCGTACGTTCCGGGTCGCGCAGGTGGGCGTGGCGTTGATTTTTATCGGCCAAACCCTCCACACCACCGCCGAAACCCGCATCAAGCTCGACCCCTCCCCCCCCCGCTGGATCCGCCCCATCGTGGGCAATTGGGCGTGGCAGGATGCCCGGCGGTTTCATGCGGAGCATGCGAAATACCTCGAGCCGCTCGAGCGGCTGGCCCCGGAGCTGGATGCGCTGGGCGTGGGGCCGAACGACCTGGTGCTCTCGCTCCCGGACCCCAGCCCCAACATCACCCTGACGATGCTGCGCCGCAAGGGCTTCACCGGACTCTATGAGGACCACCTGCAAGCCGGCGCACGGGCGCAGTGGGCGGCGGACCAAGGTGCCCGGTTCCTCATCGTCAACCGGCCCGACTTCCTCGACCGGGGCGACTGGGGCGCGGCGCTCGACCATCCAGTCGCGGCCCTCGGCTCCACGCGCATCTACCGCCTCGACCACCTGACTGCAGCTCCTCCCTGATATCGAATCGATTTTCGGACAATTTGTCAGTTGGGCGTTTCGTATCTTCGCGGCAGACTCATGGAAATGGCATCGCACGATATGTTGGACGAATCGCTTCAGGGCACCCCGACGGTGGTTCCCGGGCCCGCGCCGTTGGCGGCCACGCGGAAATTGTACCTCGAGAGCTACGGATGCCAGATGAACTTCAGCGACTCGGAGATCGTCGCCGGCATCTTGGGCGAGGCGGGCTATGCCACCACCCGGGATTTGGAGGAGGCGGATCTCGTACTGCTCAATACCTGCGCCATCCGCGACCAGGCTGAGCAGCGCGTGCGCAAGCGGTTGCAGACCCTCAAGGGGGAGAAGCGCCACAAGCCGCACCTCGTGGTGGGCGTGCTCGGCTGCATGGCGGAGCGGCTGCGGGAACAGCTTTTGGAGCAGGAGCAGCTCGTCGATCTGGTGGTGGGGCCGGATGCGTATCGGGATTTGCCGCGGTTGGTGGATTTGGCCTCCGACGGCCAGAAAGCGGTCAATGTCCTGCTGAGCCGTGAAGAGACCTACGCGGAAATCAGTCCGGTGCGGCTCGACGCGAACGGGGTGACGGCTTTCATCAGCATCATGCGCGGCTGCGACAACATGTGCAGTTTTTGCGTCGTGCCCTTCACGCGGGGGCGCGAGCGCAGCCGGGATCCGCAGACGATTGTGGAGGAGGCGCGTTCCCTTTTCGAACAGGGTTATCGCGAGGTCACGCTTCTAGGCCAAAACGTAGACAGCTACAAGTGGAACATCGACAACAAGGGCGAAATCAAGGACCCCGATCAGCCGGTGGTGCGCTTTGCAGAGCTGCTCGAACGGGTCGCCGCCGTGCACCCCGACCTGCGGGTGCGCTTCTCCACGAGCCATCCCAAGGACATGACGGACGATGTCCTCCATGCCATCGCCCGCCACGAAAACCTGTGCAAGTACATCCATCTGCCGGTGCAGTCGGGCGATTCCGGCGTGCTCAAGCGCATGAACCGGGGCTACACCCGGGAGTGGTATCTCGACCGCATCGCAGCCATCCGGCGCATCCTGCCCGAGGCGGCCATCTCCACGGACATCATCGCGGGGTTCTGCGGCGAGACGGAGGAGGAACATCAAGCGACGTTGTCCCTGCTGAATGAGGTCCGCTTCGAGATGGCCTATATGTTCAAGTACAGTGAACGTCCCAAGACGCTCGCCGAGCGCAAGTTTGAGGATGATGTGCCGGAGGAGGTCAAGGGCCGCAGGCTGCAGGAGATCATCGCGCTGCAGTTGCAGCACAGTACGGAGCGCACGGCGGCCCATGCCGGAGGTCGATACAAGGTGCTTGTCGAAGGGACCTCACGCAAGCGCGACGACGAATTTCAGGGCCGGACCTCGGACAATGCGGTGGTGGTTTTCCCCAAGGGCAGCTGCCTGCCCGGAGATTACGTGGAAGTCCAGGTGCACAGCACCACGGCGACGACCCTCCTCGG
>JBEEPJ010000231.1:0-3027 GCA_041191165.1 Bacteroidota bacterium | reverse complement strand
TTAGCAGACACGAAACCCTCCCTCCTCTTGCAAGGAGCTTCACCGCGGTTGATCGATGAATGGCAGGTGGCGCCGGTGCTATGGGACGCCGTTCGCTACGAGGTGGATCGGCGCGGAGACGTGGGAGCCTTCATTCTCACGGGCTCAGCTGTTCCCCGAGACCATGCCGTGATGCATACCGGAACCGGGCGCATCGCGCGGCTCAAGATGCGCACCATGAGCCTGTTGGAGTCCGGAGAGTCGCATGGGGAGGTGTCATTGCAGGCCCTTCTGGACGGCGTGCAGGAGGACGCGGGAAGCCAATCGAAATTGAGCGTTGAGGACTATGCCTACCTGATTTGTCGCGGCGGATGGCCTGCGGGGATCCAACGCAAGGGCGATGCGGCTTTGCGCACCGCCAACGATTATGTGGAATCGCTGATTCAACACGATGTCTCAGAAGTGGATGGCGTAGAAAAGAACCCGGAGCGGGTCCGGTTGCTGCTGCGCTCGCTGGCGCGAAACATCGCTACGATGGCGAACTACCCCACCCTGCTGGGCGACCTGGAAGCCACAGCCCTGCAGCTGTCAGAACGCACGGTGGCCACGTACCTGAATGCGCTGGAACGCATCTTCGTGGTGGAGGATGTTCCGGCTTGGTTGCCGTCGCTGCGTTCCAAGACCGCCATTCGCACGTCAGCGAAGCGCCATTTCGTCGATCCCTCCATCGCCACGGCGGTGATGCGCGCGAGGCCTCAGGCGCTGCTAGAGGACATGGAGACCTTGGGGTTGCTCTTCGAGTCGCTCTGCACCCGCGACTTGCGGGTGTACGCTTCGCACCTGGATGGGGATGTTTTCCATTACCGGGACAAATCAGGACTCGAAGCCGACTTGATTCTCCGCCTGCGCGATGGCCGCTGGGGGGCCATTGAGGTGAAACTGGGCCAGAGTGCCATCGAAACGGCCGCGCGCCACCTGCTCGCCCTGGCCCAGCGGGTGGACGAGGTCAAGATGGGGGCGCCGGCGTTCTTGATGGTGTTGACGGGGGGGGTGTACGCGTACCGGCGGGCGGACGGCGTTTGGGTGGTACCTCTGGGGTGCCTGGGGGTTTAAGCGGGTCAGGCCACCATCCTGGGGAGGAATTCTGCGACGGAATAACCCGCGCGGAACGCCCAGAACTGCACGGCCTCCAGCTCGACCAAGGTGGGCAGCCGGTTGCGCAATCCCCGGACCTGAACCACCCGCTTGCCCTCGACCTCGATGGTCAAGGTGTGCGCCCACTTCCCGCTCTCCTTGCGGACTTTCATGGAGAAGATGTAACACCTTCCCTCCCGACAATGGGAGTGGTACGAAAAGACACAGTGCTGCAGCATGCGGCCCTCGTTGAAAAGGGAGCGGGTGGAGCGGATTTGGTTTATGGCATAAGGAAAACCATGCTTCTCCAAGTCCACGCCCTCGATCCGGGCCAGCGGCAACGTGTAATTCGGATAGTTCCAGAAGGCACGCGAGAAGGCGCTCATGTGCCAGTCGTGTACCCGCACCATCAACGATCGAGCGGTCTGCGTGCGCCATTGAATGGGGCGCCCACCGACGACGTGCACCGCCGCTATGTAGTCGATGACCTGCATCACCTCATGGGCGCCCACCCCCCGCCCATGCAGGAAGGTCAGGGTCTCCAGCCAAAACACCTTCGAACCTGGCGTCCAGCGGATTCGACTGGATTGCATCGCATAATCCACATCGCCCGTGCGAACTTGAAGCGTTAAAAACACCAGCATCTCGGTCAAATTCAGGTGCATTTCCGAATCCGGATAGTGCAGGAAGGCATGGGCCACCTTGCGGGTCACCGGGAAGGGCAAACCGGGCGCCGATTGCAGGCTGCCGCCCAGGAGCATGTGCTCGAACCAACACAGTTCTTCACTATCCAACCGCTTCGTCAACAGCCGATTGACGAAAGACGGCGGCACCCGAAACGCGGTGAACATGGCCCAAACGATACGGTCTCCGTCCCACTTTCCGGGTTCGATGGCGGGCAGCGCCCGGAAGAGGTTGGGACGGCGGCGGTAGATCCACCGCATGGCCCGCACCGCCTCAGGGGTGCAGCGGGTCAGGGTCTCGACCGGGATGAGGCGTTGGAAATCTGCGAAGAAAGCCGCGTCCTGGGCTGGGGTTGCGGTGCGCGTTTCGCGCGCTGCCCCACCGATGTACCGTTGGACTACCCCACAGATGTCCGTCGCTGCACACCCCTGCTTCGCCATCGCGGCCACCTGCTCCACCAGGAACTGGACCATCGACCCGTCGCCCCGCTTCCAGCGCATCACCAAGCGGCTCGGCCGCCCGGGCTTGTAACCACACTTCAACACCTGCTCACAACACCCCAGGATGGCTTCGCCCTCCTTTCCCTGCGCCGCCGCTTGGGCCAGCCGGGCGAGTGCCCGCAGCCTCCACGTGCGCCAATCCGCAGGTGCACCGTCCTTCCCCGAATACCGAATCACATACCCCCACAACCGCGCGTCCACCTTCCCGCCCCGCGTCTCACGCAGGAACGTGGCCAAGTCCTGAAAAATCGCCGGGTCCACCGCATAGCGCCGCATCAACTGCGCCACCGCCTCCACGGACAACACCGGCGCCCCTTCCCTTTCCATCCACTCCTTCCACGCCCGCTCCCACCCCGCTCCATCGCGCAGTCCCGACTGCTTCTCCAGCAGCCTCACCGCCTTCACATACCGCACAGCAGCTCCCTCTGCCTGGGGCAGTTTTTCGTTGGGGAGCATAAAGTTTTTACAAATTTCTTTCTTCAATAAAACGTCCTGGGTCATATATATTTGGTTGAATAGGTGGCGACGTTTGACATGCCAAACCTACTCCCAGACTTCTTTGTATTAAAATTTTAAATATCGGCTATTTTCAAAAGAATCGTCAAGCCAGTAATGAAAAAATTTATTCAAATGAACTTCACACCTTGCGGTATGGTGATGAAATATTGCAATTCTGCTCAGGTTATCCAGCGTCTATATTTCCCCAATCTATGAAATTCAAAAGAGCAGT
>JBEEPJ010000230.1:0-3028 GCA_041191165.1 Bacteroidota bacterium | reverse complement strand
CCAGGGATGCCGGGCATGCCGGTACGCCTGCGCCACAGCATCCCATCCTGACGCATCCGGCCCCTGCGCATAGAAGAACAATGCGTCATCCTCCCCCCAAACATCTGGCTGAGCGCCCCGCCATTGCGCCGCCACCGTACGCACCCCCAGGGGTCGCTCGACCGCATTCGACATGGGCAGCGGCAACCCCCCATTGCCGTAGATCACCACCCGACGAGGATCCAGTTGCCCGTGATCCACCCCCGCTTCTCCCCAAAAGTCCGCATCCAACTGATACACCCCGCTGCGGGCCACCGCTATCCGGAACACCCCCTCCCCGGCGAGCGGGGAGGTTTCGGGCCAATCCTGCCATCGCTCCCCTCCCCCTCCAGCACCTGAAGCGAAATCGACCCACCCCGATGCGCCCACCAATCGCTCGAAGCCCCCCGCCGCTGCGTTCCATCGCAGGGCTGGCACCGCCCAATGAAAAAACGCCCCGCGCTCCTTCCCCCCCGGCACGAAAAACGACTCGGCCAGTTCCTCCCATCCGCCCTGCTGCGCCATCAAAATGGCACGTTGCCGGTCCGTCAAATCGCCGGCATCCACCGGCACCGCATCCCAATTCTGCACCACCCAATCCGCCGATGCCGCTCCGCCGGGTTGGACCACCACCCCATCCAACCAGGGAATTTCCTCCCGCCAGGCGGCATCCTCAAGCCCCCACTCCCCCACCGGAACCCCCGGTCTGCCGTCGAGCGTGTCTGCCGCCCGCCACCAGGTCCCACTCCACTCCCAGGGAATGGACTGCGCTGCGACCTGGCCGACTCCTCCCCAGAGCGCCCAGGCCAGGACCCACGAATGCCGGAGGGGACGCTTCCTACCAACGAACCGCTCCACCCAACTCATTAAGCCATTCATTTTTCGTCGTTTTCATGCAACACATGGGCATCAACGTGCGTTCTTCAAAGGGTATTGTCTGAGCCGCGTCCATCCCTCCACTCAATCGAATCGAAAGTTCGGAAGATTTGTCGGGTTTGGTCTGCAAAAATCAATCAAACCATTTTTTTCTCTATTATTGTGGGTTCATTGGTTCACGCCGCCATGATGCAAAGAACAACAGTCCTTCTCACGCCGTTTTCGGCCGGTATTTTGCTGCTCCTCGCGGGGTGGCTGGCGATTCCGACCGAATCCCACGCACAAGACCCGGAATTCACGCAGTACTACGCGAATCCGCTCTACTTGAATCCGGCGTTTGCCGGCACTGCGCGGTGTCCGCGGTTGACCATGTCCTACCGCAACCAGTGGCCGGCGATGAGCGGCTCTTACGTCACCACCGCCGCCGCCTACGACCAACACGTGGAGTCCCTCTCCGGCGGATTGGGGTTCATCGTGCTCAACGACCAAGCCGGGCGGGGAACGCTATCCACCACCACGGTGAGCGGCATTTACAGCTACCAACAGGCGGTGACCCGCAAGTTCTCGCTCAAAGCGGCCATGCAGGTGACCTACCTCCAAAAGGCCCTCGACTGGGACCGGCTCACCTTCGGTGACATGATTGACCCGCGCCGGGGGTTCATCTACGAAACGCAGGACATTCCGCGGGGTGGAACCGTACAAAACGTAGACTTCAGTGCAGGACTGCTCGGTTTCAGCGAAAAGTTCTACGGTGGCGTTGCCGTCCATCACCTCAATGAACCCAATGAATCCTTGGTGGTGGGCACCAGCCGCCTGCCCATGAAATACACGGTGCACGGGGGCGCAGTTCTCCCGCTGCAGCGCAATGTGACCGGCGTCTTGGCCACCATCTCCCCCAACATCTTGTACCGGAGACAAGGAGAGTTTCAACAGCTCAACATCGGAACCTATGTCAAGAAGGGTCCATTGGTCGGTGGCATCTGGTATCGCGGAATCCTGTTCACGGACTACCGCGATGCGTTCATCGTGACCTTGGGCTTGGAATCCGATGTCGTTCGATTCGGCTACAGCTACGATGTGACGGTTTCAGAATTGACCCCGGCAACCGGAGGGGCGCATGAGGTGAGCATGACCATCCAATTTGATTGCAAAGGCAAGCGTTCAAAATTCCGGACCATCAACTGCCCGGCATTCTGATTTCAGAACTATCATTGCGCGCTCACAACAAAAAGCCTCATCGTTGCGTATTAAAGGCACAACCTCGCTGAAATGACCTGGAAAATTTCGCGTTTGCAGCTGGCAGCAGTCAGCATCGCAGCCCTCTCCTCAACGGGTTGCATGAAGGACCGATCCGGTGCTACCGGCTGGGCTTACAACGACCCCTTAAACGGCGGCTTTGAAAAGTCCTACAACCAAGAACAGGAAACGGGACCCGGACTTGTATTCATCGAAGGGGGGACATTCACCATGGGACAGGTGGAGGATGATGTTACGTTCGAATGGAACAACATCCCACGCCGGGTGACGGTTTCTTCCTTTTACATGGACGAAACGGAGGTTTCCAACGCCTATTGGTTGGAGTACATGTACTGGCTGGAGCGGATTTACGGGGGAAGCTATCCCGAAATTCTCCAGCGCGCGTTGCCGGACACCTTGGCATGGCGCCAGAAATTGGCCTACAATGAGCCTTATGTGAATTACTACCTGCGCCATCCCTCCTACCGCGACTACCCCGTCGTGGGCGTGTCCTGGGTGCAGGCGAACGACTTCTGCAAGTGGCGGACGGATCGGGTCAACGAACAAATCCTCGTCCGCGAAGGGCTGATTGCCCACAACCCCGAAGCGCAGGCTGATGGAAACCACTTCACCACCGAAGCTTATTACACCGGTCAATACCAGCCGGAGTTGGTGGCTGAAGGCCTTCGGGATTTCCGTCCGGGTTCCTCCGGGTTTCGCAACGTGAAGCTCGAGGATGGCGTACTTCTGCCCGCTTATCGACTCCCGACGGAGGCAGAGTGGGAGTATGCTGCACTCGCGCTGGGCGGCAACACCTACAACGAATTGGTCTCCGATCGCCGGACTTATCCCTGGGATGGACACTACACCCGGAATGACAAGAGCGGAAGCCGGTACT
>JBEEPJ010000229.1:0-3040 GCA_041191165.1 Bacteroidota bacterium | reverse complement strand
GTGCCTAGCTACCGGCAGGAATGTGAAATCGGGGTGTGTATCGCAGATATCCAACATGATTTTGCGCTCTGCATCTTGCGGATGGCCGTCCCACACTTCAAATGAAAAACCGGTCACCACCTTTTCGTAGTCACGAAAACGTTCTTCATGCAGCACATACCAGAAAGCACAAAACCCGGTGCTTGGGATCCTGAAGGGCCGGCGGGCGACTTGGGTGAGCCGGATTTCCATCTGCTGCCGCATGGCTTCCGAGACAAAGTAGGCCGGCAGGTGCTCGAGCCCGTTGTTCTGCAATATGGCAGTGGAAACGTCACTGGAGGGTTTGCTAAACCAAACCTCTTTCCATTCCGGGAAGCGCGATCGGGACTGAAGTCGTGTCTCACGACAAAAC
This sequence comes from Bacteroidota bacterium, assembly GCA_041191165.1. Lineage (GTDB taxonomy): Bacteria > Bacteroidota > Bacteroidia > Flavobacteriales_D > Sanyastnellaceae > CAMCYM01. Next base: position 2,649 of record JBEEPJ010000229.1, on the reverse strand, counting down.
CGGTTGGTTTCAACTGTACCCGTATTGTCAAGGCAGAGCACATGCGTGCGGTTTCCCGCGTTTCCCCCGAGGCTCTTGGCATCGTTGCAACGGATGATGAGGTCGCAGCTGTCAACGAATGCGCCCAAGTTCCACCGGATGGGGGCACTGCCGACGAGAATGAGCCGGGGCCTGGCGCCAGAATGAGATGGAGTCATGACCTGGAGGGGTTGGAGGGCGGAGCGACCTGGGCACAGTAATTTACTTTTTCCCGCTGCGCAAACCATTCTGGGCTGAAGTCCACGCCCTCATTTCCATGAAAGTACGGGCCGCCGTTGGTCCAGTGAACATTCGCGACCTTTTCGGGGGGATTGCAATAGTCGCCCACCAGCCAGTTCCAACGGATGTCGAGGGAACCAATCTCTTCATCCTTCAACCAAGTGAATCGATGCAATTCCAACCCTGATGCTTGGTTCACCCATTCCGCTGTCACTGCCCGATGGGCGGGGTGGGCGCAGTTCCACAAGACGAAAGAGGACCAGTTTTTGCGCGGGTAGGCGTACTGCACGGTGTTCAGATATTTCAAGCCTTCCCGGGGCTCGTAGTCATGCTGGACCACGTAAACGGCCTTCTCGCCTTGGGTTGCGATTTCGGGAAACAACTGGTAGATGTCCTCCCGGAGCATCATATCGCAATCCATGAACAGCGCCCAGCCTTCGTACCCCATGAGGTGGGGTACCAAGAAGCGGGAAAAGCTGAATTCGTTCGATTGTTTGGGGTCGCGTTCCCGCCACAAGTGGGACTTGAGGTTCTGAAGGTGAAGTGGAAGAATGCACACAGGCCTTGTGGCATGCTGCATGATGGACTGAACGGCTGCATGAAATGCAATGGTTTCCTTGGGTTCATATCCGATGAAAATGGTCAGAATTTCGGAATGCATTTTGTTGGAATTGAAGGGAATGAGGGCAACAGGCCCAGAATACGCGACCCGGGGGGGGCGGGTTTCGCGGAGCTACTTGTTTAACGTTTCGCCCGGTGTCGTAACTTGTTCCGTATGTCAGGCCCAAACCTCTTCTACTCCACCTTGCTGGCGCTGAGTGTGATGGCCGGTGTGTCCAATTGCACTTGGGCGCAAGGGGGCAGCGCGGTGCAAGGTTGGGGCGATGAATTCAACGGGACTTCGGTGGATTTGACCAACTGGGCATTTGACTTGGGGACAGGGGCAGCACAGGGATTGTCGGGGTGGGGAAACAATGAGTTGCAGACCTACACGAATGATCCGGGGAATGTCTATGTGTCGGATGGCATGCTGCACATTGTCGCGAAGCCTGGCCCGGCGGGAGGACCGGCTTACACCTCGGCGCGCCTCAAGTCGCGCAACCTGCGATATGGTCGCTACGGTCGCGTGGAGGCCCGCATCGATCTGCCTACCGGACAGGGCATTTGGCCGGCCTTTTGGATGTTGCGGGAGAATGGGGTTTGGCCTGGAGAAATAGACATCATGGAGATCGTCGGCTCCCAACCGGGCACTTTGCACGGCACCTGCCACCAGGGAGCACTGCCCAACCTATACTCCCTCGGGGGGTCGGTCGCGGCGGCGGACGGCGACTGGACGGATGGATTTCACGTGTTTGGGGTCAATTGGTGGCCGGATTTCATCCAATGGACGGTGGACGGCGAAGTGTATTTCGAGGTGAGCCGCCAGCAGGTGAACCCCAATTTCGAATGGCTGTTCGACGAAGATTACCACCTGTTGCTCAATGTTGCCGTAGGAGGCAACTGGCCGGGATCGCCCAACGCCTCGACCTCCTTTCCTCAGACCATGCGCGTCGATTGGGTTCGCTGGCATCCCCTTCCCACGGTGGAGCAGCCGGTGCAGTTTCGCGTGGATGTCTCCGCAGAGGCACTGGGGCCCGGCGATATCGTCTACCTCAACGGCTCGTTTAACAACTGGTGCGGGGGCTGCGAACCGATGGTGCACGCCGGGAACGGGCTCTGGCTGCGCACCCGTCCGCTACCGCCTGGGCTGCATGAGTTCAAGTTCACCACCAATGGTTGGAATGGTCTGATCGAGAACTTTTCGCCGGACGTACCCTGTGGAATTGCCACGTATGGCGCCGGGGTGACTTATGTAAATCGGTTTGTTCAGGTGACCGATGAACCGGTTACGACGCCAGCGTATTGCTTCAACGCATGTCAAGCGTGTTCAGGTTCAGAGGCGCCGAGTCAGTTGTGGGAGGTGCGACTGCAAATGCCTGCCCCGGCAGCGGGGCCTTTGTTTGTGGTGGTGGATGGATCGATGCATGCCATGGAACCCGGATTGTTGGGGCATTACCGTGCTGCGTTTTCTGCTCAAGAGGGATTGAGTTATTATTTCCAGCATGGCGGGATACCCGAGTTTTCGCCATTGCGCACCTTGCCTATGAATCCAACTGACACGCAGTTGGGGCCTTTTTGTTGGCAGAGTTTGGGCCCATGTCCGCTTCCGGGTTTGACACAAGGTTGTACCTATCCACTCGCGGAAGGCTATGTTGCAGGGGCTTGGTGGGATGATGGAACTTGTGTTTGGCCGGGGGATGATGGGGATTGTGCTTCGGATTTGGACGGAAATGGGGCTGTGACGGTGGCGGATTTATTGGTTTTGTTGGGTGGATTTGGACTTCCATGTAA
>JBEEPJ010000228.1:0-3074 GCA_041191165.1 Bacteroidota bacterium | reverse complement strand
TTACGGGAATAACCAATTTGATTGCTGGATGCAGTTTGAGGAAAAGGCATACAATGCCGTGGGGTTGAGTTATGGCACCGACAATGCATGGCATCATCTGGTTTACATCGCCAATCCCGAGGTGGGTATGGTGACGGTTTACTTGGATGGCGGCTTGGTATTCTCTGAATCTCCGACGGATAATCCAAATCAAAACAACTCGTGGGAAGGTCATACACTCAAAATAGGGCAGGGCATCAGTAATGAGTCATTTGTGGGCTTCATTGATGATTTTGGAATTTGGGATAGGGCATTATCCAACGACGAAGTCATGGCTCTCTGCTATGGTGCGACTCTCGTTCCTGGCTGTACCGACGAAAGCGCCTGCAATTTTAACCAGGAGGCGAATTCGAACGATGGGACTTGCGTGGAGGCGGGGTGCACAGACCCGGCGGCGTGCAACTTCAATCCGGAAGCAGGTTGCGACGATGGGTCGTGTGCGCCGGCGGATGCGGTGCCGGGGTGCATGGAGGCAGCGGCGTGCAACTACGATGCGGCGGCGGTGTGCGCAGCGCCGTGTGTGTACCCGCCCGCGGGGAGCGCCGATTGTGGGGCTGGGGCGGCGTTTTGCGGGGAGGGCATGGTTTGGGATGCAGCAGCACAAACCTGCGTCATCCACCCGGATTATCTCACAGGGGTGCAAGCCAGCGCTGCCCAGAGCGCCTGCGGGCCTTGGACGGTTTGGGACGCGGCCACGGGGCAATGCGTGGGTACCTTATCGTCTGACTGTCCCGCGGATGTGAATGGCAACGGATTCGTGGGTGTAGAAGACCTGCTGCAGCTACTGAGCGAGTTTGCCACAGACTGTCCCTGAGCATTGCGGCAGCCGGGGGCGGCCGTTACTTGCCCTTGTAGGCGGAGCGGTGGACGCCGGCGACGGCGCGGCCTGAGGGGTCGTTGACGTTCGCGAGGGAGGCGCTCCATTCGAGGGCCTTCTCGGTGCTGCAAGCGACGGATTTGCCGCCGGGGACCGTGGCCGCGCAGGCGGCGGAAGGGAAGAGCCGCTCGAAGATGGTACGGTAGTAGTAGCCCTCCTTGTTCATGGGCGGGTTGATGGGGAAGCGGACGGAGGCGCGGGCGAGTTCTTCGTCGGTCACCTGGGTAGCCGCAAGGTCCTTGAGCGCATCGATCCAGCCATAGCCCACCCCATCGGAAAACTGTTCCTTCTGGCGCCAGACGATTTCCTCGGGCAACACATCCTCGAAAGCCTTGCGGATGATCTCCTTCTCGATTTTGCCCCCTCCGCCCATTTTCAGGGCCGGGTCCATGCGCATCGCGAAATCGATGAAGGGGGTGTCGAGGAAAGGAACGCGGGCTTCGATGCCCCAGGCCATCATCGACTTGTTTGCACGTGAACAATCGTACTTGCTGAGGGCCAGCACTTTGCGCACGGTTTCTTCATGGAATTCCCGGGCGTCAGGCGCCAGGTGGAAGTACAGGTAGCCGCCGAAGAGTTCGTCGGCGCCTTCGCCGCTCAGCACCATCTTGATGCCCATGGCTTTGATTTGGCGGGCCATGAGGTACATGGGGGTGGAGGCGCGGATGGTGGTCACGTCATAGGTTTCGACGTGCCGGATGACGTCCTCTAGGGCGTCGATGCCCTCCTGGATGGTGAAGGAGAGGCTGTGGTGGACGGTGCCGATGTGGGCGGCCACCTTCTCGGCGGCGGCGACGTCGGGGCTGCCGGCCAGGCCTATGCTGAAGCTGTGCACCCGGGGCCACCAGGCCTCCGTTGCGCCGTCGTCCTCCACCCGGTTGCGGGCAAACTGCATGGCGATGGCGGCCACCACCGACGAGTCCAAGCCCCCGCTGATGAGCAGGCCGTAGGGCACGTCGCTCATCAGGTGGCTCCGAACCGCCGCCGTCAGCGCCTCCCGCACATCGGCCGGGGTGGCCGCCGAGCGGGGCAGCGTGTCCCACTGCATCCATTCCCGCTCGTAGTATCGGACGGGGGCCGCGTCGGCGGACGACCAGGTGTGCCCGGCCGGGAACTCCTGCACATCTACGCAAGCCTCTGCGAGGGCCTTCATCTCCGACGCCACCATGAGCCGGCCCCGCGCGTCGTGGCCATAGTACAGCGGAATGATGCCGATGGGATCGCGGCCGATGAGCCAGGCCCCCGTCGCAGGCTCGTACAACACGAAGCCAAACATCCCATGCAAATGGTGCACACAACCGGCTCCGTGCTTGCGATAGAGCGCTAGGATGACCTCGCAGTCGCTGCCGGTTTGGTATGGAAAATCCGCCGCCTCTCCCGTGCGCAGCGCCTTGTGGTTATAAATCTCCCCGTTGACCGCCAGCACAGCGCCCGTGTCCGGATCGCGCAGCGGTTGCGCCCCGCTGGTCACGTCCACGATGGCCAGCCGCTCATGGGCGATGACCGTCCGCTCGTCCTGGTAGATGCCGCTCCAATCCGGGCCGCGGTGGCGCTGTTGTTTCGAAACCGACAATACCATCAACCGGTCGGACGCGTCCGTGGCGGTCGCGTTCAGGAGCGCAGCAATCGAGCACATGGGGTCATTTTTTCACCCCGTTACGCACCTCTTCGCATGGGGGTTGCACTTTGCAGGCCAAATCCCCCTTCCCCCTACTCCACCACCAGCCGCACCGCCTTTCCCGCACCGCCCTCCCAAATAAGCGCCAGGTACACCCCTGCGGGCCAGTGCGAAACGTCCCATCGGTCGCCCACGGCCGAGCGCGGGCCGGCCAGGACCTCCTGGCCCGTCATGGAGAAGACCCGCACCTCGGGGTCGCCGTCCGGCCAGCGCACGTCCACAGTCGCATCCGCCGGGTTGGGCGAGAAGCCGCCGGAGAAGGTGGGGTCGGTGGCCATGCGTCTGGGCGAAGAAATCTGAGCCGGTGAGGTTAGCAGAGTCGCGTTTGGCTTCGGACGCCCGCGAATCCGGCGGCCAGACATACCCCGATGCCCCGCGACCCGGGCGTGGCTTTGACGGGCGCGATCTTCCCTATCACCGCCAGGCCTTTGCCGCGATCGATCTTGGCACCAACAACTGCCGCCTGCTGATCGCGCGGCC
>JBEEPJ010000227.1:0-3130 GCA_041191165.1 Bacteroidota bacterium | reverse complement strand
ACCGCGAGCTCGGCAAAGTCCAAGTCCAGCCGAAGTTTCTTGAGCCGGGGGCTGGGCCTGAGATGCACCGTCACCACCTCCGCTTCCCCGTTGGGGTTGGCACTGAGGTACAACACGCGGGACTTGGGCGTACCCTTGGTGATGGGATACTCGCGGTCGCGGGTGATGGACGTCACATTGAAGCGCTTGGCGAAGCTTCGGCCTGTTTCGCCATCGAGGTAGATGCAGTTGAACACCGAACGCTCATCCCCCCGCTTCCACACCCCGACGTACAACAGGTTTTTACCGAAGAAGGCCTTCGCCGTCACCTTGCTCACCTGCAGGATGCCGTCCTGACGGATGACCACCACGTCGTCGAGATCGCTGCAATCCCCGATGAGCTCCCCCTCGCCCCGCTTGAGCCCTATGCCCACAAACCCTTCTGCGTAATCGGCATAGAGTCGGGCATTCGCCACCGCCACTTCTGCCCGATCGATGGATTCGAAGGCGCGCAACTGGGTCTTGCGCTCCCGGCCTTCACCGTATTTCTTCTTGAGCATCCGAAACCACTCCACCGCATACTCGGTGAGGTGAGCCAGGTGGTGCTTCACCTGGTCAATGTCGCCCTCCAGTCCCAGGATGTATTGGTCGGCTTTGTAGCCGTCGAAACGCGAAATCCGCTTGATGCGAATCTCCGTCAAGCGCGTCACATCGTCATCCGTCACCGGGCGGAGGAGGTGGCCGATGAACGGCTTCAATCCGGCGTGGATCGTGGCGAGGATGTCCTCCCACGTCTCGCATTCCTCGATGTCCCGGTAGATGCGGTTCTCGATGAAGATCTTCTCCAGCGAAGCGAAGTGCCACTTTTCCTGCAACTCGCCCAGCTCGATTTCCAGCTCCCGCCTAAGCAGTTCGCGGGTGGCGTCGGCAGAAATCCGCAACAACTCGCTGACCCCGAGGAAGTGCGGCTTGTCATCCAAAATGACCGTGGAGTTGGGCGACAGGCTGACTTCACAATCCGTGAAGGCATAGAGGGCGTCGATGGTCTTGTCTGGCGAAACCTGAGGGGCCAGATGAATGACCACCTCTACATTTTCCGCCGTGTTGTCCTCGACCTTGCGGATCTTGATTTTGCCCCGATCATTCGCCTTGAGGATGCTCTCGATCAGCGTCCCAGTGGTCACGCCGTACGGCAACTCCCTGACGATGAGCGTCTTGTTGTCCTCCTTCTCGATCTTCGCCCGCACGCGCACCCGCCCGCCGCGCAGCCCGTCATTGTAATGTTCCACATCCGCCATCCCCCCTGTCGGAAAATCCGGGTACAGCACAAACGGCTTGTTGAGGAGCGCCGCGATGCTCGCATCGATGAGTTCGATGAAATTGTGCGGCAGCGTTTTGCAGGCCAAACCCACCGCAATCCCCTCCACCCCCTGCGCCAGCAGCAGCGGGAACTTCATCGGCAGGGTCTCGGGCTCCCGGTTGCGGCCGTCGTAGCTCTGGAGCCAGTGGGTGGTCTTGGGGTTGAAAGCGACTTCCCGCGCGAACTTGCTCAGGCGTACCTCGATGTAACGCGGGGCGGCCGCGCGGTCTCCGGTGTGGATGTTGCCCCAGTTTCCCTGGCAATCGAGGAGGAGGTCTTTTTGGCCGATTTGGACCAAGGCATCCCCGATGCTCGCATCCCCGTGGGGATGGTATTTCATGGTGTTCCCGATGACGTTCGCCACCTTGTGGAAACGCCCGTCGTCCATTTCATCCAAGCTGTGCAGGATGCGGCGCTGCACGGGCTTGAGACCATCGCGCTGGTGCGGCACCGCCCGTTCCAGGATGACGTACGAAGCGTAGTCCAGGAAGTAATCGTTGTACATGCCGCGGACCTTGATGACCCGCTCCATGCCCTCGACTCCTCCCTCCCCTTCGATGATCTCTGCTTCTTCCGCCCCGTCTCCGGCATCGGCATCGTCCGCCCCATCCGGGCCGTCAGGTGCATTCGTGCCTTCCAGCCCGTCCTCCGGGGTCAAACCCTCCAAATCCTCTTCTTCCGTGTGCTCCATCATTCGACCAAATCCTTTTCAACCCGGAGGTTTTCGATGATGAATTGCTGGCGTTCCGGCGAGTTTTTGCCCATGAAGAACTCCAACAGTTCCTGAATGCTCGTTTCCTTTCCAATCACCACCGGGTCGAGGCGCATGTCCTCGCCGATGAAGTGCCGGAACTCGTCCGGGCTGATCTCGCCCAAACCCTTGAAGCGGGTAATCTCCGGTTTCGCCCCCAGCTTCTCCATGGCCTCCTGCTTCTCCGTCTCGCTGTAGCAATAAATCGTCTCCTTCTTGTTCCGCACCCGGAAGAGGGGCGTCTGCAACACATACAAGTGCCCGCGGCGCACGAGCTCCGGAAAGAACTGCAGGAAGAACGTGATCAGCAGGAGCCGGATGTGCATGCCGTCCACGTCGGCATCGGTCGCAATCACGACGCGGTTGTAGCGGAGATTCTCCAGTCCATCTTCGATGTCGAGGGCCGCTTGGAGCAGGTTGAACTCCTCGTTCTCGTAGACCACCTTCTTGGTGAGGGAGTGGCAGTTGAGGGGCTTTCCTTTGAGGCTGAATACGGCCTGGGTTTGGACGTCGCGGGCCTTGGTGATGGAGCCAGATGCAGAGTCCCCCTCCGTGATGAACAAGGTGGTCTCTTCGTTGCGCTCGTTTTTCTCGCCCAGGTGGAGCCGGCAATCCCGCAGCTTGCGGTTGTGGACGGCGGACTTCTTCGCCCGTTCCCGCGCAAGCTTTTTGATGCCCGCCAGTTCCTTGCGCTCGCGCTCGGACTGCAAGATGCGCTGCTGAAGGGCCTGGGCCGTCTCCGGATTTCTGTGCAAGAAGTTGTCCAGTTCGCGCTTGAGGAAGTCGAACACAAAGCTCTTCAGCGACGCCCGGCCCGGCCCCATTTCCGTGGAGCCCAACTTCGTCTTCGTCTGCGATTCGAAAACCGGCTCCTCCACCCGCACCGCCAGCGCCGCCGTGATGCCACTCCGCACGTCGGAGGCGTCGAAGTCCTTCCCGAAAAACTCCCGAATCACACGCACATACGCCTCTCGGAAAGCGCCCTGATGGGTTCCGCCCTGCGGCGTGTACTGCCCGTTGACGAAGCTCTGGTAGTCCTC
>JBEEPJ010000226.1:0-3139 GCA_041191165.1 Bacteroidota bacterium | reverse complement strand
CGCGTTGCTGGATATGCGGGAGTGTGTAGGCCGAACCCTGGACGGCATGGAAACTTCGCTGAAGCACGGTCAAATGCTGGTGCGGGATGGAATGGTCGGGTCGGGCGGGGGCGGGGCGGACGGCGCCGGGAGCGGGGCGGGCGGCGCCGGGAGCGGGGCGGGCGAGTGGGGGCACCCGGCGGCGGTACACGGCATCGTCTCCAACTTGGTCTCGAATGCGAGCAAGTACGCGCCGGAGGGGACCGAAATTCGGGTGGGGCTGAACGACCGCGGAGATCGCTGGGAGCTGACGGTGGCCGATCAGGGCATCGGCATCCCGCCAGAGGAGGCGGAGCACGTCTTCGAGCGGTTCTTCCGCGGGGGGGAGGCCAGCCACGTGCCGGGCACCGGCGTGGGGCTGGACCTGGTCAACCGCTGCGTGCAGGCGCTTGGAGGGACCATACGATTTGAAAGCCGGGTCGGTGAGGGGACCTGTTTTGAAGTGGTTTGGCCTAAACGCTTCGCCGCCCCATCCGGCGAAGACCCACATCGCACAACGGAACTGCTATGACAGGAACCATTCTCATCATCGAAGACCAATCCGACGTTCGCGAGAACATCACTGAACTGCTCGAATTGGCGGGCCATCGGGTCCTGCAAGCCCACAACGGCATCGTAGGCATCCGCCTGGCGAAGGCCCACCTGCCGGATCTGCTGTTGTGCGACATCATGATGCCGGAACTCGATGGATACGGCGTGGCCGAAGTGCTCAGTCGGCAGCCCGAGACCGCCCACATTCCCCTGATTTTTCTGACGGCCCGGGCCGAGCGAGAGGACTTTCGCAAAGGGCTGAGCAAGGGCGCGGTGGACTACATTACCAAGCCTTTCCAAAGCCATGAACTGTTGGAAACCATTGAGATGCGGCTCAAACGGGAGATCCCATCTCGCCCCCACCCCGCGGGTCGCGCCGGTTGGCTCAACTGGCTCGGGAGCCTGCAATCTGACCACCCGGTGACGCTGAAGGGCACCCTGCTCCACGTCCAGACCGCGGAGCGCCAATCCACCCTCTTCACCGAAGGCGACCTCAGCCGGCAGTTGTACTTCCTGCGCAGCGGACTGGTGCGGCTGGACCGACTGGACTCACGGGGCAAGCGGCTTTGTATCCACATCGTCAAGCCCGGTCAATTTTTCGGTTGGTCTGCTGAATTTGAGCATGGCATCCATCTCCAGGACGCAGTTTCCATCGCCCCCATTCAATATTTGGCCCTCCCGCAATCCGACGTGCGCGAAGGCCTGATGGAACGCCCGGAGCTGGCCATCGAACTTTGCGGTTTATTGCTCACACAGCAGGCAGAATTCGAGTCCACCGCCCTTTCTATGGCCTACGGAACCGCCCGTGAAAACACGGCCCGGGCCCTCCTCCGTTTCGCCGTTCAGGAGCCGGAAGGATGGGTGATTCCCCTCTCGCGCGAGGACTTGGCGAACTCGGTGGGTATGGCTGCGGAATCCGTCATCCGGACCTTGGCCGCTTTTAAGAAAGAGGGGCTCGTAGAAACGCAAGGTCGCCTTGTGCGCATCCTCGATGCGGACGCTTTGGAGGACGAGTTGGGCTAAGGCCAAACCCAACTCAAATCCTCTAAATGTCAATGTATTAAACCTTCATTTCTCGGGGTTTTCTATCGGAGGGGTTCTACCTTCGAGGGCATGTCTACCCAAAAGAAAAATTCTTTCCAACGCCCGCATCAAGAAGAGGATAGCAAGCGCATGGGCTGGGGGGGGCGACTGATTTCTGCCATCATGCGCCGGCTGGTCATCTACTTCCCGCCGAGGAAGTAATTCCCCCAATCCTCCGCGTTCAATCCCCTTTCCCAAAAATCGTCGCGGGTGCTTTGAATCCTGAACAGCGATGAATGAGGGGGCAGCCCTTCCCTTTGCTGCCCTCACCGCATGGAAAACGCCAACCGTTCCGATTCATTTTTCATTTAGACGGGATTTTTTGCCTATTGAACGGCAACAGTTATCGGCTGAACGAGAAAAACTTCACGAAAAAAACATCCGAGATATTCACTTTCCTGTGTTGAATGGTTTAGATTTGAGCCACCACAACGCTTGAATGATGCATTGTAAAACCAACCTTTGCGGGAAGGCGCTATTCGTGCTGCTCGCTATTTTCTCTGTTGCGACGACATGGGCTGCTCCGGCTTGGGCTGGATCCCGAGATCATTTCGGCCCTGCCGTGATGGGAGTCTCCCCCGATGTCCTGGAAATGTCTAACCCCAATTACACAATGACCGTGGAGGCGCATGCCACCAACGGCATTCCGGGTACGACGACCTACCGCTTCTACATCAACATGCAGAATGCGACGGACTTCCTGAGTTCGATTTACGGGAACAACACTTCACCGTTGTCCATCAACACCTCAGGTGGTTTTTACAACAACCCATTCGCCACGGGCTCAACCGCAGATGGCATCAATCCGATGTTCATCGCACTGGTGCCACAGATGGCATTTGACAGTTGGGTGACCATCGGTATTGCCAACGCACCCTCAGGGTCACAAGTGGCCATCAGCACGGTGGAAAGCAGCGCGCAGCCCTGGTTGGGCAAGTTCAACGCATCCTCGCCTCTCTCGGGCCAGAATGTACTCATCAACGACCTCACGGGCGGTGCATGGTACGTACTGAACGGAACCCCGAACGGGCTGCCGACAGCGGGTACGATGCGCACCCTCTTCTTGCAAATCACATCCTCAAGTGCGCCTTCCGGCACCATCAATGCCCAGGTTTTCCCCTTGGGCAATGGTTCTGCACAAACCCAGATGTCTTTCGATTTCAATGGTGTGGGCACATACAACCCCAATGGTCCCGCCGGCATTCCCGGTTGTACCAACGCCACGGCATGCAACTTTGATCCCGCAGCCACGGTGGACAATGGGTCTTGCACTTTTGCAGCCACCGGCTACAACTGCGCAGGCGCTTGTCTTCAGGACACCGACGGCGACGGCGTGTGCAACCCCTTTGAGGTCGTAGGCTGCCAGAATGCCACCGCGTGCAACTTCGACCCGCTCGCAACGGACGCCGGTTCTTGCACCTTCCCCGCCACCGGCTATAACTGTGCAGGAGCTTGCCTCCAAGACACCGATGGTGATGGCGTCTGC
>JBEEPJ010000225.1:0-3178 GCA_041191165.1 Bacteroidota bacterium | reverse complement strand
GTTCCCGGGAATTGGCCTGATCCTCCAGTTTCATAGTATTGGCAGTTCTGAGCACAATCCTGGTTGCCAGTTCTTTCGCCCGTTTTTCAATAAGGGCGTCCAGTGATCCATCGTTGGGTACAAAGCCATACACAAGTTGCATATCCATTGCCCGGGCAACTTCCCGGAGGGATTTGATGGTAATCGAACCTTCTTTTTCGCGCTTCTCGATGTCCATCACTCCCTGTTTGGATACGTTCAGCTTGTTGCCCAACTGCTGCATGGACATGCCCATGGCGGTGCGTATGGCCTTTATCCAACCCGTGGGAGGCATGGCCACCTGCTTGAGGTCGGCAAAGCCCAGCATTTTGCCGTTGAGCTGTTGCAATTGGAGGGATTTCTTGCGCATTTTGTCTATATAAGTAAAGTTATAAATTGACTTTTCGGCAATAAAAGTAAAGTTTTAACTTGACTAATGCAAGTGTTTTGTAAAGTTATGACTTGACTAATTGCAGCGCAACGGTGACAGACGTGTTGTCGGGATGAGCTTATCGGGTGAAGTTTGAGGCCTTTTCAGGAACATCCCGCAACGGTTCAAGGATTCTGGATGGATGCAGTTGGGGGAAATGAAAAAAGCAAGCTCCTGAATGTCAGAAACTTGCTTCTTTACTGGGTCGGGGCGGCAGGATTCGAACCTGCGGCCTCCTGCTCCCAAAGCAGGCGCGATACCGGGCTACGCTACGCCCCGAGAAAACAAAGTCCCCCGGAAGGGGCCGCAAATATAGCGGATAGTTCCGGAAATCCTAACGCGTCCAGGGACTCAAATCGCGGCCGATGCACTCCGCCACCCAGCGGGTGTCCTCGGCGTACCGCGGGAGCAGGGCGGCGCGCTCCTGCGGCGTCATGCGCGGCAGGTCGCGGTCGGTGTAGTACCAGCGCAGGAGCCGGGCCTTGGCCGCGGCGGGCAGGAGGTTGCCCAGCGGGCGCTTGAGACCGCGGCGCGTCATCCAGTGGTTGAGTTTTTCGAAGCGGGCCAAACCCGCCCGATTCGCATCTTCTCCCCGGGCCGGGGCAGGGCGGTCGACTGCGCCCAGCTCGCTCGTGTCACCTGGGTCCGCTGCGCCCGACTCCAGAACTGGCAGGCCCAGGCTGGCAACGAATTCCGCCCACCGAATCGGGTCCCGGAGGTCCTCCGAGAGCAACACCTGGAGCCTCCCCGGACCCGCGCCTAGCGGAAAAAAGGCGAGCCACCGCCGGAGCTGGGGCGCGTAGTGCCCCAGTTCCTCGAACAACTCGCTCCGGCCCCAGCCCGGATCCGGGTGCGCCCCATCCTGCGCCACCGCCTCCAACAACGGCAACTGCGTAAAACCGTACTTCCGCGCCATGAGATAATGGGAAAACAGCCGCTCCACCGGGTGGCGCAGCACCACCACCACCTGGGCCTGCGGGTGCGCCGCATGCAACGCCGCCGGGGCCTCCGGATCCCACAGGTACGACGTACTGCACTCCCCCACCAGCCGGTGCTCCGGACCCGCCTCTTCGAACAGCGCTGCGTAGCGCTCGGCGTCTTGGATGAACCCGATTTGGCGTTCCGCCAACGGCCGGCGCGAGAAATAAGCCGCCCAGTCGTCGTGCAGGTTCGCCCGAAACGCCGGCGAGAACCGCGCCGGATCGATGGAGCGGGCGTAGTGATTGGGCTCCTTGACCCGTGACAAGAAGACATCCGGGCGCCGGGCCAGCCGGTCGTACACCGTCGTGGTGCCGCACTTCGCCGCCCCGATCACAAAGAAATTGACACGGCTCAACGGCCCCGCCCCGCCCATCCCAGAATTGTCCAAACCCCTAAATTTTTTCTGATCCATACCACCGAGACCCCATTCCAAACCACCGTCGAAACCGCCGTGGCCCACGCCGCGCCCTGCAGCCCCCACCTCGGAATCCACCACAGGTTGAGCAACAAGTTGAGCACCGCCGTCGCCAAAATTACCCGATTCGCCGCCCGTTGCAACCCCGTCATGTTCATCAGGTTGAGCACCGGCCCGCAATTCGCATTGATCCACTGCGCCACGCCGAGCACCGCCAGCAGCCCGCGCACCTCCGGAGCGGCGAATTCCTCGCCAAAAAGGGCCAGCAACGGGTCCGGGAACAAGAGCAGGACCAGCAGAATCGGGGTGGAGAGGAGGAGGTTTGCGGTGGAGATTTGGCCTAGCAAACGCTGCAAATCCGCCCGATCGCCGCGCACGTGCAAGGCGCGGAACATCGGAGTCGCCATGGCATTGATCGCGAACTGGGTGAAGGTGATGAAGGCTGCCAGGCGCAAGGCCAAACGATATACCCCCACCCCCGCATCGCTCTCCCAGGCCTCCAGCAACAGGGTATCCGTGCTCGACATCGCCAGAAAGGCGACGCCGCTCATCCACATGGGTCCGGCGATGTCCCCCACGCCTGCCGCCCGCCAGCCGGGCCAGCCCCCCGGTTCCGCCGCCGCCTCGCGCGGGTCCGCCGGGACCGCCGCCGCCTCGCGCTGACGCCGCAAGGCCCACCATCCCCCGGCCCCGAGCAACGCCCCCGCCGCGAGGAAGGCGAACAGGGCCCACTCGGCGGGAGGCAAGTCCACGGCGGGCAAACCCGCGAACAACAACCACGCCCCACCGACCACGGTCCCCTGCTGCAACAGCGAAAAAGGCACCATGCGATGCTGGCCCCGCAGCACCTCCGCCAGCCAACCGGTCCAGGCGAACAGTGGCACGCCCAGGCACAGGCCCGCCCAGCCCCAGCCCCACCCCTCCGGCGCCTCGAGGGCGAGGTACATGGCCGCCCCGATGGCGCCCGAGACCGCCACCACCACCCCGCTGCCCCACCGGAAGAACGGCGCCACCCGCGCCCTGAGCCCCTGGGCCTCCCAGCCGGCGATGAGCTGCACCGCCGCGCCGTCCAGCCCCAACCGGCCCACCATCGCCGCGACCATCAGCACCGTGACCGCCCATTCGAACCGACCGTAGGCCGCCGCGCCGCCCGCCGCCGCCACTTGCCAGGCGAAGCCGTAGCCCGCCAGCGCGCCGCCGACCTTGAACAGCAGCACCGCACCCGAGCCGCGCATCAACTTCTGGCCCAACCCATCCATGGACAGCATGCGGCGAAGGTCGCAAATCCGGGCCTAACCTTTCGAGCCGGATTCCGTACTTCGTAGCATGGAGCT
>JBEEPJ010000224.1:0-3331 GCA_041191165.1 Bacteroidota bacterium | reverse complement strand
GGATTTTGACTTTGAAACGGAATACGGAATCGAATCTGTGACGGTGGCACGAGGTGGGATTTGGCTTTATGGAAGCAAGAACTCGCAGATCAACTACGCCATCCTCAAGAACGGCACCATCGGCATTCAAGTGGACACGGTGGGCGTGGCGAATGGCTACGCCCTCAGGCTCACCAACACCCGCATACACAACATGTCCGCCCTGGGACTCTTCGCCCAAGGCGGGGTTATTGAGGGGTACAACAATTTGATCTATGATTGTGGCACCACCGCCGCAGCCTTCACCCTGGGCGGGGTGTATCGGATGGATCACTGCACCTTCGTCAATTATTGGTCGGAAGGGGTGAGGGAGGCTCCGGCTGTTTTCTTCAACGACTGGTACGAAGACATCGACGGGAACCTCCAGATTCGTTCGTTGGAGGGGTCGGAGTTTCGCAACTGCATCGTCTGGGGGAACAATGCGACCCTGCCCGATTTCGATGAATTGGCGGCGGATTTGCTGGCGCCGCCGGCTGACCCTTTGTTTCTGAATTGCGCCGTGGATGCGGATGCGGGATTGTTTCCGGGGGATTTGTTGCAGGAGAGTTCGACGGCACAGGCGCCGCCCTTCTTTTCGGTGATCGATCGCGATTTTCATTTGGCGAGCAATGCCTCTGCTTGGGAGGGAGGGGCATCCAATTTTTCGATCGTCCGTGACCTGGATGGGCTTCCCCGCGCGGTGGGGTTGCCGGACAAGGGGTGTTTCGAGCGTCAGCAATAGGGGGTCAACCGACGAAACCTGCGGCGGGCATCGCGCGTAGGAACGGACATGATGACCACCCGGATGTTGGACGCCTTGATGCGTCTATTCGCCTTATTTGCTGCAGGCAGAAGCGGTCGTGATGCCATGTTGGGCAGGCAATCCGCGAGTCGATACCTGCGGGGGAGGCTGACCTTGCAACTGGGCGAACATTACTTGCGACAGTACGACCAAGAGCTCGCGAAGTTCAATGCGGGAACGGCGCGAAAAGGTCAAGCTCCTCCTGCAACGGATACCGCTGAGCCGGAGGATCTGGCGGCGCGAGAGGCGAAGGTGTTGGCGAAGCGCTCGGTCAAGCTGCTGCGGACGTGCGCCGAGGTGAATGCGGAGCTCGCGCTGCGCGAGCGGATGATGGTGTTCATTCGGTTGGCCGAGTTTGCCCGGGACACCGGCACGATGGAGGGGGATGAAACCTTCTTGCGGCATGCGGCTTTCGGGTTGCACATCCCGGAGGCGGAGTTGCAGAGCATGCTCGCGCTGGTCACCGCCCACTTCGCGAAGGAACTGGTAGGGGAGGGGCGGATGTTTGTACAAGCCATGGGCCATGATGCAGGGGAGCTGGTGGGGTTGCAGGTAGGATTCGAGGACCTGTTCTTCGTCAAGTATTTCGGGAACAGCGAAGTCCGGTTGAACGGCCAGCCGCTTGCGAATGGGGTGGTGGCACCGATGTCGCAAGGCAGTGTGCTGCGCGATGCCTCGGGGCACTCCTTGTTTTTCAGCGACCTGGTGCGGACGTGTTTGGCGCCAGCCCGGTCGGGACAATTGGTGTTCGAGGTGCGGGGTTTGGCCTATGGCTTTGCGAAAAACGACCAATTTGCGCTGCATCCGATTGATTTAAAGGAGCAAACGGGGCGACTCGTGGGCATCATGGGGGCGAGCGGCTCGGGCAAGTCGACGCTGCTTAACGTCCTCAATGGCACCCTCAGGCCTTCGCAAGGGGAGGTGCTGCTCAATGGATTCTCGGTGCATGACGACCCGGAAGCGATTGCGGGATGTGTGGGCCACATCGCCCAAGAAGACGTCCTCATTTCAGAGCTTTCCGTGCGGGACAACTTGCGTTATAGCGCGCGGCTCAGCTTCAGGGATTTGCCGGTGGCGGAGTTGGAAGCCCGGGTGGACGCGACGCTCCAACGCCTGGGCCTCTGGGAAATCCGGGACCTTCGGGTGGGCTCCGTGATGGACAAAACCATTTCGGGAGGCCAGCGCAAGCGGCTCAACATCGCCCTGGAACTTGTGCGGGAGCCCCTCGTGCTGTTCGTGGATGAACCCACCAGCGGCCTTTCCAGCCGCGACAGCGAGCACATCATGGACCTGCTCAAGGAGCTGACCCACCGGGGACAGCTCATCTTCGTGGTCATCCACCAACCCAGTTCGGACATTTTCAAGCTGTTCGACCGGTTGTTGGTATTGGATGTAGGCGGCTACTTGATTTTCGATGGCAATCCGCTGGAAAGTGTACCCTACTTCAAGCGGCTGGCGAATCAGGTGAATCCCTCAGAAATCCTCTGCGATCAATGCGGCAACGTGAATCCAGAACAAATCTTCACTCTCATCGAGTCGAAGGTGGTGGATGAGTGGGGGCACTGCACCGACGTGCGCCGGGTGACGCCTGAGGATTGGTACAGCTATTACCAGCTGTTGCAACGGGCTCCCGAGCAGGCCGCGCGGGAAGCCCAGGAAATGCTGGAGGAACCCGACAGCATGGAGGGGTCAGAGGCTGGGGGTGCCATGCCCAGTATGGAGGCCTTGCCGCAGCCCCGCTGGGGACAGCAGTGGCGGACTTACCTCGAGCGAGACGTCCACGCCAAGGCGCGCAACCGAACCTATTGGCTCATCAACCTCTTCGAGGCCCCGATGCTCGCCCTGCTCCTCGCCGGCTTCACCCGCTTTCACGAAGCCGGTACCGAATACAGCTACGGCTTGAGCGAAAACATCCCGCCTTTCCTCTTCATTTCGGTCATCGTCGCCTTCTTCATGGGCCTGAGCGTCAGCGCCGAGGAAATCATCCGCGACCGGCCTACCCTGCGGCGCGAGCGCTTCCTGAACTTGAGTTGGAGCGCTTATCTGTCGGCCAAGTCCACCGTCATGCTCGCGATGTCCGCCGTCCAAACCCTCGCCTACGTCCTCATCTCCATTGCGGTGATGGAGATTCCCGGGGCGAAGGCCCAGGCCATCCTCTTCGCCGTGCTGTTCAGCGTGAGCGCCTTCGGCAACGCCTTGGGGGGGGCCATCGTGCGGTTCGATCGCTTCAATCCGCTGGTGACCGCGCCCGATCGGGTGCCTTGGATCGGCAACTTGATGGTGTCGCGGTGGGGTTTCGAAGCGCTGGCCGTGCCGTTGACCCGAGACAACGCCTACGACGCGCAGTTCATGGTGCTGGAAGATCGCATTGAGCGTTCGGCTTGGCGGCGTGATTTTTGGGCGGAGGCGGCAGGCCAAATCCCCCATCCCGCCACCCGGGAAAACGAGCGCCAACGAGCGTTGCAAGAACTCCGCAGCTGGGGAATGGTGCTCCCTCCGCTGGCTTCCTTC
>JBEEPJ010000223.1:0-3212 GCA_041191165.1 Bacteroidota bacterium | reverse complement strand
GTTTAGGGGGCGAATGGGTGAACTTTGCGGCATGTCGGAACATCTCGAGACCCGCGCAATGTTCGCGGGACATGACCCCGCCCTGAACCACGGCGCTGTAAAGCCCGCGATTCAACCCTCCAGCACCTTCGTGTTCCCGGACGCAGAATCCGGAGCGCGTTATTTCGAACTCGCCCACGGAGCGGAAGGCTTGCCCGGTGAATCCGGCGGATTCATCTACAGCCGGCTCAACCACCCCACCCTTCAAACCGCAGAGACCCGCTTGGCGGCCTGGGATCAGTCCGAGGATGCCGCCTTTTTCTCGAGCGGAATGGCTGCCGTGTCTACCGCACTGATGGCTTGGAGTGGGTTGGCGAGGCCGATTTGGCATGGAACACCCCTCTACGGCGGAACGGAGCACATGGTGGTCCATTTGCTGCCGGACCTGGGCATTCCTGTGCACCGCATCGATCCGGCGAACGCCACCGCCGCAGGCCTCGATACCCTGCTCAAGGAGACCGGGCACCTCCCGGGCGTCATCTACCTCGAGACCCCCGCAAATCCCACCATGCAGATGACCCGCATCGCGGACATCGCCCAGTGGGCGCGGAAACACGAGACCCCGGAGCACCGCATCGTGGTCATGGTGGACAACACGTACCTCGGTCCCATCCTGCAACGTCCGCTCGCATTGGGCGCAGACTTGCTCATCTACTCAGCCACCAAGTACCTCGGTGGCCACAGCGACCTCATCGCCGGAGCCGTCAGCGGCCGCAAAGACGCCATGCAACAGGTGCGCAAGTTCCGGACCTACCTCGGGGGCGTGGCAGACGCATGGACCGCTTGGCTGCTGGCCCGGAGCATGGAAACCCTCCACATCCGGGTGCAGCGCCAACAGGAAACCGCCTCCAAAGTGCTGGCATTTCTCCGCAGGGATGCGCGCGTATTCTCCCTGCGCTCCGCCTTCCCCGAGGATTTGGACGACGCCACCGCGGCCATCGCCCGGGAACAAACCGCGGGCGGCGGCTCGATGTTGGCCTTTGAAGTGGCCGGCGGAAAAGCGGGGGCCCAGCGCTTCCTCAACGCCTTGAAGCACTTCCAATTGGCGGTTAGCCTCGGCTCCACAGAATCGCTGGCAGAGCATCCCGCCACGATGACCCATTCCCAAGTGGACGACGTGCAGAAGGCTGCGGCGGGCATCACCGACGGCCTCGTGCGGCTTTCCATCGGACTGGAGCACCCCGAGGACCTCATCGCCGATCTCGACCAAGCCCTGGGCGCATGAGCAGGCTTCCCATGCGTCGTCTGCTTCCCAGCTCAGTGCTCCGTAGGATGGCCGCGGCGATCGGGTTGCTCGCCTCCTGGGGTTGGTCGGTGGCCAGCGCCCAGTCCCATCAAGAAATTCAAGTGTTTCCCGATGATCGGCTCAATCGGTTCGAAATGCTGTGCCGAATCGAAGGCAGCGCCTTGCGCATCGGAACGGGCATGGGGGGAGAGGTGATGTTCTCGCTTGGGCCTGAAGGCCAAATCTATTCCGGACCCTTCCGATCCCGCAGCGAGTTGATCTATACCGTCCGCGACCATCAACTCGTCACGGGCGAGAGTCACTTCTCCGATGACATCCGCTACACTTGGGAAGAAGACCAAATCTTCAGCGGCGACAGCCGATTCCGATTGGATTTGGCATTCACCTTGCGGCCTGTGATTTTTAAACCTGACGTATGGGCGCTCTATCCCCGAGACGATTCCTCGCCCTCGAGCCGCCTCGCGGTCATCCAAGGATATCCCACACCTCAGCAGCTTTTCGCTATCCTGCTCGCTTTGGGTCTCATCTGAGCGAGCTGAATTGCCTTTCGGCGCCGGGTCCCTTCACCTCAATCCTGTCCTCAAGCCTGTGCCTCCAAGGAGAAGGCATAGTGCTCCATGATCTTGTTGACCAGCAGCTTCTCGCAGGCCTGCTTCACCATGGTCTCCGCCGCAGCAGCGTCTTGCGCCTCGACTTCAAGGGTGATGTTCTTTCCAATCCGAACCCCCGAAATGTCTGGCAAGCCGATGTTCTTCATCTGGCTGCTGACTGCCTTTCCCTGGGGGTCCAACAACGCTGGAAGGGGCATGATTTGAATGGAAGCTTTGTATTTCATCACTGCAGAAAATCAATTGGAAACAGGTTCGATAACCGGATGGCGCAAGGCCGGTGTGGCCAGGCTCCAAATCACATACAAAAGTAGGGCTGACAACAAGGCCAAACCCCACGAATCTGCCAGGTAACCGCCCAGCGGAACACCCAAGACCACCACCGTGGCATAACCCCAACGGGACCGATCGTACCCCTTGTGCACCCCCCACTCCTTGAAGTCCATCATTCCCAAGGAGGATACCATCAATCCGGGAATCAAGGTGCTTCCCAAGAAAAGCGCACCAAGCAACACCGCTGCGCCTGTGTCCGACCCCGTATCCGAGCGATACACATCTGCCAGCAGGAGCAACACCCCCATCCACCACACTGCACCGGCAGGAGCCGGCATCCCCTTAAATCCTCTCCGCGGGGCCCCATGCTCCACATTGAACCGAGCAAGGCGAAAGGCTGCGGCCCAAACCATCGTCCAAGGCAGGAACGGCCAACCCACCAATCGGTCCGGGAAATTGGACAAGATGGCCATGCCCACCAACGCGGGCGCCACCCCAGCGGTCACCAGGTCCGCCATGCTGTCCAACTGCACCCCCATCGGACCTGCCGTGCCCAACTTCCGCGCCAAGGGTCCATCGAAAAGGTCGCAGAGCAGCGCCAACAGCCAGATGGCCACAATGCTGAGCAAACCCCCTGCGTCGTACAAATGCACTTGATGCAAGCCATCCTCCATTTCCACGGCCACCGTCTCCCAACCCCAAGGACGCCCATCCCACCGCAAGGGCCCTACGATCATGGACCAGGCCACGAGCATCCCTCCGCTCAAGTTGCCCATCGTGAGGGCGTTGGGCATCCAGCTCCCTTGTTTCATGCGGCCAAGTTAGATTTCAAAGACTCCGCTTTGCAACCCTGATGGATTGTTTGCGTATATTTGCAAACCCACACAGCCGGTCCGATGGCCGAGTGGCTAGGCTCAGCTCTGCAAAAGCTGCTACAGCGGTTCGAATCCGCTTCGGACCTCCACCCTACCCCGCCCCAAGCCCAGGCTTGGGGCTTTTTCATGCCCGCTGGCGACGCCCAAGCAACGCTTGTGGCGGAAGACTCG
>JBEEPJ010000222.1:0-3218 GCA_041191165.1 Bacteroidota bacterium | reverse complement strand
CCGGGCGAAGTCGTCGCGCAACTGCCCAAGGGGGCGGATACAACCGTCTCCAGCGAAGTCCACAGCCATGCCCCAATCCCAATGCAGGCTGCCGGGAATGGCGCCGGGACGGGCTGCGCCGGGTTTGCAGATAGAGCCGTCGAATTCCTCCGTGCTCCGGCCGTCCAGGAGCAGGGCGTTGCCCCGGGCTACGTCGGATTGCGTGGCCAGCAGCGAGGCGTCGCCGGTCGCGGGGAATTGGTAGCCCTTGGCCACAGGTGCGGCGGGAGTATCGTGCACCGAGCGTTCCTTCCAGAATCCATCGAGCAGGGCGACGCGCTCGTGGCCGTAGAGCCGGCACAGCCACCAAAACCGGGCTGCGTCGCAGCCGCCCACCCCGTCGTAGGCCACCAGATGCGTGGAGGCGGTGGCCCCCAGGGAGTCTAGCAGCGACCGAAAAGCCTCCCGCGAGAGGGCCATGCCTTCGATGGCGCCCACTGAATCTGCGGGGAGGCTCAGGTCGTCCCGCCAAACCTGCCGCGCCCCGCTCAGATGCCCCGTTGCGTACAGGGAATCCGGCCTGACATCGACCAGCAAGAAATCGCCGCTTGCCGTGTCCAGACGCGCCAGGGACCAGAGGGACTCCGGATGGGCGGGACCTTCCGATTGTGCAGGCGGATGGGAAGGAGTGCAGGCCATCAGCAGGCCCAGTGTGCTGAGCAGGGCCGTCAGGGCTCCAGAACGTACCATTCGATGTCGGTTAGGGGGGCGCGGCGACCCGTGTTTTGCGGCGCGTAATGCTTGGCGAGGTAGTCGAGAATGATGCCCTCATTGGGCCCGAGGTCCCAGAGATTCTGGGTCTCCTGCATCCAGCGGATCATCTTTTCCCAACCCGCGCGGTCGGCTCGGTTTTGCGTGATGAGCTTGGAGGAATGGCAGGCCAAACAAGTCGCCTTCACCTGCACAAACCCCGAGTCCACCACCAGACCGGTGGCCACATGGATGCCGTCCACCACCCGGTCGTCCTCCGCGGGGGGGGCTGTGGCGGCCGCGGCGAGGGAGTCGGTGGGGGAGGCGGGGTCGACGCCGGCCCAACGGCGGGCCGTGTCCGGGGCCAGGATGTGGAAGAGGGCCACCACGACGATGACCCCCGAAGCAACCGCCACGCGGTTGGCGCTTCGGGCGAGCTCCGCCAGCAGCCGATCCCGGGACCCCTGCGGCGTGCTCATGTGACCTTGACCGCGATGCGGTGCGTGGCGTTGTTCAGGTAGCCCTGGGGGTTCCAGGCGGGCGAGACCATCGGTTGCATCCGCCCCTTGTCGTCCGTGGCCCGCACCCAAACTTCGTAGTACCCCCGGGTGGGCAGGCGCAGCGTGACGCTCCACCGTTGCCAGGCGAACCGGTTGCGGGCGGGCTCGAGGGCGCACGGCGTCCAGGTGGCGCCGAAGTCGGAAGAGACGTGCACCGCCTTGACGCTGTCGTCGCCCGCCCAAGCGTGGCCCCGGAGCGGCAGCGCCTGCCCCAGGGTGATCATGGCGCCGGAGCGCGGGTACGTGATGAGCGACTTCACCGGCATCGAGCCGATGATGACCATGTCCTCATCCGGGACCACCGTCCCCGGCGCCACGGGGTACTTGGGCACCCGGTACGAGGGCGACTCCATCTTGGGACCGTCGTGCACCCGGTCGCGGACGGCGATGCGGTGCACCCACTTCCCCGACACCGAAGCCGGCCAGCCGCCCACGACCAGCCGGAGGGGCCGCCCGTGGTAGATGGGGATGTCCTTGCCGTTCATGGCCCAGGCGAGCAACGTCGTATCCTCCATCGCCTTGGCGATGGGCACCCCGCGCGAGATCACCACCTTGTCGGGGTTTTGGTTGAGGTGGACATCCTTGCCGTAGTAGCCGATGTAAACCGCCTTGGGGGTGACCCCGGCGTACTTCAGGACGTCCTTCAGGCGCACCCCGGTCCAGCGGGCGCAGCCCACACCGCCGTGGGTCCATTGGTTGCCCTTGGTGGGCGGAGAGAATTCCGCTCGTCCATTTCCGCCGCACTCGATCAGGATGTCGTAGGTGTGGTGGGTGAACCGGGATTTGAGCTCCGCCAACGACAAGGTGATGGGCTTGGGCACCGCCTCTCCGTCGAGGGTCAGCGTCCATTTGGCCGGGTCGAGGGCGCCCTCGGGCGGCATCAGCCCATTGTTGCGGACGAAGAACCGATCCACCGGCGTGACCGCGTCGTCGAGCAGATGGGCCGGGGTTTCGAGGTTGATGGGTTTGTCGCCGAGTACCTTGAGGTCCTTGTGTTTGCCCGGGAAGGCGGCGCCTTGGGCGGGGTCGGCCAGGGGAGCGGGCAGGAGGCCGGCGGGCATGTGGTCGGCGTGGACGATGCGACCGCCCAGGACCCACGACATCGCCGCGAGTCCCGCGTTGCGCAGGAAGCCCCGGCGGGTTCCGGGGTCCGATTCCCGGCCCCAAAAGCGCCGGTCCGCCTCGATCGGGTCGCGGTCGTAAGCGGCCCGGATGTCCTCAGCGGCCCGGATGTCCTCTGCGGGGTCCATTTCAGCGTCCATCGTCAGTAAGGTTCGGCGAAATTTAGGGCGAATCCCCTGTGACCCAAGTCACATGCGGCCTTTCTGCCGGGGCTAACTTCGGGCCATGCGAAACATGGCGGTGCTTGGGGGTTTGGCCTGCATGGCAAACACCCTCCTCTTCTCAGTTCAGGCGCAGGAGTTGCTCATTCCACCGGCCTGGGAACAAACCGAGGCGGTGCTCATCCTGCAGAGCGGCATGCACGCTTTTGCGCCGGACGACATGCCCACGATGACCATGGGCGCCAGCGGGCCGGTGCTCGGGCCCACGCTCATCGTCCACAAGGGTGACGTGGTGGACTGGTCGGTGGTGAACGCCCTGCCGGATTCGACCACCATTCACTGGCACGGGCTGCACGTCGCCCCGCAGAACGATGGGGGACCGCACACGCCCATTCCCCCCAACGGCATTTGGAATCCCACCTTCGAGATCCTCGATGCGGCGGGCACCTACTGGTACCATCCCCACCTGCACCACATGACGGACCATCATGTGTCGATGGGCATTTCAGGCCAAATCTGGGTCCGCGATCCCATCGAGCAAGCCCTTGAACTCCCCCGAACCTACGGGGTGGACGAGTTTCCCATCATCCTCCAGACGAAGGGGTTTGACGCCATGGGAATGATCGAAGCGCACACCAACAGCGAT
>JBEEPJ010000221.1:0-3283 GCA_041191165.1 Bacteroidota bacterium | reverse complement strand
TCAACATGCCCAACTGTTCCGACTGATACACCCGGACGTAATCCACCTCCATCGTTTGCGGAAAGATCGTCGAACCATCGGGCGAACCCGGCCAATTGCCCCCCACAGCCACGTTGAGCAGGAAGTGGAACGGGCGGATGAACGGCCAGAAGCGGCCTGTGGTTTGGGGGGTTTGGACTGCATATTGCACCCCGTCGAGATACCAGCGGATCTCGTTTTCCTCCCATTCGATGGCATAAAGGTGGAAATCCAAGGACAAATCCGGCCCATCAATGCTCTGCCCGGTGAAGGAATTGCAGGGATAGCTCCCCCCATGGTGAATGGTGCCGTGGGCGCGCCAAGGCTCGTGGCCCACCACTTCCATGATGTCGATTTCGCCGCTCACCGCCCAGCCTCCGAAGCGGCTCTCTTCCGGCAGCATCCAGAACGCCGGCCAAATCCCCTGCCCCTTGGGAACGCGGATGCGGGCCTCGATGCGGCCTGCTGCGAAGGCGGCCATCCCCGCCGATCGAATCCGCGCGCTGGTGTAGTCCATGTTCCCAAATCCCGCGTCCCGCGCCGTGATGCGAAGCAGGCCATCCGACACCTCGAGGTTGTCGGGCAGGCCCGTGTAGTACTGCAGTTCGTTGTTCCCCCAGCCATTTAGGCCAAACTGCGCCCCCGTACCCGTCTGCACTTCCCAGCGGTTGAAATCGAGTCCCGTACCATCGAACTCCTCAGCCCAAACCAGCACTTCACACGCTTCCTGGGCTGCAACCCCGGGCGACCACGCGAACAACAGCAGCCCGCCCCACAAGGCCAAGACCCGTCCGCCGTGCAATTTCATCCGTCCCTTCTTTCTCATGGTTTTTTGCTTTCTCCCACGACCTCGATGGCCACGGGGGGATGTCCATTCACCCGCAATCCGAAGACGCCGGGCTCCACTACATATTCGTTATCTCGGTTGATGAATCCGAGGCTTTGCACGGGGATGGCCATCTCGGTCTCCCCTTGCGCCCCGGGTTGAACTTCCACCCGACGCCATGCGCGCAGCTGGTCCACCGCCGGGGTGATGCTCGCGACACTGTCCTGGCTGAAGAATTGCAGCACCTCCGCTGCCGGAACGCCTTCTCGACCGCCCCCATGGGAGAATCGAACAGTCAGCCTGACGGTGTCTTGCAGGCCATAAGTGCTTCGATCGGTTTCCACGCCTGTGAGGTCCAGGCGGGCGTAACCCATCCCCGATCCGAAGGAAAACAAGGGCTGGAAGGCCTTCTCGGAAAAGTCGGTGTGAATGCGGTCGGTGTACTTGTGGTCGTATGGCGTGTGCGACGAAGGGTGGCGGGGCCAGGTAAAGGGCAACCGACCCGCTGGCTGGATGTCGCCAGCCAGCACTTGCGCGATGGCCTCTCCCCCATAATCGCCGGGCAAATAGGCCATCAAAAAGGCTTCAGGCAAGTCCGCAACGTCCGCAAAGGTCCGGGGCCGACCGCCCACATACACGAGCACCACCGGCACTCCGGTTCGCTCCATCGCCCGAATCAAGTCCCGCTGGTTTTGCGGCAACTGGAGATCCTCGATGTCTCCGGGCTTCTCCGTGTAGGGCATTTCGCCCACCATCACCACCACGGCCTGGGGTTTCTGCCGTTTCACCGCACTCTCCACAGCGCGGATGTCGCCGTCGCCGAAGTCCATGGCCAAAGGCACGACTACCGCATCCCCTCCCGACTCCGCCCAACGCCGCTCCACGGCCTGCCCAGCGGTGGGCCGCCCGGACGTGTTGTACGCCGTATCCAGCCCCTGCCACGTCCCCGTCCAACCCCCATTGAGCGCATTGAGCAAGTTCGCTGTCGGCCCCGTCACCAACACCCGCGCTGCCGGATCCAAGGGCAACAACGGCCGCCCCGCCACCGAATCGTTTCGGAGCAACGTCATCGACCGCCCCGCCGCCTGCAGCGCCAGTCCCTCGAAGGCAGCCCGCTCCGCCGCCGACCCCCCCTCCGCCGCCGGCAACGCGCCGCCGTGGAACAACCCCAAATCATACTTCATCCCCAAGATCCGGCGGACGCTCTCATCGAGCCGGGCCTCCGTCACCTCCCCCTCCTTCACCAACTCCATCAACAACTGCGGAAACTCCAAATCCACCGGCACCATCGCCATGTCGATGCCCGCCTCGATGGCCATCCGCACCGCCTCCTTATAATCCGCCGCCACCTTGTGCCGGGTATAGAGGTACTTCACATCCTCCCAGTCCGTCACCACCACCCCCTCAAATCCCAGTTCTTCCCGCAAGAGGTCCTTCAGTACCCATCGGTCCACATGGACTGGGGTGCCGTTGATTTCGCCACTGTTCACCATGATGGCTGGGGCGCCCGCCGCGATGGCGCGCTGAAAGGGGGGCAGGAAATAGGTCCGGAGGACGCGTTCTGGAATCCAAGCCTGCGTCCGATCCTTGCCCGAAATCGGCTGGCTGTAGCCGAGGAAGTGCTTCAGGGTGGCGGCCACCGGCACCGGACCCTCTTGATAACCCCGAACCATTGCTTCGCCCATGTCGGAGGCGAGCAGCACATCCTCGCCAAACGTCTCCCAGAACCGCGGCCAGCGCGGGTCGCGCCCCACGTCGAGCACGGGCGAGAAGTTCCAAGGGATGCCTACTTCCCGCACCTCGCGGGCGGTGTGCTGGGCAAATTCCCGCACCATGGCCGTATCCCAGGTGGCTGCCAATCCAATTTGCTGCGGGCCGAGAACCGCGCCAGTGGTGTAAGTCGCCCCGTGAATGGCGTCGATTCCATAGAGCACGGGGATGCCTGAGGCCTTTTCCTCCTGGGCAATTCGCTGAATTTCAGTGATAAAACCACGCCATGTTTCGGGAGGGTAAGCGTGTCCCCCGCAGTTGAGGATGCTGCCCACGCGCCACTTCACCAGCGCTTCTCGCAGCTCCGTGGAATCCAAGCGGTGCGGCTCCTCGGAAGCATACGGCGCTCCGGTCAAGAGCATGTCCAAGGTGAGCTGCGTCATCTCGCCGACCTTGTCCTCCACGGTCAACGTGGCCAGTACGGAGTCCACGAACACCTCGCGTTCGGATTTTGTACTCGGGGCATCTGATGCGCCGCGTTCACCGCAGCTGAAGAAACAAAAAGACATCCCCGCCATCAGGGCCGGGAGGATGAAGGTAGCATTAGCCCTCATGGTGAATACGGATTTTGTCTATCCAAACGTCGCCTGATGTCTCAGGCGAAACTTCAAAAATCAACTGTCGAATGCGGGCCGGATCGACCCGGTCTTGCAAAAAGGGAAAGTCCTT
>JBEEPJ010000220.1:0-3285 GCA_041191165.1 Bacteroidota bacterium | reverse complement strand
AAAGCCCCAACAAGGGGCCATAGGTGTAGCCTGCCACCTGAAAAATGGTGCTCACCACCCGGGCATCCGAAAGCGCCCCAAACCCAGTCATCACCAGCAAAGTCAGCAAGCTGAAAGCCAAATGCAACCGCTTGCGGATTTTGCGGGCTACTTCAGGAGGACGTTCTTCTGTGCGCCAGATGTCCACACAGGCGCTGGTGGTCAAGGCCGTCAAGGCGCTGTCCGCAGAGCTGAACGCAGCGGCCATCAGTCCCAGTAGAAAAACGATGCCGATGCCCACCCCCAGACCACCTTGGAGGGCAAGGGTCGGGAACAGCGCATCTGACCGCTCCACGGTGATGCCATGTAGGTCTGCGTACATCCACATCAACGTCCCCAATCCCAGGAACAGGATGTTGACCCCGATGAGTACGATCGTGAAGCTCCCCATGTTCCAACGCGCTTCCTTCAAGCTGCGGCAGCTCAGGTTCTTCTGCATCATGTCTTGGTCCATTCCCGTCATGGCGATGGCGATGAAAGCGCCTGCGATGAACTGCTTGACGGCGTGGTTGGGCGCGCGCCAATCGTCCCAAACCCAAACCGTGCTCAGGTCGCTGGCGGCGATGCGGCCCGGGAGCTCGGTCCAGGCGATGCCCATGGCGTCCCCGATCGCCAGGCCCGCCCAGACCACTGCGACCAACATGGCCGCCGTCTGAAAGGCGTCCGTCCAGACCACGGTGGACAGTCCGCCCCGGCGGGTATAGGCGTAAATGATGAGCAGAATGAGCGCCGAGAGGAGGGCGATGTGCAGGGTTTGGCCTAAAACCTCGCCCAATTCCTCCCTTAAATCCCAGCCCAGGGGCCGGAGCACGAATAAGTCCAGCACCATCGCCACGAGGTAAAGCCTGAGACTGGACCCCACGAGCCGGCTCACGATGAACAGCCAAGCCCCCGTCTGGTGCGCACGCGGCCCAAACCGCTCCGCAAAGTAACCGTAGATTGAGGTCAACTGCATCCTGTAGTAGAGCGGCATCAGCACGGCCATGATGAACGCATAACCCGCGAGATAGCCCAGCACCATCTGCAAATAGGACCAGGAATCGTCCTTCACCCAACCGGGGATGCTCATGAAGGTGACGCCGCTCAACGAGGCCCCAATCATCCCGAAGGCCACCAAGTACCAGGCGTTGTTGCGGCCCGCCAGGAAAAAATTCGCATTGCCCGATGCATCCTCCATCGATGTCGATCTCGATTTTCGATGGGGAGCTCGCCGGTTTTGGGTCCAGGCGGCAATGGCCAAGAGCAAGAGCGCATAACCGAAGAAGGCACCGATGGCGGTGTAAGCGTACATGCGGCAAAAATGCGACAACGGGACTTCATGCGGTACATTCGCAGCCATGGAATTGCCCTCCAAGTTGGTCGAAGCCGCGGTGGATCAAATCGCTTCGTTGCCGGGCATCGGACGCAAGACAGCGCTGCGTCTGGCCCTGCATCTCCTGAGGCGGGAGGAAGAGCGGGTGGAGGCCTTTGCGCGGAGCATCGTAGCCATGCGTGCAGGCGTGCGGGGCTGCAGCACCTGCCACAACCTCTGCGAATCTGCGTTTTGCAGGATTTGCGAAGACTTGTCCCGGGATGCTTCCCTGGTCTGCGTAGTGGAGGATGTAAGGGATTTGCTGGCGATTGAATCGTTGGGCACTTATCGCGGGCGCTACCATGTGCTCGGCGGGGTCATCAGCCCCATGGACGGCGTAGGGCCGGCGGATTTATACATTCAGGACCTCCTGGACCGCATGCGTTCGGCGCCCGAGGGCAGCGAGGTGATCTTCGCCCTTCCGACCACCATGGAAGGGGAGACCACTGCCTTCTTCTTATATCGCAAACTCGGATCGCTGCCGCTGCGCATCACGGCGATTTCGCGGGGCGTGGCCGTGGGCGACGACTTGCAACATGCAGATGAGGCCACGCTGGCCCAATCCCTCAAAACCCGCATGCCCTACCATGGATGAGCGGGAGATGGACCTGACGGTGGTCATCGTCAATTACAACGTAGAGCACTTTCTCGCCCAGTGTCTCGTGTCCGCGGAGCGTGCGGTGGCCGTGGCCCGAGATGCGGGCTACCGGGTAGAGATATGTGTGGTAGATAATCATTCCTTGGACGCTTCCTGCACTATGATTCGCAACAGATTTGCGAATGTTAAGCTGTGGGGACTGCAAGAGAATCTCGGGTTTTCCCGGGCCAATAACCTGGCCATTCGCGCCACTCGCAGCCGATGGGTGCTCCTGCTCAATCCCGATACGGTGGTCAAGGAGGAGGGGTTTGTATCCGTGTTGCAGTATGCGGATGCACACCCGAAGCTGGGCGGATTGGGGGTGCCCATGGTCGATGGTCAGGGGCATTATCTTCCGGAGTCCAAGCGGGGATTGCCCGACCCGTGGTCGGCTTTTTGCAAAATCACCGGTATATATCGCTTGGCGCCGCGCACGCGCACCTTCAATCGTTATTACATGGGGCATATCGATCGGGATCAAACGGCCCCGATTGAGATTCTCAGCGGCGCATTCATGCTCTTGAGAAGGGAGGCCTTGGACCAGGTGGGGCTGCTGGACGAGACGTATTTCATGTACGGGGAGGACATCGATCTTTCCTGGAGATTGATTCAAGGGGGCTGGGAGAACCACTATTTCGCCGGAACCTCGATCATCCACTACAAGGGGGAGAGCACCAAGAAGGGATCGCTGAACTACGTGCTGGTCTTCTACAAGGCCATGCTCATCTTCACGGAAACCCATTTTGCGGGCCGCCAGGCGCAGTTGTTGTCGCACACCATTCGCTTGGCCATCTACGCCCGAGCGGGGCTGGCCATTGCCTCGCGGTTGCTGGCCCGTTGGGGGGTGCTCGCGGGAGATGCAGTGCTGCTGTGGTCGGGTTGGATGCTCACTTTGCGCGGATATTCCCGGTTCACCGGCATTGAATACGATGAAGGGTGGGCGGCCCTAGCCTTCGCGGGGTACACGGGGATTTGGGTCGCCGCGTTGGGTTGGATGGGCGGGTACGAGCGTCCGTGGCGCTTGGGGGCCATCACCCGGGGCATGGCTTGGGCCACGGGGGGCGTGCTGATTGGCTACGCCCTTTTGCCTGAGGCCCTGCGTTTTTCGCGGGCGATTTTGTTGTTGGGATCCTTGTTGGCTGCGTTCTCCGTCCTCCTGATTCGAAGCAGTTTGCACCCCAAGTCGTGGATGCGAAGCGGGAGTCGGCGTCGCTTGTATGTGGGCTCTGGCGCGGAGCTGGAGCGCATGGTGGCCATG
>JBEEPJ010000219.1:0-3287 GCA_041191165.1 Bacteroidota bacterium | reverse complement strand
AGGGGCCAAGATAAACAAGCCCAATAGGTTGGGAAAGCACATCGCAAAGATCATCGCATCTCCAAAGTCAAATACGCTCTTGGCTGAGATGGCCGATCCAATGACAATAAATACGCAGTATATAGCCTTGTAGCTCAGATCTGACGCACGAGATTCACCGAAGAGGAACGTCCAGGCCTTCAACCCGTAATAACTCCAGCTGATCATGGTGGAGAGCGCGAACAAAATGACCGCAAAAGAGAGCACAAAGGGGAACCACGACATGGTTTGCTCAAAAGCCGATGAGGTAAGCTCGATGGCAGATAGGTTGCCGGTTTGGGCCAAATTCAACACCTCTCCCGCGGTGAACTGGCCGTAATCCGTGATCACGATGACCAACGCCGTCATGGTACAGATGACCACCGTGTCAATAAAGGGCTCGAGGAGGGCGACGATTCCTTCAGAAACTGGCTCATCCGTTTTTGCCGCCGAGTGGGCAATGGAAGCGGAGCCAATACCGGCCTCGTTCGAGAAGGCAGCCCTTTTGAATCCCTGAATCATCACCCCTACGATTCCACCGTAAAGCGCATCCTTGTCCCATGCCCCATCGAGGATTCGCCCGAAGGCTGCTGGTATCGCATCCAAGTTTCCGAAAATGACGACCAACGCCGCTGCGATATAGACGCCAATCATCAAGGGCACAATTTTATCCGTCACCCGAGCGATGGACTTGATTCCACCGATGATGATGAACGCCACTGTAACGGCAATCAGAACCCCAAAAATCCAACCCCGCCCATGGAGAAAGCTATCAGGCCCACCCGTGACTTCAATCAATTGCAGCGTGGCCTGATTGACTTGGACCATGTTGCCCCCACCGAATGAACCGCCCACACAAGCGATAGCGAAGAACACCGCCAAGACCTTTCCCAAGTTCGCCCATCCTTTGCGCGCCAAACCTTCTTTGAGGTAGTACATGGGGCCGCCACTCACAGAGCCATCAGGGTTGTGTTTCCGATACTTCACTCCCAATGTGCACTCGGCGAACTTCGAACTCATCCCCAGCAAACCCGCCACAATCATCCAAAACGTCGCACCCGGACCCCCCAAACTCACCGCCACCGCCACACCCGCGATGTTCCCCACCCCGACCGTGCCGCTGAGGGCAGCCGTAAGCGCTTGGAAGTGACTGACTTCTCCCTTGTGATCTGGGTCATCGTACTTCCCCCGAACCACATCCAAAGCATGTCGGAAGCCCGTGATGTTCACGAACCGAAAGAACACCGTGAAGAACAAGGCCGCCGCCAACAACCAGAGCAAAACCACAGGAACTTGAATCCCCGGAGCCAAGGGAACCGAGACGAAAACGACCTCGGATATCGCTGCAGTGATGGGTTCCATGATCGCGTTGATGCGATCATCCAAGGATGGGGCCGGAGCGGAAGTGGATTCCCCCGGAGCGCGGGTGGCGAGGGAGTCGGGTGAAACGGTTTGGCCTGAAAAGGATGCCGTCAGGCAAAAAACCAAGGCGAAAACGCCCCCAATGACCCCCATGAATCGTTGCATCATCCGGAATTTTATTGAATCAGACCGCCGAATATACAAAGCCCGGCCAGGATGCCAAGACTTTCCCGTGAAGCATTCACCGCCGTGGGCTACTGCTTGACCATCGGCGTGGAAATCACCACCAGCCTCGTGCTGTGCCGATAGCCGCCATCTCCTGCTGCATCGATTGGGCCTCCGCACGGGCCGCTGCAGCAAAATCAGCCGACGACGATGCATAGAGAATGCTGCGCGAGGCATTGATAAGCAGGCCCACTTGGTCATTCGCGCCGGCCGCGGTCACCTCGGCCACGGTCCCTCCCTGCGCTCCGACGCCGGGGACGAGGAAGAAGTAATCGGGCACACGCGTGCGGATCTGCGCCAACTCGGCCGGACGCGTGGCGCCGACGACGAACATTACTTGGTCTGCGGTGCCCCAAGAGCTGACCCGCTCCAGCACCCGCTCGTAGAGTGGGGGCGTTCCGTGCCATTCGAAATCCGATGCTCCGGGATTGGATGTCAGCGCGAGAACGACCGCCCAATGCCCCGGATAGGCGAGGAAAGGGCGCACGCTGTCTTCCCCCATGTAGGGAGCTACCGTAATCGCCCCGGCGCCCAGACCGCGAAACACCGACTCAGCATATCGGCCCGACGTGTTGCCGATGTCCCCGCGCTTGGCATCTGCGATACACAGCACATCAGAGGGCATCCGCGCCACCGTCCGCTCCAGGGCCGCCCAACCCGCCGAACCATAAGCCTCGAAGAAAGCGAGATTGGGTTTGAAGGCCACCGCAAAGTCCGCCGTCGCCTCGATGATGTCCGCGCAGAAACGCTCCATGCCCGCCACCCCTTCTCCACAAACGGCCGGAATCCGATCGGGATCCGGATCGAGCCCTACGCAGAGGAATGAGCGTTTTTCCTGAATGGTTTTGAACAGCTGCTCCCGGTTTTGGATCGCGTTCATGCGTTTTTGAGTTTTTCAGTTTGCTCGGCCAAATGCAAGGCATCCAACATTCCGTCCAAATCCCCTTGCAAGGTTGCGGGCAAATTGTGGAGCGTCAGACCGATGCGGTGATCCGTCACCCGACCCTGCGGGAAGTTGTAGGTGCGGATTTTCGCCGACCGATCGCCCGTGGAGACGAGGGTTTTGCGCTCTGCCGCCTGGGCGGCCCGGACCCGTTCGCGTTCCGCTTCATAAAGTCGCGTGCGCAACACCTCCATGGCCTGATCGAAGTTCGCGTGCTGCGAGCGGCCTTCTTGACATTCTACGACAATGCCGCTGGGGAGGTGGGTGAGGCGCACCGCGGACTCCGTTTTGTTGACGTGCTGGCCGCCCGCACCGCTGGAGCGAAAGGTGTCGCGACGGATGTCCGCCATGGAAACCTCTACGTCCACGGGCTCGGCCACCGGCAGCACCGCCACCGTGGCTGCGCTGGTATGAACACGACCCTGCGACTCGGTATCGGGAACGCGCTGCACCCGATGCACGCCGCTCTCGAACTTGAGCCGGCCATACACCCCCTCCCCCTCCAGACGGGCGATGACCTCTTTGAATCCTCCCACCGTGCCTTCCTGGGCGGAGACCAAAGCCACGCGCCAGCCACGCTCCGCTGCATACCGCTGGTACATCCGAAACAAATCCCCGGCGAACAATGCCGCTTCATCGCCGCCGGTCCCCGCACGGACCTCCAACAGCACCGAGCGCTGGTCGGCCGCATCCCGCGGAAGCAACAACAACCGGGCTTCTTCCCACATCTCGCGGAGCG
>JBEEPJ010000218.1:0-3298 GCA_041191165.1 Bacteroidota bacterium | reverse complement strand
GCAGCGCCTCGGTGATGTTGCCCACATCGGTTTGGCGGGTGGCGGGGAGGAAGCGGTACCGGTTGGCGCCATACATCCCGAGCCATTCTACTTCCCAAGGACCCCAGCCATCCGGATCCCAAACCGCGTAGGCCTGCAAGTCGACATACCGCGGTTGGTACTCTCCGCTGTCGTCCAAAGAACCCAGCACGTAGCTGTTGTCCCGGTACCGAAATCCGGTGTTGAACAACAGGCGCGGAGGCCCTTTTTCGGGGAACCCCAGGCGCCCTTCGTGCTGGAGCTGCACCCCGAGCATGCTGGCGGTTACCCGGGTGTGGCGTTGGGTGGGGCGGCGGTATCGGATGTCGAGGACCGAGGACATTTTGTCCCCGTATTTGGCCTCAAACCCCCCGCCGGAAAAGCGAATCGACTCCACCATGTCGGGATTGGGGAAGGATAGGCCTTCCTGCTGTCCCGCACGCACCAGGAATGGCCGGTAGACCTCCACGTCGTTGACCACGATCAAGTTCTCATCAAAACTGCCCCCGCGCACGTTGTAGGAACTGCTGAGTTCGCTGTTGAAGTTGACAGGGGCTTGGATGAGCAGGTCCTCGATGGTCCCGCGGGGGGAGGGGATGCGCGTGGCCACCCGGGGGTCAATTCGCCGCAAATCTGAACCGCCACCGCCTTCGCCGATGACTTCGGCATTGCCCAATTGAACGCCAGCTTCCATGCGGATGTCCAGCCGACGTTGCTGGTCTCCGACGCAGGTCAAATTGCGTACCTCCGGCTCAAACCCCACGAAGCTGAACCGCACTTGGTAGGTAGGTCCGGCGGGCAATTCAAGCCGGAAGTCCCCTTGCGCATCGGACATTTGGGCTAGTTCCACTTGCGAATTTCCCGTGCGCGTCACCACGACGCTCGCACCGGGCAGGGTATTGCCCGATCGGTCTCTGAGCTTCCCTTCCCAAACACAGTTCTCCGGGGTGACTTGTGCCCCGATATGGCCCACAAGCAAAATTCCCAACAGCCCCAAGCCCCCTTTCCTCATTGCTTGAACTTTCCGTTGCGCAGGGCGTCGATGAATTGAACCCATGCCGCCGGGTTGAGGATGCTGATCGGGGGGAGCTGACCGAGGTATCCGTTTTGGATGGCAGCCTGGCGCATGGCCTGTGTATAAGCGGAGTAGCTGTCCCCTCTCACGTCGAGCAGCTGGTCTTGCGACCGCAGGACGGCCAGCCGGTCTTCGCCGATCGAAAAAGCGTCTGGCGCCAGGTCCAAGGACAGGAACTCCGTCCGGAATTTCTCTCGCGTGGGCCAGGGATACACCACCGCAGCATCCAGATTTACCGTCGATCGTCCCATGGGCAACACCAGATTTACGCGGCCGTCGAAATGCTCCCGCGGCACCACAAACCACTGTGGCTCAAATCCCACCGCAGTAAATCGCAGCGTATCTCCTCCAAGTGTGGGCAGGCTGAAAAATCCCCGCTCATCCGCAATGGTACCCCGCTGATCCCGTGCCCGATACACCGTTGCGTAGGGAATGGGCATGAGTGAATCGCCCGTAACGACGACCCCGGTCACCTGGACCACAGGCGCCAGCCCCAGGGAATCTGCAAGCGACTGCAGCCCGGCGCCGGCCGGAGCTTCTGCTCCCCAGACGCCTTGCGAGCCTCCAACCGCACAACAGAAAGCAACCATCCCCAGAAACACCCTGGCCATGCGTGTATTCATGCGGCAAAAGGTAAGACCTTCCGCGCCATCAAGCCCGGGCGGTTTTGAACTCACTGGTCGTGTGGAATTCGATTTCAGGAAAGTTGGCGATTTCCATGTCCAGCAGAAACTTCGAGGGGGCGAGGTAGACGTCATTTCCATCCTTGTCCACCACCATGTCAGAGGCCTTGATGCGCTTGAATTCATTGAGCTTGGCCGCATCCCGCCCCACGAGCCAGCAAGCCTTGTGGTAGTTCTTGGCCTGGAACTCGCACTTCGCACCGTATTCGTGTTCCAGCCGGTATTGTATGACCTCGAATTGCAGTTCGCCTACGGTGCCCACGATTTTGCGGTTGCCCAGTTCCCGGATGAACAGCTGTGCCACCCCCTCGTCCGTGAGCTGTTCAATGCCCTTTTCGAGCTGCTTGCTCTTCATGGGGTCCTTGTTCACAAGCTCCTTGAAAATCTCAGGGGAGAAGCTCGGAATACCGCGGAATTGGAAATCTTCCCCTTCTGTGAGGGTATCTCCAATCTTAAAATGTCCGGTATCGTAAAGACCGATGACGTCTCCGGCCCAAGCTTCTTCCACCACGCTCTTGTCCTGGGCCAGGAAGGTCGCAGGGTTCGCAAACTTGAGTCGTTTTTGAAGCCGGACGTGATGGTAAAACGT
Source organism: Bacteroidota bacterium (assembly GCA_041191165.1). Classification (GTDB taxonomy): domain Bacteria; phylum Bacteroidota; class Bacteroidia; order Flavobacteriales_D; family Sanyastnellaceae; genus CAMCYM01. Next base: position 933 of record JBEEPJ010000218.1, on the reverse strand, counting down.
GTTGCGCCGAAAGGTTCCGCTGCAGACCCTGAGGAAGGCGATGCGGTCTCGGTGCCGGGGATCGATGTTCGCGTGAATTTTGAAGATGAATCCGCTGAAGGTGGGCTCATCAGGCCTAACATCCCGCAGGTCTGCCGGCCGGGGCCGCGGATCGGGCGCGATTTCGATGAACGTGTCGAGCAGTTCCTGAATCCCGAAGTTGTTCGCCGCGCTGCCGAAGAACACGGGCGCCAGATCGCCATCGAGATACGGCTGCGGATGCCAGGGTTCGTAAACCCCGGAGATCAGCTGCACGTCTTCGCGGAGCTTGGCTGCGTAACGATCTCCCACCAACACGTCCAACTCCTTGTCCTCGAGGTCCTTCACTTCCACTACCTCGCGCGCAATTTTCGTCTTGTCGGGATTGAAGAGGCGTACGGTTTCCCCGTACAGGTTGTACACGCCTTTGAACGTGTGTCCACCGGAAATGGGCCAGCTGAGCGGGCGGACTTGGATGTCGAGTTTGGCCTCCAACTCATCCAACAAGTCGAAAGGGTCTTGCCCCTCGAGGTCCAGCTTGTTGATGAAAATAATGACCGGCGTCTTGCGCATGCGGCATACCTCCATGAGCCGCTCCGTCTGGGCCTCCACACCCTTGACACAATCCACCACAAGGATGACGCTGTCCACGGCGGTGAGGGTGCGGTACGTATCCTCCGCGAAGTCCTTGTGTCCTGGGGTGTCGAGCAGGTTGATGAGGCGGTCGCGGTAGTGAAAGGCCATCACCGAGGTAGCCACCGAGATGCCGCGTTGGCGCTCGATCTCCATGAAATCGGACGCTGCCGTCTTGGTGATTTTGTTGCTTTTCACCGCTCCTGCGGTCTGAATGGCACCTCCGAACAGCAGGAACTTTTCGGTCAACGTGGTTTTCCCAGCGTCAGGGTGCGAAATGAT
>JBEEPJ010000217.1:0-3358 GCA_041191165.1 Bacteroidota bacterium | reverse complement strand
GACCCCGACTTCCCGGAGCCTTTCCCTCTTGCTGGGATGCTCGGGGTTAGTAATCACTCTGAGATGCGAATGAGATGAAGCCGACGATGCTGCTCGCGCCGGTATTTCGAGCCATTCTCCGCCAAAAATTCATCAATGGCACGGCGGCATCCGGACCATGCATCGTAATCGTCGAAGATCATGCGCCCACCAACCGATAACTTGGGGGCAATGTATTGAAGGCAGACCTTTACCGAGGCATACCAATCGCCGTCGATGTGTGCAAAGGCGACCTTTTCGCTCAACAAGGGTAAGGTGTCTTCGAAAAGTCCCTCTACTAATTGTATGGAATTGGGCTCCAATGGAAAACCCATTTTTAAGAAGTTCTCCGTCACCCTATGCTTGAGGTTTTGCTGGTAGCCGTAATAAAGGTCTCCCTGAATTCCCTCTGATTTGCCTTCTTGAATGTCCTTGTACCGCTGATGAACATCTTCGCCGTCCACCTCGGATGGAGGCGGAATCATCCCAAAGACATCATAGACCCACAAGGGCCGGTCCTTGGATTTTGCGTGTGCAATCATGATGGCGCTCCCGCCAAGGGCGGCCCCTGCCTCGAGGATCCCTCCAGGAATGTGAAGGGCATCTAATCTTCGTACTTCCCTCGCCAGATCCCACAGGGCGCGATGAGGCAGGTAGGTGAGCTTTCGATTTCGAATACGCATGCTCCATTTCACGTCTTTCACCGCTGGAAATGCCCAACCGGGTCGATTCTTTTTCATGGCTCCAATCGTGCAGCGAAAGGTAAACGTTAAATCCGTTTGTTAAAATCTGGATTTTGGCTTTTTGGTCGATTCGTGTGATTTAAATTTGTAATGTCGTGTAAAATGGTCGTTTCAATTCGTATTTGATTCACGGGCATTTCAAGTTATTCATTTGTTAATGAATTATTTAGATGAGCACGATTGCAGGCTTGTTATAGTTACAATATGCTATAATAACCTAGAGGGTTTGATTGCGACTTGTGCGTCAATCGATCGGCAGATCCGCTTGCCAGATGAGCATTGGATCATCAATGGATCGACCACCCCGGATATCGCAGCTTGGTTCGAACAAGCGCCTCAACAAGCCTTTCGGCGGATCATCAATGAACCCGACCGAGGCATCTCGGATGCGTTTAATAAAGGAATCGCAAAGGCTGGAATGGGAATGATCCAACTGCTCAACGCCGGGGATGTGCTATTCGATGCACAGGTCTTGCAGCGGGTGCGTGATTTCATGGAATGCACCCCTCAGGCGCAGTGGATCAGCGGCAAGGTTGTGACGACGGATTCCCAAGGGGAGTGGGTAGAGAAGGGGGTTGCGTTTGACCCCAAACGCCTCAATCGGGGCATGGACTGGGTGGCCCATCCCACCTGGTGGGTTCACAAATCCGCATACCATCAAGCGGGCCCATATGATTTGGGCCTGCAAATCGCCATGGATTACGATATGATGATCCGGCTGAGGGATTTACCCTATGCCCATTATCCGTTTGTCTCCGTTCACTTCGACCACCAGGGCATCAGCAATCGCCAGTTTTCAGAAGGTTTGTGGGAAGCTTATCGGATTCACCGACGGCATCTCGGGCATTCGATGCTGTTGTTTCTCACTCAGTTGCGGCACATTTGGATCCGCAAAGCAGCACAGCACGCTTGGGCGGGAAAATGGCTGCGCAAGTTCCGCGCCCTGAAAGCGCGACTTATCGCCCTGAACGTCTGATCGGACCGGGCCAAACACAATCATTACTGACGGATTCTGTCCGTGCAAGGGGGCGAGAAATTGTAACCCCTCGCTGCGGAGAGGAGTATATTGATCCAGCAGCCTACGTTCAAAACCGAGCGGGGCAAAGGAAGAGACAGAATCCCATGCACAAGCAATCGATGTTGCGGATGGAGTGGTTCGTGCACCAATTCCTCGGGGAAAGTACCCTGGGTCAGCGCCCGCGCGTGTTGGATGTGGGGAGTTACGACGTGAATGGCTGTTACCGGGAGTTCTTCCCGGACCAGCACTTTGATTACCAGGGCCTAGATATGGTGCCTGGCCCCAATGTCGATATCGTTCTGCACAATCCCTACGATTGGAGTTCGTTGGCCACCGACACCTTTGATGTGATTATCTCAGGCCAAACCTTCGAACACAACGAGTTCTTCTGGGTCACCCTCGCCGAGATGGCCCGGGTCCTCAAGCCCGGGGGGAAGCTCTGCATCATTGCTCCCAATCAAGTGCATCAGCACCGTCATCCTGTGGATTGTTACCGGTTTTACACCGATGGGATGGTGAGTTTGGCCCGCTACATCCAATTCAACGTTTTACACGCACATGTCAACCGAGCGCCCAGTGTGCACCATCTCGAATGGTATACGGAGATGCATGCAGATGCGATGCTCGTCGCCGAGAAACCCTACGCGGGCGAGGCCCGCATCGTGGACTTCAAGACCTATACGTGCATGCCAGTGGACCTGGATGAAGTGGGCCGCCCGCTGGTCGCCCGGCCTGTGACTTGGAAATCCAGATTCCGAACCCAGGCTTTATATTTCCTCGACAAATGGACCAAGTGACCCCCGAGGTAGAGCTTTCGATTATCATACCCACCCTCAACGGCCTCCATTGGTTGCGCGATTCGATTCCGGTCTTCTTGGAGCAAGATTGGGAAGGAAGCTACGAGATCTTGTTGGTGGACTCGGGGTCTATCGATGGAACCCACGAATGGATCGCTCGCTACCCCCAGGTCAGGTGGATTGAGGTTGATGGGAAGGGTTTTCGCCACGGCAAGACCCGCAACGAAGCGTTGGCATGGGCACGGGGTAGCTTGCTGTTGTTCACCGTTCAGGATGCTTGTCCACCAGATGTTCGTTGGCTCAAGGGCATGGTCGAGCAGCTGGAATCCAGCGGGGCCGATGCGCTTTGCGGAGGGCAGGCGGTGCCCCGCAGGTGGGACATGAACCCGTGGGAATGGCAATTGGACTCGGATTTGAATCGGCTCATCGAGGTGTTCCGGGGTGATTCTTTTGTGGATTGGTCGCTTGCAGAACAAATCCGCGCCAGCAAATGGGACAATGTCAACGCACTGTACCGACGCGAGGCGCTGGAGGGAATCCCATTCCCAGACGTACTTTTTGGAGAGGATGTGGGCTGGGCTCATCAGGCGCTCCTGAATGGGAAAAACCTTGCCTACGGATTTCAGTATCCCCTCTGGCACTATCACCACCAGAATCGCAAGTTCATCTGGGATCGTACCTGGGCCGCGGGCATGCTGTGGGACCGGGAGTGGGGTAAGGAAGGTCGACAGGACTGGACAACCCTTCTCGTCGCCCAAGCGGGGCGCTCCCGCTCCAGAGAG
>JBEEPJ010000216.1:0-3362 GCA_041191165.1 Bacteroidota bacterium | reverse complement strand
GATGAAACGCCCATCTGCGATTTCTGTCCCATGCAGGACAACTGGCAGAACACCCAGAACGCCTGTCCCCATGATGACGTGCCGATGCCGGGGGAGATGGTGCATGACTTCGTGCTGTGGGATTTGGATGGCGAACCCTTTCATCTCGCGGAGGTGCTGGCCGGGGGGAAGTACGTGTACCTGGTGAACGGCGCGGCGACCTGTCCCGTCTTTCGCAACCGGATTGCCGAGCTCAATCAGCTCGTGATGGATCTCGATGGTCAGCCCATCGAATTCCGCGTGGTGTATACCATCGACCCGCATCCCCAAGCCCCGGACATTTCGCCCTATTCGGGCAATGTGTGGCCCATGGATCCACCGCATCAGCAACCGACGACCTACGGGGAGCGGAAGGATTTGGCCTGGAGCATCTACGAACTCCCCAACCCGCAGGACCCGTCGGTGGAGACGCTCAACGTGCGCATGCTGATCGACGAGCCCTGCAACAGTTTCTGGGAAAACATGAGCCGCAATGCGAACGAAGGGCTGCTCATCGCACCCAATGGTCGTCTGCTGGTGCGGCAGCACTGGTTCAATTACAATCCGGGAAGCGCTTTGTGTCTGATTCAGGCGGCGATGGGGCTGCCGGTGACGGGCGGGTGTGGGGAGCCCAACGCCGCGGGAGTGCTGGGAGCCCTGCCCATGGAAGCGCCTCTGACGACGTTGCCGGTGGGAACGACCGCCGTGCAGTACCTGACCCTGGTGAATGCGGGGGGCGGGCCGTTGGGGTTGGATTTGGTTCGCACGGTAGGTCAGGGCGGGTTGCCGGCGGGGACGACGACTTCGATGTGCACCGGGGCGCAGTGTTTGCCGCCGTCGGTGTCCAATGCTTCTGTGGTGGTTCCGCAGGGGGCGTCGATGCTCTTCGGGTTGCATTTCTTTGCCGGCGGGACGAACGGCTTGGGGGAGGTGCAGGTGGCCTTTCTCGAGCCGTCAGATCCCTCGTCGGTTCCGTCGGTGTGCAAGTTTCCCTTTGAGGTGGTGGGAGCGGTGGCGCCGGAGTTGCCCGACGGGGTGTCGCCCTGGGGTGTCGATGGAGCAGAGGGAGTCTCGGTCGGCGTTTCAGAGGACGGGAACGGCCCAGTTGCGGGGTGGTCTCGCGCGTTTCCCAATCCGGCCACGGACCACGTGTTGCTGGTGGCGGGCCAAGCCATCCGGGCATGGCAGATTCACGATGAGCGCGGGCGCCAGGTCGAGGAGGGAGGACCGGTGAATGGCGCATTGCTCTTGGAGACGGGGGATTGGGGTCCGGGGGTTTACGTCTGGACGGCGGTGGGAGAAGCGGGAAAGCCCATCCGACAGCGGTTCATGGTTCATTGAACTTTCCGTAAATTGGGGAGCATGAAGGGGAACTGTGTACCGAGCTATTTGTGGGTTTTCATGCTGGGGACGGCGATTTCCTGTTCGACGCCTACCCCGGAAAAGGGAGCTTCCGTGGAGCAGCAGCAGGATAGCTCACGTTCCCCTGCCCCTTTTTGCGCGGTAGACCCCGCGATTGCCCTTATGGACACGGTTGCGCTGCCCTTGGATCAGCGTAAGGCTGCCTTCCGCACCTTGCGAGCGGCCGTCCAAGCGATGGAACAAAAATGGGAACCCCCAGCGCCCACGGCTCCACCCGAAGAATGGGTGGAGGCGCGTGCTTCCCGTGCCCAAATGGAAGCAGCGGTGTGGGGCGGCTTATCCGACTCCTTGGGCGTGAATTTGGAGGATTTGGAAGGGATTTGGTCGGAAGGCATATCGAACGGCTGGGAGTAACCGCTGCCGTTCTTCTTCACTCAGGCAACATCCGCGCCGCCTCCGGAAGCTGTGCACGCATCGCATCGATGGTCAGCTGGTGCTTATCGGCGATCACCTGCAACATGCCGCTGTGAAAACCCTGTGCCGCCGCTTGGCGCCGGGCGGCGTCTTCCGGGAAGATCGAGCGCGCGGAACTCCAACACTGGGATTGGGCCCGGAGGAGTTCCCGTTCAATGGTCGTCCAATCGGGCACCCCAGATGAGGGGTTGCTGCGCGCGGGAGGCTCGGGTTGTGCAGCGGGCGCATTCGCTGGCGTGCCAGGTTGCGACGAGGGCTGAGCAGCAGCCACAGCGGAATCCGCAGGGGCTTCCGGTTTCGACGTTCCCGCGGAAGACTGGGAGTTGGGGGCGCAGGCAGCAAGCACCGAGAGCAATAGCCCGGTGCCCCACAGAACGCGCATCAGAGCGAAGGAAAAAGGAGCCCGCATGAGAGAAGTATCGAGAAAAACGAAACGATGTCCGACCGAATATCAACCCCGCTCCGCTTATCTTGGCGCGAAAGTCGATAATCATTCAGAAAGTTAAGGGCAATGCGTATCGGAATGCAAGTTTGGAAAGGGATGGGGAGCGGATGGAAGCTGTGGGCGTTTGCAATGGTCCTGGCGGGTCCTTTGGGGGCACAAGAGGAATGGGTCAGCTACAGAGACCCTGCCGAAGTTCGATTGCCTGAGGCCTGTGCTGCCGCGGCGCCGGATGCAAACGGACAAGCCCTGTTGCGGCACCATTGCGCAGGGTGGAGGCAGTTTGCAGCCGAAAATCCCCGCTGGCGTGCGGTGATGGACGCGCGGACGGGCTTGCCGCATCGGGCCTTCGGTCCTGGCATCGCCTACGCCGGGTTGAATGTCCTCTCACGCACGCAGGCCTTCGCAGCGGAACATCTCCTGGCCCTGGGCTTGCCGGACGGGCTCGAGTGGACCCTCGCGCAAAGCACAGGCAAACACGACTGGGCTTTCGCGACGCAGACCCTCGAGGGCTTTCCCGTGATCGGCACCCGGGCGACCGTGAAGTGGCGGGAAAACGAGGTGGTTTTGTGGGGGGTAGATTGGTATCCCCAAGCCACCTTGCCAGAAGGGGAGTGGCTGTCCGAGCTGCAATTGCGCGATGCGGCGGTGGCGGGGTTGGAGTTGGACGTTTGGGGTGCGGTGGAACCCACGGGTTATCAGGTGCTTCCGTTGCCGGGTCCCGATGGCCGTACGGAGTTCCGGCTCATCCAGGAGTGGATGGTGAATGGCCGCTCAGGCGCTCTGCCGCGCCGCTACAAGACTTGGGTGGATGTTCACTCAGGCCAAATCCATCTGCGCGAAAACCTCGTCCGCCACATCGATGGCCGCGTTACGGTACCCGCCACAGAGGGCAAGCCTGAGCGCGCGGTGTTGCGCATGGGCCTCGATCGGCCCTCCCTTGGGGCAGCCCCGGCGTCCGCCCTGCTCGTCGTCTCAGGCCAGGTACAGGCGGACGTCCACGTCATGTACCCTTTCGAACCGCAGGAATCCGCTGTTCTTCCGCATCTCCAAATCAACATCGGCA
>JBEEPJ010000215.1:0-3398 GCA_041191165.1 Bacteroidota bacterium | reverse complement strand
AAGGCACTTGTCAGCTGGTGCAACGGGTCCAGGCGGTAGAAGGAGGGGCGGACGCCCAGCGAACGGCGGTTCCGCCTGTGGATCGGTTGCGGCTTGAGGGAGCGCCCATGTGGCGTGAGGAGGGCGTGACGGATGGACGGTGGAGTTGGGTACGTCTCAAGCGCCTGTTGGGCGCCCTCCTCCACGGCCCCGCCTTGGGCTTGCAGCCCGCCAGGGTTTGAAGGGATTGCGGCCTTCACGCCGCTTTGAGGTCGGACGGGGCGCGAATCGGGCGAGATTTGTGCTGCGATGGAGGATGCTTCCAACCTGCCCCATGTGCCGCCCGGCGGTGGCCGTCCCCTGCGGGTGGACGTCGTCATTCCCGCCCTCAATGAGCAAGACGCCATCGGTCGGGTCCTGGCGGACATTCCCGCCTGGGTGCGCCAGGTGATTGTGGTGGACAACGGATCGACCGACGAGACGGCTGTTCGGGCGCGTGCGGCGGGGGCTGTGGTGCTCCATGAGCCCGAGCGCGGCTACGGCGCGGCCTGTTTGCGCGGGGTGGCCAAGGCGTTGTCCGGCCCGGAGCCCGCTGACATCCTCGTTTTTCTGGATGGCGATCACAGCGATCATGCAGACCAAATGCCCTCCCTCATCCGGCCCATCGCCCGGGATGAAGTGGACTTCGTACTCGGCTCCCGCACCTTGGGGCGGGCCGACGCGGGCGCACTGATGCCGCAACAGCGGTGGGGGAATGCGCTGGCCACCACCCTCATCCGGGTCTTGTACGGCGCCCGCTACACGGACCTGGGGCCGTTCCGGGCGATTTCGCGCTCCGGGTACGAACACCTGCACATGGCGGACCGCAACTATGGCTGGACGGTGGAGATGCAGGTGAAGGCGGTGCGCCAGGGACTGCGCTGGAAGGAGGTGCCCGTGGACTACCGGGTGCGCATCGGCACCTCCAAGGTGAGCGGTACCGTCCGGGGCACGCTGGGGGCGGGGTATAAAATCTTGCGGACCATTTTTGCGGTTCACTTTTCATCCCTCGGCGCTTCGCAGAAATGACGGGGGGGATGGTCGGGTTCTGGGAGGTGCTCGGCGGGGCGGTGGGGGCGGTGTATCTGCTCTCGGCTGCGATGCTGGCCCTGCAGGCGGTGGTGCATGTCGTGCTCCTGCGGGCCCCGGCTCCGGCCTCGGTCCCCGCTCCGGTTCCGGCCCCGGCCTCGGAGCCGGCCTTGGGCGCAGTGGGCGCGGGGGGGCCGGCCGGGGCCGAAGACCGCCCCGAGGTGGTGGTGCAATTGCCGATTTACAATGAGCCGGCGGTGGTGGAGCGGCTGCTCGAGGCCGTCGCGCGGCTCGACTGGCCCGCCGACCGCCTGACAGTCCAAATCCTCGACGACAGCACCGACGACACCCCGGACCGGGTCGCGCGCTGGCTCGCCGCCCGGCCCGACCGCCCCTTCCGCTGGGTGCACCTGCGCCGAACGCACCGCACGGGCTTCAAGGCGGGCGCGCTGCAGGCCGGGCTCGAGGCGGTCGGGGACGTGCCGTGGGTGATGATCTACGACGCGGACTTCGTGCCGGGGGTGGGGGATTTGGCCTACGCCATGCGCCACGTTCGACCGGATACCGCCGCTGTGCAACTGCGCTGGGACCACCTCAACGCCGAGGAAAATGGGCTCACGCGGGTGCAGGCGCTCAACCTCGACGCGCACTTTGCGGTCGAGCAACGCGGGCGGCAGGGGCTCGGGGTCTGGAATGCGTTCAACGGGACGGCGGGGCTATGGCGGGTAGAGGCCATGCGGGCGGCGGGGGGGTGGGAGGGGGATACGTTGGCGGAGGATTTGGACTTGAGTGTGCGGGTGCAGCGGGCGGGCTGGCGGGTGGAGTACCGCGACGACTATGGGGTTCCGGCGGAGTTGCCCGCGGACTTTGCGGCCTACCGGGCGCAGCAGCGGCGATGGACGCAGGGCGGAGCGGCTTGTCTGCGCAAGCACGTTTCAACCCTCCCTTCCGTGCCTTCCCGGCGGCTCCGCTGGCATGCCCGCGCCCTGCTCGCGGCGTCTTCCATCCACCTGGCGGTCTGGGGCATCGCGGTGTCGAGCGTGGGGCTGGTGGCCCTTGCCGGCCCTCCGGCCTCCCCTCACTCCCCGGCCCTTCCGTGGATTCCGGCGGTGCTGGACGGTGCAGCGGTTCTCGGCGCGCTGCTGCTCCTGCTGATCGCCCTCTACAAGACGGCCGCCAACCGCCGACATGGCTGGCGCATCGGGGAAGGCTGGGCCTGGTTCCTGCCGCGGATGGCGGCGCTCTGGCTCCTCGGTGCCGGCATGGCCTGGTGGCACGTCCGCGCCTGGATGGCCGGCATCCGGGGCACCCCCGCCGAATTCGTCCGCACCCCCAAGCGCGGCGGCTTGGTCGCCCCCCCGCCCCCCCGTCCCGCCCGGTCCTTCGGCGGCTGGCAGGAGGCCCTCCACGTCCTATACTTCGCTTGGGGCGCCTACCTCGGCCTCGTCTCGGGCCACTGGGGCCTGGCCCCCTTCCACCTCCTGCTCGCCGCCGGTTACGCCTGGGTGGCAATCGGCTCATCGCAACCTAATTTGCGTCGGGCAAGGATTTAAAAGCTTTTAGCTCTCAATTATTAAATTTAGTCGATTTTTTTGATTTAATTATGGAATAAACTGCATTATACTTGTGTCTTATTGAACGCCAAATGAACCGATTACTTCTCTCGAAGATAGTTTTAGGAATTTCCTTGTTGGGAACGTTGGGCGCAACACTTGCTCAGGTCTCCCCAAGTCAGTACCAAGATTGCTCGCCAGAGGCGCTGCTCTTCGCCTTGCGCAATTTAGAAGACCAAATCGCCCTCGCCAGCGCCTCGCCAGTCGTCCGCACGGATTATGCCCTGGATGTCACGGACCCGGGAGTTGATTCGAAGGTATACAGGTTATATCGTTGTGAGGTGCTTCAAGATTCCATCGTGGCTTTGGAAGCGCGATTGGATGTTCTACTGGGGGTCACACCGCCACCTGCCTTCAACTGTGGCACTTCAACCGTTCGTTTTGACGGTCACGATTATACCACCGCGCAAATTGGGTCCCAGTGTTGGTTTGCTGAGAATTTGCGCAACCAGCACTACCGAAACGGAGATTTGATTCCATCGGGATTGGATGTCTCAACCTGGCAATCGACCACCTCAGGAGCGTCCACTATTTATGATGAGGGTGGTCCGGATGCAAGTTCGAATTTGGCCGTTTATGGTAGGCTGTACAATTGGTTTGCAGTTTCTGATGCTCGCGGCCTTTGTCCAACGGGGTGGCACGTGCCGACGGATGCGGAGTGGGCCATGTTAGAGACAGAACTGGGTGGTTCAACAGTTGCTGGAGCAGCATTGCAATCATCTCCAATTGATACTCCAG
>JBEEPJ010000214.1:0-3421 GCA_041191165.1 Bacteroidota bacterium | reverse complement strand
TGTGCCGGCTGAAAATCGGACCACGGAAAGGCGGTGGGGGCGGATTGGAGGAGCTGCCAGGCGGCGAGGGTTTGGCCTGGAAAATCGGTGATGAGTTGGCGCATGCGTTCCATTCCCACAAAAATACGCCGCGAAACGCTCACCGCATCAGATGCCGATGCGCACGCCGACGCGCCACCAACGGCCGGGCATGGGCACTCCGCCGAAGTCGCGGTAGGTGCGCCCCAAGGCGTTGTCCACGCGCACGAAGGTCTCCCAACGGCCGCCGAGCTGGGTGCCCGACAGCCCGAGCCCGACCAGGGTGAAGGCGCCGTAAGGTTGTACAATTCCCTGGGCATCGGTGTACGACCCCAGCCGGTGCTGATGGGTCAGGGCCAGGGTCAGGCGCGGATCCGCAGCCATCCTCCCCGCATCGGGCATCCGAACCACCGCCATGACATCGATTTTCCGGTCCACGAAGTCGAAGACGTAGCTCGACACGTACTCCCCTTCCGGCATGCGGGCCTCCAGCCACGCCCCGCTCAACCGCAACAACTCCAGGTCCCAAGCGCTGTCGCCGTTGCCCGTGTAAAGCACCGAGGCTTCCGTCCCCCGGTGGTCCGTCTGGGTCAGATTGGCCGCCTGGTACAGCGAGTCGCCGGGCAACAGCACCCAGTCAATCAACTGGTTCCCGCGCCGGTGGAAAACGCTCCACTCGCCCGACCAGCGTCCCGCCCAAGCCGGGGCCCGATTCGCCCACAGGGAGGTGTTGCCCCGAATGCCCAGCTCGACCTGGTCCGCGACCTCGGGCTGAAGATCCGCCCGGCCCCGGGCACCGCCCTGGTAATACAGGTCCGTCCACGAGGGTTGGCGGGCCGAGCGCCCCGCCGACGCAAAGACGATCCAACTCGCCCGGTTCCGCGGATGCCAACTCAGGTCCGCCGTCGGCAACACCCGCCAACCAAATCCGTCACTCCCCTGCACCCCCAGCGCCCCGGATGCCCGAAACCCGTCCCTGCCGCTGTAGACCACGGAACCGAACCCCTCCAGTTGATTGCGTTCCGCCCCGCGCACGAACGGCTCCTCCCGCCCCGTCGGCACCCCGAGCACGTTGCTCCCCAGGCTCTCCCGGCGCACGTCCACCCCGGCGTCCCACCGCCACCGATTCACGGTCCGCACCACCCGCGCCGCCAGCGCGGCCGTCAGCGCCCAGTGGCGGTTGGCACCGCCATACCAGCTCGCCGCGGTATCCGCCGGCTCCCCCGCCGCCCCGGCGGGACGGACGAACCGACCGGCCGCATCCGGCTGGTACCAACCGGCCCCCTCTCGGTACAGCTGAAAAACGTCGGTGTGGTAGCGCACGTGCGCCCCGATGAACGTGTTCCAGCGCCCGAGTCGGCGGTACGTCAGCTGCGCCACCGTCGCCCGGGTGGCTTCGAACTGGTGCGGGTAGCGCAGCGAATAGAACCCCTGGGCGCCGAAGGATTTGTCCTCCACCCCGATGAACCCTTGCAGCCGGTGGCGCCAACCCCACTGGGCGCGGGTGGTCCAGCTGGCGCGGGTGATCTGGAAGTCCGTGTTCTCGGCATACCCCGTGGAACGGCTGCGCGAAAGGGCGGTGCGGTGCACGAAACGGCCGGTGGTGGCGTGGGCCATGAGGCGCACCCGGCTCCAGCCGTACGAACCTGCCTCGACGTGCACCTGGGCGTGCTGGGCGGTGTCCGGCTGCACCCATTCGAGGGCGATGGACCCGGCCAGGGCGCCCACGCCCAGGATGGCCCCCGTTCCGCCCCGCATGACCACCGCCGAGCCGATTTCCTCCGGGTCGAAAGGGAGTTGGAGAAGGTGGTGGCCGGTTTGGACTGAAGACCAACGCATGCCATCCACCCACAGGGCCGTCTGCTCGAAGGTGCCCCCGCGAATGCCCAGGTCCGTCTGCACGCCCATGGGCCCGCGCGTCCGCACGTCCACCCCCGGCAGGCCCTCGAGCACATCGCCCACATCCACCGTGCCCGGGCGCCGCAACTCCCAGCGCGTCAACTCCGTAGCCGCCTGGGTCGCCAGAAAAGCCGGCCCCCGGAGCCCCGGTCCCCCGACGAACACATCGGCTGGAGGAAGCAACAAGGTGACCATAGGCAAACTATCAGGAAGCTCAGGAGGCATAGGCAATCCGGGCTGAGCAGAGCCGCGCATTCCGAGGCCCGCAGACAAAAGGACCCCCCCCAGGAGACCGCAGCGCAAAAGGTGTTGTGACATGTCGGGCCCAAATTTATTCCAACCCAGCCGCTTCCCGCGACATGCCCGGGGAAGGCGTACCTTTGCCACCATGCATCTCTCTGATCAAGAACGCATCCGGCGCGAGTCCCTCGCGGGGCTTCGCGCCTTGGGCATCGACCCCTATCCGGCCGCGACGTTCCCGGTTACCCACCGGTCTGCATCGCTGCTGAATGATTTTCAAAATGATTTGAAAGTGAGCATGGCGGGGCGAATCCTCACCCGCCGCATCATGGGCAAGGCTTCCTTCGCCGAAATGCAAGATGCCGAAGGCACGGTGCAGTTGTACTTCAACCGGGATGAGCTCTGTCCGGGCGAAGACAAGACGATGTACAACGATGTCTTCAAGCGGCTCCTCGACCGGGGCGATTTCATCGGCATCGAGGGCACGACTTTCACCACCCAGACCGGGGAGCCCAGCGTGCTGGTGCATGCCATGAAGGTGCTGTCCAAGTCCCTGCGGCCGCTGCCCGCCGTCAAGGTGGACGAAAACGGGCAGGTGCACGACGCCTTCTCCGACCCGGAGCTCCGGTATCGCATGCGTTATGTGGACCTGGTGGTCAATCCTGGGGTGAAGGCCACTTTCGAAGCGCGGTCGAAGATCATCCGGACGATTCGGCAGGTGTTTGATGCGCAGGGTTGGCTCGAGGTGGACACGCCTGTGCTGCAGTCCATTCCGGGTGGGGCGACGGCACGGCCGTTCATCACCCACCACAACGCCCTCGATATTCCCCTTTACCTGCGCATCGCCAACGAGCTGTACCTGAAGCGGTTGATTGTGGGTGGGTTCGAAGGGGTCTACGAGTTTTCGCGCAACTTCCGCAACGAGGGCATGGACCGGACCCACAATCCGGAGTTCACGGTCATGGAGCTGTATGTGGCCTACAAGGACTACCATTGGATGATGGAGACCATGGAAAACCTGCTGGCCAAGGTTTGCGAAGCGGTGCATGGAACGGCCCGGGCGCAGCTCGGCGGGACGACCATCGACTTCACGCCGCCCTTCCAGCGCATCTCCATGCGCGAGGCCATCCTGAAGTACGCAGGCGTGGACATCGACGGGAAAGATGAGGCCCAGCTCCGGGAGGCTTGCACGTCCTTGGGCATCGAGACGAATGCCGCCATGGGCGTTCATATGCACTGCATCGCCCGTGAACCAGTGCTTCTG
>JBEEPJ010000213.1:0-3456 GCA_041191165.1 Bacteroidota bacterium | reverse complement strand
AAATGATTTTCAACCTTTTGTAAAGAACCGTGCCGCAGTGTTTCACCGACACACAGAGCCGCGCAAAATAAAGCCTTTTTCCCCGAAAATTCAAGTCATTCCCGCTTTTCTCCGCTGCCCGCTGCCCATGCGGTTCCAAGCCTTGCGGGCTTCGTTGGCAAAAAGCGGCAACTCTCGAGCTTTCCCTCAACTGGCGACTGCAAGAAGAAATCCAGTGTATTTCGCAAAATGGTCCCGTTTTTCTCGATTGTACGCATCCATTCCCATCAGGTTGCCGCCCGTTCCCCAACTCCCTTCAACCCTCCTCCCCCTCCTTGCCACCCGGCCGCCCGAGTTCGCGGGCCAGCGTCGCAAAGTAGACCCGTTTCTCCGGATACCGGTCGCCGAGCAACTTGTAAAGCCGTCGGGCACGCGCCGTCGCCCCTTGTTCCGCCAGGACACGCGCCATGGTCTCCGTAATCACCTCCCCTTCCTCTTCAATGCTTTTGCGGGCCCAATCCTCCACCCCACTCCCTACATCCCGGATGGGCCCTATCCGTGGCGACTTCTCGATGAAACGCTGAATCAGGGGGTGCGAAGGTGCCACAGGGCCCTGCACCCGATCCGCCTTCCCGGCAGCTGTATTAGGCCGCTCACCCTGAATCGAATCCGACCCCGATGGCAACGCATGGGCCTGCGGTTCCGCCGCTTTCGTCCCGATTTGCTCTTGCAGGCCAAACCCCGAACCATGCGCCCTGCTCAACAACCACTGTGCAAACGGACTGTGGCCCTGCACCTCCCCTGCCGTCCCCGGGCGTTCCATTTCCCCCTCCTTCTCCGGCTTGGCGTGCGGTTCAGCCCTCCCAGAGAATTCGCCCGCTTCGACCACCTCATCCCCTTCAGCAACCGACGCCTCCTCCTCCGCTCTTGCGGCACTCCATGCGATTACATCCACCTCGATGGAGCGTGCCACAGCGGCCACCAGCCAGTCCTGCTCCAGCGATTTCAGGTCAGAAGTGACGGGAGTTTCCACGACAGGAACGGGCTCCGGGGCGGAAGCTGGGGCGGAGGCGGGCGCCTCCACCACGGGAGCGTGCTCCGGAGCAGGGGCTGCCGCGGCGGGAGCGGAGGCTTCCGCGACGGGAGCGGGCTCAGGGGCAGGAGCCTCCGCGACAGGGTCGGGGGCTGCGGCGGCGGGCCCGAGGTGCATCAGGTCGTACAGGGGGCGACGAAGGCCCAGGTGCGACGAAGCCCTGAGCAAGTCCCGCTGTTCATCCACCGACCCCGCCAAGGCGCTCGCGCGGGCGAGGAGCATCCAACCCGCCGCGGCGAACGGATAGCGCTGCGCCCAGTCCGCCAGACCCGGCTGGTCCTCAGGCGTGACGCGGTCCGGATGGGCGAAGAGCTCGATGAGTCGGGACTTGTGCATGCGGGCGGGGGGTTACCAGTTTCCCAGGGTGGCGTTGAAGATGTCTTGGGAGATTTGGCCTGCAATATCTTCCACCAATGCATCTTCGACCGCAAGCAGGTCCTGGGCGCTCGTGTAGTCCGCGAATCTGCTGAAGGTGCGCTCAAAACTCAGGTCCTCATCCATCGTGTTTTCATAGACCAAACGCACTTGAATCGTCAATCGATTCCCCGCGGCGGTTTCGTTTCCCTGGATGTTGATGGGGGTGATGGTCCACCCGACGATGTCCGCCTTGAACCGCAAATCGCCCTCCTGATCCACCAACCGCAGGGTGGACTGGCGTTGGACCCGGTCGCGCAGGGATTCCGTGAAGGTCAGGGCCGCCGTAGCGGTCGCCAGCGGGGCCAAGGGCTCGAAAGGGGTGACGGAAAAGGTGGCTGCGCCGGAGGTTTGGGCTCCATAGGGCGAATACACCCCACAGCCCGACACCCCGAGCCACACCGCGGCGACGCCCAACGCCACCCAACGGGCCCACCCGTTCGCCCGGCCACCGAGGAAGCCCTTCTCCACCCCTCGGGGGTCCATGTGGTTGCTCCCCATCATGCGAGGCCGTATTCCTTGATCTTCCGGTACAGGGTCCGCTCTGAGATGCCGAGTTCCCGGGCCGCGTACTTTCGGCGGTTGCGGTGCTTCTCCAGCGCTTTGCGAATCAAATCCCGCTCCGAATCCTGCAACGACAGCACCTCCTCGTACGCCTCCACGTCCTCCGCAGCGATCAGGGTCTCCGGCAACCGGGGCGTCATCCCGCCCATGGACCCACCTGCCGCGCGGACCTCGCCAGCCTCTGTCGAACCGGAAACCGCTCCCTGGCCCCCCGCCCCTCCCACCGCGCGCGCGCCCCCTCCCGACTCCAGTTGCCGCGGCATCACCCAACCCGCCCCTTCCGCCGGCCGGTACAGCTTCTCCACCAACGCCGCATCCCGGTCCGACAATCCGCCGCCGTTTTCGATCAAATCGAGCACCAGCTGCTTCAAATCCGCCAGCTCCGAGCGCATGTCGAAAAGCACCTTGTAGAGAATTTCGCGCTCATTCATCCCCTCAACGCTCTCCTTGCGCTGCGCCGGCACCATCGCTCCACCTGCTTCAGGCAGGTATTGGGCCAAATCCGGCGCATCCAACAACCGTTCAGTCTGCAAAATCGAAATCTGCTCTGCGATATTCTTCAGTTGCCGGATGTTCCCCGGCCAATGATAAGCCTCCAGCAAGGATGCCGCTTCTGGGGTCAATTGCAGGGGGGGCATCCCATACGTCACGCTGAAGTCGGTGGTGAACTTCCGGAAGAGCATCACCACATCCTCCTTGCGCTCCCGCAACGGCGGCATGTAGATGGGCACTTGGCTCAGGCGATAATACAGGTCCTCCCGGAACCGACCCTGGGCGATGGCCCGGGCAAAATCCACATTGGTCGCCGCCACCACCCGGACATCCGTCTTCTGAACCTTGGAGGAACCCACCCGAATGAACTCCCCGGTTTCCAACACCCGCAGCAGGCGGACCTGCGTGGTCAGGGGCAACTCCGCCACCTCATCGAGGAAAATCGTTCCGCCGTGGGCTTCTTCGAAATAGCCCTTTCGGCTGTCGGTCGCTCCCGTAAATGCCCCTTTCTCGTGGCCGAAGAGCTCCGAGTCGATGGTCCCCTCGGGAATCGCCCCGCAGTTGACCGCGATGTACGGTCCGTGCTTGCGCCGGCTGAACTGATGCACAATGCGCGGCATCGATTCCTTTCCCGTCCCGCTCTCCCCCAATACCAGCACCGACAAATCCGTCTCCGCGACCTGGGAGGCCACAGCGATGGCCCGGTCCAGGGCCACATTGGACCCGATAATGCCGAAGCGGCGCTTGATGGAGAAGACGTCCGTCATGGGTGGGTCTGGCTGGGGTAGCGCGGAGCGACCACCGCCACCACCTCTCCGAGGAGGGTCGTCGCCGTGGTGCTGTGCACCTGGACTTCCACGTAATCTCCGGGCAGGCAGCTGCCCTTGGGGAAAACCACCACCGCATTGTCCGAG
>JBEEPJ010000212.1:0-3458 GCA_041191165.1 Bacteroidota bacterium | reverse complement strand
TTATGACGGCGAGTTCCGATCGCGGGAACCGGGAGCAGGAAATTTCGACGATTTCCCGATCCATCAAGTCCATTGCCAAGGAACTGGATGTCCCGATTATCGCCCTCTCGCAGCTCTCGCGGAACGTGGAAACCCGGGGAGGCGACAAGCGGCCCCTGCTTTCGGATCTTCGGGAATCCGGCGCCATCGAACAGGATGCGGATATCGTGGCGTTTATCTA
This sequence comes from Bacteroidota bacterium, assembly GCA_041191165.1. GTDB lineage: Bacteria > Bacteroidota > Bacteroidia > Flavobacteriales_D > Sanyastnellaceae > CAMCYM01. The sequence goes on along the minus strand of JBEEPJ010000212.1, from coordinate 3,238 downwards.
TCGGGCAGAATATTATGGATTCACCGAACATCCCGACGGCATCGACACAGCGGGATTGGGAGAGTTCATCCTGGCCAAACACCGCCACGGCGCCACAGATACCATTAAGCTCAGGTTCATCAACCGCCTGGCGAAGTTTGCGAACTACGATGCCTTTGCGCATCCCCACTTCGATCGGGGGGCTACCCCGGGAGGAGGTCAAGGGATCCGGCCCAATACAGGGTTTGGTTCGGCATCGGTCACCCTGCCTTCCAAGATGAACGAGGATTTGCCAGGGGAGGATTCCAGCGGGGGAGATGCGCGTTGGGTTCGGGATGATGATGCGCCTTTTTAACGAGGAAACCTGGGCCAGGTCTGCTGCCTTCCATCGAGAACGGCGTAACTTAGAGGGATGATGTGCATGAGTGGAGAATCGGGAATTAGGGCCTCCTCAAATCGTTTATTGAGGCGGGTTGGTGCTTCGATGATGCTGGTTTTATGTGCACTTTGGGCCCAGGGGAGTCAGATTCTCATCCCCATGGACCGCACCCAGTCCAATCATCTTAAAGCCTACGGAATCGCTTTTTGGGTCTTGCAACAAGGCGGTGAGGTGGAGTGGCTGCTCAACTACCGTGGAGGGAGCTTTTTGATGCCAGATCTTCCATCGATTCAGCGGGAGTGTATCATCCGAGGGGTGACGACTGAGACGTTGGCAGATGTGCAGGCCCAGCAGATATTGGCCTTGATTGCCCATCCCGAAGAGAACATGGAACGGGTCAAGCTCGAGGTGGTACCCCGCATTGCAGTTTACAGTCCGGAGGGCGCCCAGCCGTGGGACGATGCCGTAACCTTGGTTCTCACTTATGCGGAGATTCCCTACGAAGTCATCTACGATGCAGAGGTGTTGGGCGGGGAGTTGCAGCGATTCGATTGGCTGCACCTTCACCACGAGGACTTTACCGGGCAGTATGGCAAGTTCTATGGCGCTTACCGGAATGCTGCCTGGTATCAAGCCGAGGTCGAGGGCCAAGAGCGCTCAGCGCGCACCTTGGGATTTCAGAAGGTGAGTGTGATGAAAAGGCAGGTGGCGCTGACCATCCGGGATTTTGTGTTGGGGGGCGGCTTCCTTTTCACCATGTGCTCCGGAACGGATTCCTTCGATATCGCATTGGCCGCGGAAGAGGTGGATATCTGCGCGCCGGAGTTCGACGGAGATCCGGTGGATCCCATGGCGCAGAAGATGCTGGATTATGAGCGGGGTTTGGCCTTTACGGATTACACCCTCAACACGAACCCGATGGTATATGAGTTTTCAGACATCGATGCCACGGAGGCGCACAACAAACTCAAGCAGCTCAATGACTTCTTCACGCTCTTCGATTTTTCTGCCAAGTGGGACATCATTCCCACCATGCTGACCCAATCCCACGAGCGCGTGATTCCCGGATTCATGGGGCAGACGACGGCTTTCGGGCATCAGTTTGTCCGCTCGGATGTCACAATCCTCGGGGAAACCAAGGCTGCAGGCTCTGCGAAATACATCCGGGGAACGCTGGGAGAGGGTCAGTGGACGTATTACGGGGGGCATGACCCGGAGGATTATCGGCACTTGGTAAATGACCCGGCTACCGACTTAAACCTACACCCCAACTCCGCGGGCTATCGGTTGATTTTAAATAACATTCTGTTCCCGGCGGCCCGGAAACAAGAACGAAAAACCTAATGAACGGGGGTTAGTTTTTGACGAGAACGCCCAGGGTGAACAGGAAGAGCTTGTTGCCCTGTTCGTCGAACTGGTAGTTCAGGGTGCCCTCGGCTTTCTTGGCCATGCTGATGAGCCCCAATCCCGCTCCTCCTCTCAAGCTGAGTTCGCCTTGGCACAAGGTCTCCACGTAGGCTTTTCGCAATTCCTCGTGGGACATGCCGTTCACCTGGGCGATGCGCTCGCGCAACTCGGCAGCCATCTCAAAGTCCACGAGGTTGCCCGTGTGGATTTGATATCCCACCGGGGTGAGTTCGAGGGTGAGGAAGAGCTGGTTTTCCCCTTCGCTGTCAATCCACCCGTGGCGGATGACATTCTGCAGCGCTTCGATGAGGACGTTTCCAATCCGTCGGGCTTGCTTCCGCGTTCCACCCGTGGTGAGCACGGATCGCTCCGCCAGTATCAGGAGGGCATCGGTAACGGCGCTGTCCAAGTTGCCCGTGTAGGTGAGCAAAACCCCTCCTGTATCCGTGTAATTCGAGCCGTCACGCAACTTCTGTTGCATGTCTGCTACGAGTGGATGGCGGGTTAGATTGGACACTTCTGCTGTTTTCAGCGACGAAGTTATGAAAAAAACCGACAAAGGGTCAGCTTCCTTCGATGTTTCTCGGCGCTGTGAATCGGCAGCAAGTTACAAAACCCGGGGGGGCTGGAATCGGGGCTCTGGGGAGTTTATCAACCGAGCTATCAACCAATTGGAGTTTGGGACACGGGGTTCACGGAAATCTTCGGACGCATTTTTCCGGGACCAAGAGGGTTCCCGCCGGGGTGCGGATCATCTCATAAAACAGGGGATGGAGATAGTTCAGGGTTCTGTGGAACGACCTCCCGTCCAAGTAGCAGCGCCAAACCTCCAGGGCAATGCGCTTGTTGGTTTCCCAAGCATGTACATTGTATCCATCCGGACGGGCGAGGCGTTCAATCCAGATGCGTGCTTGAGCCAAGTTGTGAATGGTCTTCGCTTGTTGACGGGCGAGGGGGTTGAGCGGGATGGACATGAGAACCGGTTTGTTGATGCAAACCAATTGCCCCCCTCCGTAAAGGAATTACGGTCCTCCAGAAACGATCAAAAAAAAATCTAAACGTGCAGGGAACTGGCGGCGTGAAGGGCCTGGCGCACCTGTTCCCGAAGTTCTGGGGGAGATACCGCCTCGATGGCGGGCGCGGCCCCGAGGATGAGATGCACGAGTTCGTAGGTGAGCAGGACGTAGAGCCGCAGTTCGTAGCGGCCGTCTTCGAGCGGGAAGATGCGTTGGGAGGGATGAACGGGCTGGGTTTGGAAGTAATGGGCTTGGACGGCATCGCAACGCAGGACGACGTGCCGCGGCTCGGCATCGAGTTCCGTAATGCCGATGCTGTGGGCAAAGAATCGATCGGGGTCGAAGTCAGGCATCACGCGGAAAGTCAGGTCGGTCACCTCGATGTCCTCGGTGCGGTCCAACCCGAATGTCAGCACATCGTCCCGATCGGGAGCCCAGGCAATCAGGTACCACCGGT
>JBEEPJ010000211.1:0-3475 GCA_041191165.1 Bacteroidota bacterium | reverse complement strand
ACGCCGCAATCAGATTCGCCTGAACGATTACGTTGCTTTAGATTCGGATGAGAGAAATTCTGAAACGAAAAAGGATTGAGTGTAGATTCCGCTCTCATTTGACCCCCCTATTCCGGTCTAATTGACCCCCCTGACGTTTGTCGGTTTTTGGGGTGATTTTGTTCCTGGCAGCCGAGCTGCTTTTTTCATGGCAGCAGCCCCAACTTTTTTGTGGCAGGAAGGCAGGAGATGAAGCAAAGAACCGGGTTAAAATTAGTCGTTTTTGTTGGTGTTTTTTCTGAGGGATTTTCCAGTGAGTTGAACACGGTGCGCTTGGTGGACGATTCGATCGAGGATCGCGTCGGCCAGCGTCGCCTCGCCAATGATTTCATGCCAGTGCGCGACGGGCAGTTGTCCGGCGAAGACGGTTGATTTGAGTCCGTGACGATCCTCCACGACTTCCATGAGGTCAAGGCGCTGGGGCTCTTCGAGGCGTTGGATGCCGAAGTCATCGATGATGAGCACATCGGACTTAGCCAAGCGGCCCATCAGTTTGCGGTGGGTGCCATCGAGGCGGGCGAGTTTGAGCTCTTCGAAGAGCTTTTGTGCATTGAAGTACAGCGTCCTGAAGCCCAAGTGGCAGGCGTGGTGCCCAAGCGCTGAAGCGAGGTAGCTTTTCCCCACGCCCGTTGCTCCTGTGATGATGACGTTCTCGGCTTGGCGGATCCAGCGGGGAGTCGAGAGTTTGGCCAGCACCGAGGCCTCGAGCCCCCGTTCCGCTGACGGCTTGATTTGCTCCATCACTGCGGTGTAGCGGAACTTGGCGGTTTTCTTCAACCGTTCTGTCTTGCGGTCTTCCCGCTCATCGAGTTCGGCTTGGATTAAGGTTGCGAGCATCTGTTCAGCGTTCAACGTACGCGACTGGCCAGCAAAGAGCATTCCTTCGAGGGCTTCGGACATGCCATGCAAGCGAAGGCTGCGCATGTGGGTTTGGATTTCTTCAAGGTTCATCGGATGGGTTTGGAAAGGGGATTGTCATTGGAAGTTGGATGCCCCGCGGATGTTTTCATGCTGAGGCAGCTGGGACGATTGAGGAAGGGGGATGGTGATCAGGGCGCGGGGATTTTCAGCGAGTTGTCGCACATAGGCATAACTGATTTTGTTTCGCTCTGAGGCGTGGAGGCAACAGCGATTCAGTCGCTCTGCAGTCGTTACCTTGATGAGCTGCAGAACGCCTTCGCAGCTTTTGAAGGCTTGCTCAGGATGGGGCTTGGAGTGCAGCAGGCTCTCGACGAAGCTGCCCACATCCGAACCCATGGCGTATCCTCGCCGAACCAAGCGCTCTTTGTCCAAGCGGCCCGCGTATTGCTGGTATTGAGAAGGAAGGTGCCGTTCCTCGGTGTGATACAGTTTGCCCTGGCAGATGGCGTGTGTGGCAACGGGTTGATGGGCGTGATAGATCGTCGTAACCCACCGGTGACGGGCGTCTTGTGGGGATGACTTTGCGGATTGAGGTTTGTGGCCTCAATTCAACGTCCATGACTTATTCAGCCATTCAGTGGGAGCCTCGGTCGAAGCGGGAGGCCCGTCGTCAGGAGATGTTTTCCCTTGTGGAGCAGTGGCAGCGCAGCGGGCAGAGCCAGCGTTACTGGTGTGATTTGCAAGGATTGCACTTGGCCAAGTTTCAGTACTGGGTTCGGAAGTTCCGCGCCGCGCACGCCGCCGCCCCAGACTCCACCTTTATCGATTTGTTGCCCGTGGCCCAGTCGGTTGCCATGATCGAACTGCACTTTCCTTCCGGGGTCGTGGTAAAACTTCCTGCGACCGCCCTGGAGACCGTTCGCCAACTCGTGCGCTGAGATGCTGGGGCTGACCAGCGACATGCGCTTCCGGCTGCACGTTCCCCCGTGCGACATGCGCAAGGGCTTCCATGGCCTCGAGGCGTTGGTCCAGCAAGACATGGGAGAAGTCCCGATGAGCGGTGCGGTGTACGTCTTTCTCAACCGCAAAGGCGACCGCATCAAGCTGCTGCGCTGGGAGCCGGGCGGCTATGTGATGTACTGCAAGTTGTTGGAGACCGGCCGCTTCCGCATCCCGAATCGCCAGCGGACCGAGCACCGCAAGGTGACCATTAACTACGCGCAATTGGCCATGCTGATTGAGGGTTTGGATTTTGAGAAAACCAAACAAAATCGCCGCTACTTACCCCCATCCTCCGTGGACAACTCGTCCCCATAACCCTAGGAAAACCAAGGGCTTTGCGCCATCTTTGATGGCATGGGAACGGCCGCCGAACAACTGGAAAAAGCCACGCGCGAGGAGCTCGTGCAAGCGTTTTTGATGGCCGTTGACCACAACAAGGCGCTCACCGAGAAAATCGAGTCCCTCCAGCACCAGCTCTCGCAGCTCCAGAAGATGGTCTTCGGGGCGCGGAGCGAGAAGTCGCGCACCCTGTATCCCGACCAGCCGACGCTGTTCGATGTTCCTGCCTCCGAGCAGGAGCAGGCCGTGGAGACTGAGGAAGTGGTCCTCCAGCGGAAGAAGGCCGTGGAGCCTAAGACGCCCCCTGTGCGCAAAGAACTTGCGCGCCACCTGCCTCGTCGCAAACAAGTCATCGAACCCGCGGGCCTGCCCGCGGATGCAGAACGCATCGGCGAGAAGATCACCGAGGTGCTTGAGTACGCGCCTGCGAAGTTTTGGGTGCGGCGCATCGTTCGGCCCACGTACCGGTTGGCCGACGGGACCCTCGCCACGGCGGAGATGCCCGACCGTTGGATGAACCGCAGCCAAGCGGGAGAGTCCGTTGTGGCCCAAGTCATCACCGCGAAGTACTGCGACCACCTGCCGACCTACCGCCAGGTGCAGATGTTTGCAAGAGAAGGGTACAACCTCTCGGAAAGCACCCTGAACCAGTGGATCCTGGAGGCGGGCAACCGGCTGGCCCCCCTCTACTTGGCCATGAAGTCCACCGTGCTTGCCCAGTTCTATTTGCAAGCCGACGAGACCACCATCCGCGTCTTGCCTGAAAAGGGCAAGGACAAGAAGAACATGAAGTCCGGAACGCACCTCGGCTACTTCTGGGTGTACCGGTCCCCCGCGCTCAACTTGCCCATTTTTGAAACCCGGTCGGGGGCAGGAATGTCCCAAGGCTGTGCTGCGCGAGTTTACAGGTGTCCTGCAAACCGATGGCTATCGGGCATTCGACGCCGTGGCGGCGGCCTCTACAAATGGCATCGAGCTTGCCGGATGCTGGGCACATGCCCGTCGGAAGTTCATCGAAGCGGAACCGTCCGACCCCAAGGCCACAGCCGTTATCCTGCGCGGCATAGGCCTGCTCTACGCCATCGAGAAGCAAATCCGCCAAACTCAGGCTTCGCCTGAGGAAATCCCTCGCCTGCGGGCCCGCGCCCGCACCCTGCTCAACCGGGCTCGCCCCAAGCTCGAAGCCTTGCTCATGGACCTGTGGCCCAAGAAGCCCCTGAGACAAGCCATCGAC
>JBEEPJ010000210.1:0-3525 GCA_041191165.1 Bacteroidota bacterium | reverse complement strand
GCTCTCGACTTGGGGCTGGTCTGTGCATCCCAACCCCGCCCGCGATGGATTCCGGCTGCAACTGCCTTCCGACTTGGAATGCGTCGAAGTGCGATTGTATGACGCCATGGGCCGTTGGGTGCGCAGTTGGACTGGTCTCGCCTGCACGGCTGAACTTGCCGTGGGCGATCTGGAGCCGGGAACTTACCTCGTGACCATCGAGACCGCCAGCGGGGTGACAGCCACCCAACGCCTGCAGGTAACTGGCCGCTGAGATCCGTTCGCACTCAGTGGGCGAGCCAGCTCAACTTGTTGAGCTCCACCTTCATCCGGAAGGATCCGAAGCGCACGGTGGCGACTTCTTTGGCGATTTCCAGCACTTCTCCGCGTTCTTTTCCCGTGCGCAATCGCACGAGTGAGCCCACTTGGATGCGCTCGACGTGGTGCTTGGGTCGGCGCTTGGCGCTGGCGCTGGCCGCGGCTTGTGCGGCGCGGGATTGGGCTTGGCGCTGCGCATCCTCCTCGCGGGTGCGTTCCACGGCGAGGTATTTGCGCACCTCTTCGAGGAGCGGTTTGGCGTCGCCAGCCGTGCGGAACTGGTCGATGAACTGCTGCATTTTTCGCCCGCGGACGAGCGCGAGGTTCTGTTCCTGAGCGATTTCCTGCTGGTGCTGGGCTTTTTCTTCGAGGGCTTTTTTCTCGGAGGCCAAACGCGCCAATCCCTGTTCCAGCTCCAGCTCGTGCTTCAGGTTCCGGTCGGTCACCTTGGCGCTCCGGTTTTTCTCGCGCTGCAACTCGCTCAGGAGCTCGTCCAACCGAACCTTGCGCGGGTCGAGCTTCGCCTTCGCCCGGGCGATGAGCTCGGGGGAGATGCCGTTCGTCTCGGCCACCTCGAAGGTGAACGAGCTCCCGGGTTGGCCGATGTCCAGCCGGTAGCGCGGCGCCAGGGACTCCCGGTCAAAACGCATGGAGCCGTTGCGCGCTTCCGGCAGTTCCGCGGCGCGCGTCTTGATGTTCGCGTAGTGGGTCGTAATCACCCCAAACCCACCCCGCGCATACAATTCTTCGAAAAAGACCTCCGCCAGCGCGCCGCCGAGCTCCGGGTCCGACCCCGTCCCAAACTCATCGAGCAGCAGCAAGGTCGTCGGCCCCGAAATGGCCAGAAACTCCTTCATGCGCTTGAGCCGGTAACTGTACGTGCTGAGCTGATTTTCAATGCTTTGGTTGTCGCCAATGTCCGTGAGGATGGCGTCGAATACGCCCACTTCGCTCCCTGCGTTGACCGGGATCAGCAATCCGGATTGCCACATCAACTGGAGCAGACCCACCGTTTTCAGGGAGATGGATTTGCCCCCGGCATTGGGCCCGGAGATCACGAGCATCCGCCCCTTCTTGGACAACTCCAGGGTCTGCGGCTCGGTGCGGCGCCCGAGCTTTTCGTTCTGGCGGCGCAGCAGGGGGTGGTAGGCCTCGATGAGGTGAAATCCCGGTTTGTTGCGGATTCCGGGAAGGGTGGCGTGCAGTTCGCTGGCGAGCCGGGATTTGGCCTGCAGCCAATCCAACTCGGTCAACAAGGCCTGGTATCCCTTCACAACGGGCAAAAATCGCCGGATATTCCGCGTCAACTCCAGCAAAATGCGGCGGATTTCGCGCCGCTCATCGTCGCGCAGCAGCTCCAATTCGTTGTTGAGCGGCACGGTGGACGCGGGCTCGATGAAGGCGATGCTGCCATTCTTGGACTGCCCCAGGATGAGGCCCTCTACTTTTCGCTTGTGGGTGCTCGCAATGGCCAGGGCCCGGCGGTCGTTGACGATGCTCTCCCGGATGTCCGCCAGGAATCCGCGGTCGCCACAATCCTTGAGGGCCCGCTGAAAGGCACGGGCGTGGTTGCGGCGCACTTGCACCATCTCCGCACGGATTTTACCGAGCAGGGGAGAGGCTTCGCTGCGGACTTCCCCTTTCGCATCGAAAACAGCTTCGATGGGTTGGATGAGGTCCTCGGTGAAAACCACCTCCGTCTTTTCGATGAGCCGGCTCAGCCGGGGAAACGAGGCGGTCTTGGATTCCAGTGCTCGGACGATTTCGTTGCAGAGCCTTGAGGCCTGTAGGATGCGCATGAATCCCGCCTCATCGAGGACGCTGTCGCGAATGCCCAGCAGCTGGATGTCCCGGTCCAATTCCTCAAAAGCGATGCCTGGAAAGGCGTGGCCCTCGCTGCGGATGCGCACAAATTCCCAAGTGGTCTCCAGTTGAATCCGCACCGCTTGCGCATCCCGCGAGGGCGTCAGGGCCAGTGCACGCTGCTGTGCCGTCTCGCACTGGGCATGTTGCGCGAGCAGGAGTCGGATGACATCAAATTCCAGATCCTGAACCACTTGGGCGTCAAATCCCCCCAATTCCCATCCGCGAAAGCGGTGGAAGTCTGGAGCGGAGGAGGGGACTTGGGTCTCGGACATGGCCATTAAACCGCTGAAGTCCGGGGATTGTTGCGCAGTGGATGCTGCTCGACCCAATCCAGCACCCGTTGCGGCGTTCGGGCATCGAACCATTGCACGTCCGGAATCTTTCGGAACCAGGTCAGCTGCCTTTTCGCGTATTGCCGGGTGTGCAGCGCAATGGTGTAGGCCAAATCCGCCCGCTCCAATTTCCCGTCGAAAGCATCAAACCACTCCCGGTACCCCACGGTCTGCAGGGCATTCTGTTGGCGGTGGGGGAGAAGGGCCCGGGCCTCGGCTTCCCAGCCGGCGGCGATCATGTGATCCGTCCGGGTCCGGATGCGCTCCGTGAGCCATTCCGCAGGGCCTTCCAGTCCAACGTAAACCACGTGGAAGGGGCGGGGCCGGGGCGTGTCACTGTGGTAGGATGAGAAGGGTCGACCGCCTGCCAAGGTGGCCTCCAAGGCCCGGATGACCCGCTGCGGATTGGCGCGGTCGATGCGCGCGCCCGACATCGGGTCCACGGCGTCGAGTTCGGCCAACAAGGGCCCCAACCCGCCCTCCCGGTACCGCTCCGTCAATGCCTCCCGAATCGGCATCGACTTGGGCACTTCGTCCAACCCGTCCAACAGGGCCTTCAGATACAACCCGCTTCCCCCGACGACCACGACATGCCCCCGCCGCTCCAGCAACCCCTCCAGCAGAGGCCGCGCCTCCGCCGCGTACGCCCCGGCACTGAAATCCTCCGTCACCGACCGCTGCCCCACGAAATGGTGCGCCACCCGCGTTTGCTCCTCCGCCGTCGGCGCCGCCGTCCCGATGGCCATCTCGCGGTAAAACTGCCGGGCATCGCACCCTACGACCTCCGTCCCCAACCGCTCCGCCAAGGCGATGCCCAGCGCCGTCTTCCCCACCGCCGTCGGTCCCACCACCGCCCAAACCACCCCCAGCATGCCCTCCCTCACCGCGCCTCAGTAGTGTTCATCGAGCCCCTCCAAGTCCGTAAACTCCGGCCCCTCCTCGCCCCAATGGCCGTCGTCATCGTCCAAGTAAGCATCCAACTCCGGATCGCCCGTCGAACCCCGCTCTCCCTCCGAAACCTCGCCCAATC
>JBEEPJ010000209.1:0-3532 GCA_041191165.1 Bacteroidota bacterium | reverse complement strand
CAAACCTGCGGCGCCCCGCCGTCCTCCGGCGTGAACGTCATCGTGAGCGTTCCCTTGCCCTGGATGACCGTGTCCGTGGCCCGGTACTGGTCTCCGAATGCGTGGCGCCCGATCACGATGGGCTGCGTCCAACCCGGAACCAGCCGGGGGACGTTCGACATGATGATGGGCTCGCGGAACACCGTGCCACCGATGATGTTGCGGAGCGTGCCGTTGGGCGACTTCCACATCTTCTTCAAACTGAACTCCTTCACCCGCTCCTCGTCCGGGGTGATGGTCGCGCACTTCACCCCCACGTGGTGGCGCTTGATCGCCTCCGCGGCGTCCACCGTGACCTGATCGTCCGTGGCGTCGCGGTTTTGGATGCTCAAATCGTAATACAGCAGCTCGATGTCGAGGTAGGGCAGAATCAGACGGTCCTTGATGAATTGCCAAATGATCCGCGTCATCTCGTCGCCGTCCAGCTCTACGACGGGCTGTGCTACCTTGATTTTCTGCATCTTACGACTGTTGAAGGGTTGATTTTTTCAGGCCAAATCAAGCCTGCTCCCGGCCCGAGAAGAAAAAGGCGCCCTCGATGGCGGCGTTCTCGTCGCTGTCGGAACCGTGCACGGCATTGGCCGCGATGGACTCGGCGAAGTCGGCCCGGATGGTGCCCGGAGCGGCCTTGGCGGGGTCGGTCGCGCCGATGAGGTCGCGGAAGTCCGCTACGGCGTTCTCCTTCTCGAGGATGGCCGCCACGATGGGACCGCTCGTCATGTAAGACACCAGCTCACCGAAGAAGGGCCGCTCGCGGTGCACGCCATAAAAAGCCTCGGCGTCCGCCTGGCTCAGCTGGGTCCACTTCATGGCCCGGATGGTGAAGCCCGCTCCGATGATGCGGTCGATGATTTTACCGGTGTTGCCTGCAGCCGTTGCGTCCGGCTTGATCATGGTGAAGGTGCGGTTGGTGGCCATGTGCTTTTTGAAATTGGGTGCAAAATTACGGCGCACGTCGTTAAGATGCACGCCGCGAGATGCTCCCCGGCCGTATTTTTACGGCATGTCGTCTCAACCCACCCCCTCCCAGCAGGCCATCGCCTTGGAAGAGCGCTACGGCGCCCACAATTACCACCCCCTGCCCGTCGTGCTCGAGCGGGGGGAGGGGCCGTTCGTCTGGGATGTGGAGGGCAAGCGCTACTTCGATTTTCTGAGCGCCTACTCCGCGGTGAACCAGGGTCATGGCCACCCCAAGATCACGGGGGCGTTGGTGGAGCAAGCGCAGCGTTTGGCCTTGACCTCTCGCGCGTTTTACAACAGCGAACTGGGTCGTTATGAGCAGTTTATCACGTCCTACTTCGGGTACGACAAGGTGCTGCCCATGAACAGCGGCGCGGAGGCGGTCGAGACGGCGCTCAAAATCGCGCGCAAGTGGGGCTACGAGGTGAAGGGCATTCCGGACGGCGAGGCGGTGATCATCGTCTGCGAGGAGAATTTCCACGGGCGCACCACGACCATCGTCGGGTTCTCGTCGGACCCGGGCTCGTCGGGCCACTTCGGGCCATACGCCCCGGGCTTCGTGCGGGTGCCGTACAACGACCTCGGGGCGCTCGAGGCGGCGCTCCGCCATCCCCACGTGGCGGGCTTCCTCGTCGAGCCCATCCAGGGCGAGGCGGGGGTCAACACGCCCGATGCGGACTACATCGCCCGGGCCCACGCCCTCTGCCGCGCCGCCAACGTCCTCTTCCTGGCGGACGAAATCCAAACCGGCATCGGCCGCACAGGCGCCCTCCTGGGCACCTGCGGCGCCTGCTCCTGCGCGGGCGCCTGCGAGCGCCAGCCCACGTACGTCAAGGCGGACTTGCTCATCTTGGGCAAGGCGCTCTCCGGCGGGGTGTACCCGGTCTCGGCCGTCCTCGCGGACGACCCGGTCATGCAGGTCATCACCCCGGGCACCCACGGCTCCACGTTCGGGGGCAACCCCATCGCCGCCCGCGTCGCCATCGCCGCCCTCGAGGTCATCCGCGACGAACATCTCGCCCAGCGCGCCCGGGTGCTCGGCGAGCGCTTCCGCGCCTCCCTGCGCGACCTCATCGCTTCCACCGACCTGCTGGTGCTCGTCCGGGGCCGCGGCCTGCTCAACGCCGTCGTCGTCAACGACTCCGCCGACTCCAGCACCGCCTGGGACCTCTGCATGGCCCTGGCCGAGAACGGCTTGCTCGCCAAGCCCACCCACGGCAACATCATCCGCTTCGCCCCGCCCCTGGTCCTTTCCGACGCCGAACTCGACGAGGCCCTCGCCATCATCCACCGCACCGTCCTCGCCTTCCGGCGCTGATCTGCTCCGTCCTCGCCTTCCGGCGCTGATCAAAAACGCTCAGGCCATCAAGCCCCGACCTGCTCCGACTCCGCCCGGTTCTTTCCGCGCGGCCCTTCGGCAGATCCCCACAACGGCTTGCCCTGCAACGCTTGCACCAGCGTAAAAACAGCCAAAGCCGCATACAGAGCAGATAACCCTATGGTCAACCGGGTGCTCTTCAGCAGGAAGTAGGCGAGCAAAGGAAGCACCTGGAGCGCATGCATTCCGATGAAGTGGGCCACCCGCAAATCCCCCACCGTGCGGCTCCAGCCCAACACCCACAGGTTCGAATTGTCGTTGACCGCCCCCACACTGTGGCTGAGCCGCGAACCCATGGCAAAGCCCTCCAATGAAAACACCACAAAAATGCAAATGCCCAAGCGGATAGACCAAACATAATATCCCGGCAACTCTGGCCACTCATGCTGAAAGAACAGCCAGCCTGCGTATGCCACAAACAGCGTGACCACCGTAGCTGCGACGGCCATCAACGAAAACATCACCGCAAAAAAAGGCGTGCTGGTGTTGTAGTGCGATGGTTGACCCCGGCTGGCTTGCCATGCGATGTAGACAATCTCAAATCCCAGCAACAGAATGACCACCCCGTTGAAAGTCGCCGTGGGAAACTGGGGCAAATAATGGATGTACCACGCCATCGCCCACGAAAACAAGACCGTGGAGAAGGCAAACTTGAACGGCTTGTACCATGCATTCACCTCATAAACAAGAACATGAGACACCCGCGTCGCCGCGAGAAAGGCGAACGCCGCCACCAAGCATACCCATCCGAAGTAGAAAAGGGCTGCGTTTCGGTCTTTCAACTCGTTCAAAAAATCCACCACCATCTGACCTCTGTTTAGGCCGGACAAGTTAATCCCCAAATCCCTACCGAGTTACCTCTGGGTCTCTTCCGGCTGCCTTCAGACCAGCGCGGCCACCAGCACGGCCAGGAGGACGATGTCGAGGATGCCCAACACCAGACCGGCCACCGCAAGTCCCTTGCCCCGCCAGCGCTTGGGATCCTTGTTGATTTTGCCCAAGCCTATGGCGCTGAATATGATGGCCAAAATCCCAAAGAGCAACCCGAAAATCAGCAGTCCCACCAAGCCCATCACAAAGCCCGCCACGGCCATGCCGTTCACCCGCACGTCCTGCACCTCGGCCAGAATCGCCCCGGTTCCCTCCTGCCACTCC
>JBEEPJ010000208.1:0-3536 GCA_041191165.1 Bacteroidota bacterium | reverse complement strand
CGCGGCGGCGACCGGGGGCGGTGGGCCGTCAACCGCCGGGGGCGGCGGGCCGAGGTCGGCGGCCAGCTCGCGGAGGATGTTGCGCAGCGAAGGCGGCAGGCGCACCCCGCGAGCGACCGAGAACGCCAGCCCCGTCGCCTCGCCCCGGCCGTGGTAAGGATCTTGGCCGCAGATGACCACCCGGACCCCGTGGGGCGGCGTGCTGGCGAGCGCGGCGAATACCCGGTCCGCCGGGGGGAAGATCTCGACCGGCGGAAGTTCCTGCGAGGCGGCCAGCCGCGCCGCCGCCAGCCGCCCGGCCAGCGTCCGGGCCTCCGCCTCGCCCCACCTCGGCTCCACCAGTGCCCGCCAGGCCGGCGTCCAGCCCGGGGCGTCGAAGATCGAGGGTACGAAAGGCGGGGACATCTGCGTTCGAATTTAGCCTACACCCTTTCGAAAAGGAAAGCGAAGCGGTACTTTTGCACCTTGGAACAGACGATGGAAACCCAGGAAAGCAAGCGGCTCTATCACTATCAGGAATCCGCCATCGAGAAGATCATGGCGCGGATCCAGAAGTTTCCGGAGCGCTACAACCTCCTGTTCCAGCTGCCCACCGGCGGCGGAAAGACCGTGATTTTCTCGGAACTCGCGCGCCGTTACATCCAGGAGACCGGCAAGCGCGTGCTCATTCTCACCCACCGCATCGAGTTGTGTGGCCAAACCAGCCGCATGCTCACCGAAGTGGGCCTGAAGAACAAGATCATCAACTCCAAGCTCAAGCTCCTCGAACCCGGCGACGACCACCTCTGCTACGTCGCCATGGTCGAGACCCTGAACAACCGCCTCAACGACGAGCGCGTGGAGTTTGACAACCTGGGGCTGGTGGTCATCGACGAGGCGCACTACAACAGCTTCCGCAAGCTCTTCGGCCACTTCCGCGACCAGGTCATCCTGGGCGTGACCGCCACGCCGCTCAGCAGCAACATCAAGCTGCCGCTCAAGGACAACTACAACGAACTCATCGTGGGCGAGTCCATCGGCGCCCTCGTGGAGCAGGGCTTCCTCGCCGAGGCCATCACCTACTCTTACGACGTCAACCTGCGCTCGCTCAAGGTGGGCATCAGCGGGGACTACACCGTGAGCAGCTCCGAGCGGCTCTATGGCAACTACCTGATGCAGGAGAAGTTGCTCTACGCCTACGAAGAGAAAGCCCGCGGCACCAAGACCCTCATCTTCAACAACGGCATCAACACCTCCAAGCAGGTGCAAGCCATGTTCGCCGAGGAAGGCTACGAGTGCCTGCACCTGGACAACACCCACAGCGAGAAGGAGCGGGAGGAGATTTTGGAGTGGTTTGAGACCAAACCCGATGCCATCCTCTCCTCCGTGAGCATCCTCACCACCGGATTCGACTCCCCTTCCGTCGAGACCATCATCCTCAACCGGGCCACCAAGAGCCTGACCTTGTACCATCAGATGATCGGGCGCGGGAGCCGGATTTTGCCGCACAAGCGCAAGTTCAACGTCATTGATTTGGGGAACAATGCGCGGCGGTTTGGCCTGTGGGATACGCACATCAACTGGAACGAGATTTTCAAGTCGCCCAACGCCTTCATCGAAGGGCTGTACACCGACGAAGAAATCGAGGACGAGTTCGTGTTCGAGTACACCGAGGAGATGCTCGCCCAGCTGGCCGGCGGTCCGGACGTGGAATTCGACGTGGCCGAGAAGTACGTGCAGGTCACGCGCGCGGGCGGTCGCCCCAAGGAGGTCATCGACCTGAGCATCGCCCACCACGTCTCCATCATCCGCCACCTGAGCGCCGATTTTCTCGAAGCCATGGAGTGGGTGAAGGTCCTCGAAGGGGATGTGAATTTTCGCATCCGGCAGTATGCCAAATGCATCGCAAAAACCACCGAGAACTACAAGAACTGGCTGCAGGAGGACTACACCCGCAAGCTCCTCGGTGCCCTGCGGATGGCCTTCTCCGACGCCGAGGAATCGGAGTAATCCCGGGGGGCCGGGCGCTGGAACGGGGCGGGCGCTGGAACGGGCCGGGCGCTGGAACCAGGAGGCAGACAGCGGGTCGCAGCAGGTCGCAGCAGGTCGCAGCAGGTCGCAGCAGGTCGCAGCAGGTCGCAGCAGGTCGCAGCGCGTCGCAGATATGAAACGGACCTCGACACTTACAAAGTCCCGGGGGAGAAGGCTCTGTGATGGTGCTACCTTCACGGCATGGGGGCGGTATATTCTCTGCAAGGCTGGGGCGCTTGGATGACGCTGGTCATGGGGTTGATCGCCACCATCGGGCTCACCCTGCTGGTCGCCCAGTTCCAGTTGCGCCGCCGCCATCCCTTTCCGTTTCCCCGGTATCTAACCCCCGCCACCGGGGCGCTGCTGGCCCTGTCGGTGCTCGGATGGTGGGATGGCGTCCGGCATCCCCTGCCCACCACGGCCCGGGCCTGGGTCTGGGGCATCGGAGCGGTGGTCCTTCTCGTAGGTGCTGGGTTGGTCCTGATTCAGCACGCCCGCGCCGTCCGGAACTTCATGCGCCAAACCGCACAAGCCTCGTCCGGAAACTTCATCGAGGAGCAGGTATTGCGCACGCACCTGGACCAACTCCGCAAGAGCATCGCCATGCAGGATGCCCTCAGGGACATGCAACGCGCCCATCTCCGCGCGCAGATGAATCCGCACTTCCTCTTCAACATCCTCGCCGGCATCCAAAACCTCCTGCTCGACGGTTCGCACGAGCGCGCGAGCGATGTCTTTCGCAAGTTCCGGGTTTTGCTGATGCAGGGATTTCTCACCCCCCACGACCGCTTGGGATCCCTCGAAGACGAAATCGACCACATCCGGCATTACCTCGAACTCGAGGAAATCCGGCTGCCCCAAACCATCGGTTGGTCGGTGGTCCTACAGGATGGTCTAGATCCGACTCAGGTGGCCTGTCCCCTCTTTCTGCTGCAACCGCTGGTGGAGAACGCCATTTGGCACGGGCTGACCGACGGTTCCCAACCGCATCCGCTCATCGAAATCCACGCCCGCTGGGAAGGGGATGACCTGGTGCTCGAGGTCCATGACAACGGGCGCGGTTTGCAGGACAAGCCTCCCGCCCAGCCGCGGCATGCGGCCTATGCCAGCCGGGGAACCCAAATCGTCCGCGAGCGGCTGGCGCTGCTCCAGGCGCCCGGTGCGCTGCACATCGTCCCGGCCCAGCGCGGCGGGCCTTTCCAGCGGGGGACGACGAGCCGGCTGCGGCTGCCCCTGTGGCGGTTCGAGGAGGTGCCGACGCGCCCGCAGGACGGGGCGAGCGGGGCGAGCGGGGCGAGGTCGCCGGGTGCGGACGGCGGTTAGAAGGGCAGCCGGGGGTCGGGGGGCACCGAGAGGACGGGGGTGTAGCCGTCCGACCACTTCAGCGCGCCCGCGATGGCGATCACGGTGGACCCGTCGGCCAGGACCTCGGTCCGGGCCCGCGGCGGGTTGGCAGGCGCGTGGGACATCCTGACTGTCAGATACTTGGGCATGCCTCCCTTAACAAGTCAGAAAGGCGTTGTCCC
>JBEEPJ010000207.1:0-3539 GCA_041191165.1 Bacteroidota bacterium | reverse complement strand
ATCCGCATTCACGTGGCGGGAACAGGCGCAGAACGGAAGCTCTGCCTCGGCAAAGATTGCCCCGCGCAATAACGCAGTCCCGCGCGCTGACCCCCGGCGCCTATTGAACCTCAGGCACTTCCGTGTTCCGAGCGGTTCGAATTTCTTCGATGGCATCGAGCACGGTCTGCGGACCGATGGCCTGGCTGCAGGCGAAGTGCCCCAGGGGACACGCCCGATGTCCATGCAGTCCGCAGGGCCTGCATTTCAGTTCCGGGCCAGGTTCGAGAATGCGGGATAGTGGAGCCCGCGGACCAAATCCAAACCCCGGAACCGTCGAAAGAAAGAGCGCGATCGTGGGGGTCTGCATCGCACTTCCGAAGTGCATCGGGGCGCTGTCATTGCTCACCACCACCGCAGATCGCTCCATGGCCGCTGCAATTTGAAGCAGCTGCGCACCCCCGGCGATGTGCACGTTGCGATGGCCAGAGGTGTAGGCCAAACCCTCCAACAACGCCCGGTCCCCCCTTCCGCCCATCAGGCCCACTGGCCACTCCGGGTGCCGCGCTTGAAGCAATTGCAGCAAGTTGAGCCAGGCCTCCTCGGGCCACTGCTTGGTCTGCCATTGGCTGGCGGGCGCTAACAAAACTGCCCCCTGGGGAATCCAATCCGATGCCCACTGACGGTCCTGCTCCCGCGGATAAAGGCGCGGTGCGCCAGCCACCGCTCCCACCCACTCAGAAATCAGCGTGTGATTCCGTTCCACCTCATGCTCGCCGGTGCCGATGGAGTGCGGTAGCTTCCGATCAAAACCCCACGAGAGGGGGTTGGCTTCAAATCCCACCCGCATGGGGGCCCCACCGAGCCAGGTCCACGCGCCCGAGGAGAGAAAACGGTGCGCATTGACAATGGTTCCGTAGCGCTCGGAGCGGATGCCCCGGAGAATGCGCCACCAATCCCGCGCCTTCCGGCCCCGGGACTTATCCCAAACCCATACCCGCCCCACAAAGGGATGCCCCTCGAACAGGCCCTCGTTCCCCTTGCGAACCAGGACATCTATGCGCGACGTCGGGAATCGGGCCTTCCATGCCTCGAGCATGGCCGTAGCCAAGATGGCATCGCCGAGAAAGGCCGGCTGGATGAACAAGACGGGGGCCATGGGCGCAAAGATAACCGCCTTAACTTGGCGACATGGCGCGATGGATTGGAATCGACTGGGGAGGGCGGAGGACGGGACTCGCCGTGAGCGATGTCACGGGCTGCATCGCAACGCCCTTGGAGACCGTGGATACGCAACTGCTTCTCGGGCGTCTGGAGCAATTGATTCGGGAGGCCCCATGCGCGGGGCTGGTGGTGGGCATCCCCTCCGAGGGTTCAGACAGCAGCGAAGGGGTTCGGGCCCTCCGTTTGACCTTGAAGGCCCAGTTCGCCCCGCTCCGGATCGAGGGGGTGGACGAAGGAGACACCAGTTGGGAGGCGCGCCAGGCCCTGGTGCAAGGGGGGATGCCCAAGAAAAAACGGGAAGAAAAGGGCGCCACCGACCGCGTGGCTGCAGCGATTATTCTCCAGCGTTTCCTGGACGGAGCTGCTCCGGGAGGCCTTCCTCCGCTCCGCTTTCGGAGGTGATGACCCACCCGCTGGGCTCCCACGAAAAAGGTGGGCGCAGGGCCTCGTCGATGACCTGCCCCAGACCCTCGGTGGCATGCAACGGGTCCACGGCCAACTCCCCCAACGTCAATCGCCTTTCCTGAGATACGCCTCCGGGATATGCCCATCGGCCGGCAGTTTCCCAAACTTCCCAATCCGCTCGGTGTCGCTGCTTGACGGCCTTCCTCCACTTCTTCTGCAGCGATTCGAGCTCCTGCTCCATCCGAGCGCAAGAAGCCCGAGCCGCGGCTTCCAAGGTGGGATCGATCTGAGCCGACACCCGGACGAGCTTTTCAACCAGGGCCATCCACGAATCCGGCAGCCCAGCGGCCTGGCGGAGCGCAGATTCGTGGGGTGCCCACAGTCGGGGTTCCCAAGTGCCCGGCTGAAGGTCCTCCCCCTCCCAGCCCTGGGCCTCCAGACCGCATTTCACCGCTGCGGGCATCGCGAGCCAGCTGTCTCGGAGCCACAGCAAGGGGAAGCGCAAACCGGCCGATTCGAAGGCCGGTTTCAATTGCAGCCAATACGAGATCTCACCCGGGCCGCCGACCGTGGCTACGCTGCCCAGCAGCCATTCTTGGTAGAGCGGCCGCAAGAGGACATTGGGGCTCCATTGTTCCGGAGCCGCTTGCACGGCCTCCCACTGGTCTGCAGGGGAGCGTTGCCATGCGCCATCGACAGGGCGAATCGAGCCGTCCTCTGCACGGTCCAAGCGCACCCGGGCTTGGGGCCTGAGCTCGAACGCATTCACCGGCCGGACGTGGGCTGCCGGTTTCCAACCCGCCCCTTCCAGCCGTTCATTTGCCCGTCCCACCTCAGGCCCGATTCCGGGCCCTTGAATCTCCTGCGCCCAGAGCGGACCCGCACAGGCCTTGAGCTCGGCGTCATCCCCATCGATGATCAGCAAGCCATGCTTTCCCCATTCCCGATGCAACAGGCGAAGCCAAACCGTAGCCCAAGTATCGCCCGGGCGGGCATCCGCAAGTCGGGCCTTAATATCCGTCGGGTGCCAACCCGCTGTCTGCAGATCCCGCTCCAGCTGTTCCCTCCATGCCTCGTCCAAGGGCCACCTGCCCACCGGCCCCGCCGGGGCCTCACCCGAAGCCGGTTGCCAACGCAAGGGGGCTTCCGATTCCCTTCGGTACATGTGATCCACCTCGGCCCAATCGTGGTCCTCCCCTGCGAGCCAAAAAACCGGAACGACCGGGGCGCCGACCCGCTCGCTCAGCGCGCGGGCCAGGCGGACGGTGGAAGCGAGTTTGGCCTGCACGAAGACCGGCCCTCCCCCCCAACACAACTGGTGCCCCGTCACCACCACCGCCGCCCCGGCCCGAAAGGCCTCCCAGCTCTCCGGCACCCCGCAACCCGCCCCTTCATACCGCAGCCGCATGCGCTCCGCGACCCGCTGCCGCAACTGCGCCCGCTCCGGAATGCGTTGCGCAGCCACCGCCCGCCCCCAAGCCTCCACGGCCGCTCCCTCCCCTGCAAAAGCCTCCACCAACGGCGCCAGCCGCTCATCCGACCGCAAATACGCCCCCACCAAATCCTCCGCGGACCAGCGCTGCCGCATGTCATACCGTTGCCAAATCATGCCCAAAGGTAGAACCTCGATCGCCGGCTCATCGCACCCCAGCCCGCCGTTCTCAGCGAATCAACTGCACGACCCCGGAATGGTCCTCCAACCGACCGTCGGGCCATTCCACCGTCATCTTCCAGACGTACATCCCGATTTCCGCTTGTTGTCCCTTGGGACCGAGACCGTCCCAACCCTGAGACTTCTCCGTCCCCACACCCTTGTACATCGACTGTCCCCAGCGGTTGAACACTTCGAACGACCGGAGTCTGACCGCATGGGTCACCGGCTGGAACCGATCATTTTCACCGTCGTTGTTGGGGGTGAAGGCATTGGGAAC
>JBEEPJ010000206.1:0-3592 GCA_041191165.1 Bacteroidota bacterium | reverse complement strand
CCCAGCAGACATATTCGACAGGTTGGTGGCGTTGCTGTTCCCGCAGTTGTAGAGCACGGCGGACAACAAATTCGTATTCATGTTGGGGTCGGGCACGAAGACCACCTCCACCGTTTCTCCCACCGTGAAGGGAAAATTGTGCTGCGTGAAACCACCGGTCGAGGTCAAAATTTCCGTGGTCGATGGGTTGTTGTTAAAGGTGATCTGAAAGTAGCTCCCCCCCCAACCCCCGGGTGCATTGGAGAACATGTAAACGAGGAACGTTCCATCCTGCGGACTGGAGAAGCCTCCGCTGAAGGGAAACGAAGCCGGCACGGCATCGCAGTAGGGTTCGAAAGACACCTCGGGGATATAAGAGCCGACCGTCTCGATGATGAAAACGCGGCGCCCCTCGCATCCCTCGGTATTCGTCACCTCGAGCATAAACGTTCCCGCGGTCAACTCCGCAGTAGGGCCGCTCTGGCTGATCACCTCTCCACCTCCTCCATCCCAGTTTCCAATCCAATTGTACTCCGTGTAGAGCGGTTGTTCTGTGGGGTCCACCGTGGCGATGGAGACCTGGTCAGGACAGATGGCTGCAGGGTCCCAGAATACGTCGGGGAGGAAGTAGGGGGTTTGTTCTATGTCATAAAACAACGTCGCTTCGCAGGCGCCGAGATAGGCATTCACGAAGAAATCCCCGCCATATGTGTGCGTGTAGGTCTGCTCCGTCCCTCCAGTAGACCAGGCATAGGAATCAAAGCCCGGTGTGGCAGAAATCGTCGTTTCACCTCCTGCGCAGATCACCAGATCGCCTTCGATGCTCAGCGGTGGCATGACCGTGGCCAACACTTCCACCACAAACTCAATCGTGGTGGTCTCCGCGGGCTGGCCGTTGTCTGTAGCGGTCAAAGTGATGTTGTGAATGCCCACGTTGGTCGCGAGCGCCGAAAAGACCCCCGTCACCGAGCCCACCGCTCCGTTTTGCACATTCACCGACCAGCCTGGCGCAGCGCTTGAAGTGACGGTAATGGTTTGGTTGGTTTCCGGCGCCAGAAAGTCCAAATCCAGTTCATAGGTTCCATTCTGGCACAGCGTGATCGTGTCGCATCCCAAGCTGACCGTGGGCAGCGGCGGGGTGTTGCCCGTGGATGAGGCGGTGCTGATGTTGAATACTTTGTAGTCCAGCCAATCGACCCCATCGACCTGCGCTTCCGTCGTTCCATAAGGGCCGTTGTAATCCGCGCTCAACAAGTTAAACCGGCCATACTGGATGTGGTTTCCCGTGGTGGTATTCTTGTCCGCGCCTACCGTAGCCGGGTTGTTGCCGCAACATCCCCCAGAACCCCCGACATCTCCGTGCGCCCACTGCATGTTCAAGTAACAGAGCTGGGTGTTGTTGCCATCGGGCAGAATCACCCCGCCATTTGGGGTGATGATGATCTGATAGCTGTTGAGCAAATCCGTGTGGTTGTTGTAATACCCCACGTCCACGAAGTTGATGTAGGCTGCTTCCGGGGTGACTTTGTAGTAGATGTCTCCACTCAAGCGATAATCCGCGTCCGCCCAAAAGCCCGCAATCTGATTGTATGCGGCGGCTGGAAACTCCTCCGGAGTCCAGTCAATGACGTAGTTCCCGAAGGAGATGGACCCTTTCGAGTTGATGTAGAACTGGTTGAAGTTCTGGCCGTAGAAATTGAACTGCCATCCCAGATCAATCGGACCATGGGCGCAGTCGACGTTGACCCCAGCGCCTGCCGTGAAGTCCCAGTCGAACGTGGTGATCTGCTCGTAGGAATTGTCTGGCTCCACCCAGCAATCGCAATCCCCCGGAGGCAACAACTTCTGCATTCCAGAGCGGGCCTCACGGTCTGCGGCAAATGCCATCTTCCGGGCGTGAACAATTTCCCGAACTTGCTTCTCGTCATACTTCTCCCAGGCGCGGAACACCTCCCACTCATCCCGGGACATGTGGTAAATCGCCCCCTCCAATCCGTGGTACTTCCGAATCAGCTCCTCCGCCGATGTAGCCTGAATCTTTCGAGAAGGCCGGGGCTGAAGGGGCTGCAAAGCCGAATCAAATTGGGCGAAAGCCGGCAAAAAAGCGGCAATCATCATCCCCAACCCCAACACGAAAAACGAGCGGTTCCTAATCATGAGAGTCCAAGGTTACAGATAGCCCTGAAGAAAGGCGGGTGAAAGTACGTGGAAAACGATTCGAGCCCAACACAGCAGCGGTTAAAATTAGGCAGGAAGATAACTCCTTCAAACCTCCTCAGGTTGCACCTGTACCCCGGAAAATCGATGCTCGCGCACCCCGAGATGGCATCTGCATTCCTCGCGGGTTTCGGCGTACTTTTGAATTCCATTTAGGCTCCATGGAACGCATCCGGAATTTTTGCATCATCGCCCACATCGACCACGGCAAGAGCACGCTGGCCGATCGCTTGCTTCAGTTGACCGGAACCATCTCCGATCGGGACTTGCAGGAACAAACCCTGGACGACATGGATCTCGAGCGCGAGCGCGGCATCACCATCAAGAGCCACGCGATCCAGATGAACTACAAGGCAGCAGATGGCCAGCAGTACATCCTCAACCTCATCGACACCCCGGGCCACGTGGATTTCAGCTATGAAGTCTCCCGCTCCATTGCCGCTTGCGAAGGGGCCCTGCTGATTGTCGACGCCACCCAGGGCATCGAGGCCCAGACCATATCCAACCTGTACCTCGCCCTGGAACACGATTTGGAAATCATTCCCGTGCTGAACAAGATGGATTTGGATTCTGCTGATCCCGAGGGGGTTAGCGATCAGATCATCGACCTCATCGGCTGCAAAAAGGAAGACATCATCCCGGCGAGTGGAAAGACAGGCTTCGGCGTGCCGGAAATCCTCGAGGCAGTCGTTGGGCGTATCCGCCCCCCCGCAGGGGATTTGGATGCCCCGCTTCAGGCCATGGTCTTCGACAGCGTATTCAACTCTTTCCGAGGCATCATCGCTTATTTCCGGGTGATGAACGGCCGCCTGCGCAAGGGAGACCAAGTCAAGTTCCTCGCCACCGGTCGAGAATACATCGCCGATGAAATCGGGGTGCTCGGCTTGGACCTCATTCCCCGCGATTCCCTCGGGGCCGGCGACGTGGGTTACATCATTTCCGGCATCAAGAACGCGAAAGAGGTGAAGGTGGGAGACACCCTCACCTTGCGCGCCAATCCTTGCAGCGAGGCCGTTCAGGGCTTTGAGGACGTAAAGCCCATGGTATTCGCCGGCATCTACCCGGTGGATACAGAGGACTACGAAGAACTGCGGGGAGCCATGGAAAAGCTGCAACTCAATGACGCATCTCTGGTCTTTGAGCCCGAATCTTCCGCTGCACTGGGCTTCGGATTCCGTTGTGGATTCCTGGGCATGTTGCACATGGAAATCGTTCAGGAGCGGCTCGAGCGCGAGTTCAACATGACCGTCATCACCACCGTGCCCAACGTGAGCTACCGCGCCCGGACCAAGGCCGGCAAGGACATCGTGGTGAACAATCCCTCTGATTTGCCCGACGCCAACCACCTCGAGTTTGTGGAGGAGCCCTTCATCAAGGCCCAGGTCATCACCAAGTC
>JBEEPJ010000205.1:0-3635 GCA_041191165.1 Bacteroidota bacterium | reverse complement strand
GTAGCTCTCGCCCACCACGTACGGATCCTTCAGTACCTGCTGGTTTGCGTCGAAACGGTCCACCCGCAGACCCACGTTGAAGATGATGTCCTCGAAAGCGAACTTGTCCATCACATAACCTGCGATGTAGATGGGCTCGTAAGCTTGGATGGGGCGGGTGAAGTACCCCGCCTCGTTGCGCTCATTGAAGAAGTCCTCGATGGTCGGGCGGCGGTTCAGGCGGCGACCGTATGGATCGAAGCCTGAGTAGTTCACGAGGTTGTTGCCCTGGTTGAGCAAATCATCCGCGCCAAACATGTCCAACGTAAAGAAGTCCGGGTCGATGGCGTCGAATCCGATGAAGTCGCTGCCATCCGGGTCGAGCCCCAAGGCCAGACGCAAGTTCCGGTCGAATTCGAATTGATTGTCGCCCACCAAGCGGTCGTAGGTCACGTAAAAGTTGGAGCCCACGTTGGTGACCGTGGAGTCGTTCAAGTCCAACTCCTTGATGTGCGAGTTCACTGTGAGACGGCCCAGCGTCCAGAGCCCGACGGGGGAGATGCTGAAGAAAGCATCGCGCCACTGCTCGTATTCAAAACCGACCTGAAGGGCGTGGTCGCCGATGTCACCCGAACCCGCCATGCTCACGCGGAACTGGGAGTTGTTGCTGATCGAGTACGAGTTGCCTTGGGTGCCGTAGTAGCTCCACAGCCCGTAAGTAGCGGGTGGTACCTGGCCGTTGAGCAGGGCGTTTCCGTTCTGCACCCGCAACAAGCTCTCGTAGGGACCATCCTCAGCGGGGTCGTAGGGCTTGTAATCGAAGAGCTGGAAGTACTGGTTGTTCACCGCTGCGAGCTCCGGGTTGTGGGGAGAGCTGACGAACGTGACCAGCGTGTCCTCCCAGCCGTTGTGGACGAAGCGACCGGTGAAAGGATTGTACTCGTAAGAATTGCGGTCGTAGACATTAAATGTACCCACGTGTCCGTAACGGAAGAAGCGATCCTCGTGAGAAGCATCCTGAACCCGGTTGTAGGAGTTCGTGTAGTCCGCCATCACCGAGTAATAGACATTCTTGAGCTTGTTGGCTGAGGCCTCTGATCCCGACTCCTCGTCATCCGCAAAGCGCTGAGCGAACTTGACATACGCGCGCCAGTCGAAGCTGAAGACTTCGAGGTTGTTCTCCCAGTTCATCAGCGAGTTGCCGTAGCTGAAGGAGTTGTTGCGGTTCATGGCGCCCGTCAAACCGAAGGTCAACGAGGTGGTTTCGTTCGTGTTGACATCGATCTTGGCCACGAGGTTCGCGCTGGAGCTGCCCACATTCATCCGGGTGGGTACGCGGGAAAAGCTCTCCGACCCCAGGAAGTCTGCATTGTACAGGGCGCCGTTGATTTCGCCGGAGGAACTCACGTTTTGACGGAGGGGATTGGCGAGAATTTGGGCACGCGCATCATCCGACATCCGATACACGCCGCCAAAGGTGGGGCGGGGATCTTTTTCGTAGGTGTAGTTGCCCGAGAGGAAGAGGCCCAGCAAGGGGTCGCCCTTGCTGCCATCTTCGTTCTTCTGGAACAGGATGGGGCCAGAAACCGAGCCCTCGAACAGGTTGTAACCGAAGCGGTCCAGGCCGTACGCGGTTTCGCCTACCGGAACGCCCGAAGTGATAACCTCACCGCCGCCAAACCAAGTCCGCGACGAGTTCCGCAGCGACAAGTTGATCACACCGCCCGTCGCGTCCCCGATGTTCGCCGGAATACCCCCGGTCACCACCTGAATTTCTTCGATGGCCGACTTGGGGAGCGCGCTCGAACCCCGGACCTTGATGCCGTCGATGTAAACCCAGGTCGAGGAAGGACGCGCACCGCGAATCGAGATGCCGCCATCCGTTCCCGCCGTGCTCGCACCGGCGACCGTCGTAGCGATGGCCGTCGCCGAACGACCCGGCATCTTGTCCAAATCCTCCCGGTTCACCGTTCCGCCGGACGCGCCGCCGTCTCGATCAATCAGGGGCGTGGAGTACTCGATGACCTCCGCCACGTCGACCAGGACCCCGGCCGAGAGTTTGGCATCCACAAACTGAATCTTGTTCGCAGAGATTTTGACCCCCGTGATCCGCTGGGGCTGGAAGCCGACGAAGCTGAACAGCACGTCGTACGTACCGGGCTGGATGGGCTTGATGGTGTACTCACCATTGAAGTCCGTGTTGACGCCAGTAACCTGGTTTCCATTGAGAAACAGCACCACGCTGCAGAAGGGCAGCGGGTCTCCGTTGTCCATATCGGTGACCTTTCCTTTCAAGGTTCCCGATCCGACCTGCGCGAGCAGCGGCCAGGCGCCGAAGCAGAGCGCGCAAAAGAGAAAGAGATGACGCATGATGCGAATCATTTGTTACAGGCGTTCGGATACAAGTGGGGGTAAATATAGGAACTGCACCCGCGGTTGCGAAAAAGCGTTAAGAGTTTGTGAAACAATGTTTACACAAGTGGAAAGTCAGAAAATTGTCAGGATTTGGCCCGTGATTTTGCGGATTTGAAGGCCGAGGTAGGTCAAAACCGTTCCCAATCCACCGAATCCGCCTCCAGCGGGAGACCGCAGGTGCCGGGGCGGCAGGGGTGCCAGCGGAGGGGACGGGGGGCGGCGGGGTCCGGAACCAGGGTGGCGAGCCAGGCCGGGCCGGCGGGGCCGGCGGGGCCGGCGGGGCCGGGGGCCGGGGGGGCGGCCTGGCCGGCCGGGGTCAGGGGCTCGCCGAAGAGGAAGCCCTGGCCCCGGTACCGCCGGAGCCACTGGTCCCGAGCGGCGGCGCGCTCCGACGGGGTGCCGCCCACGAGTCCCCAGAACGTGAAGGAGCGGGACCGCCACGACAGCAACCCCAGCCACTGGGCGCCCCCCGGAACCGAGGTCACACGGGGGAGTGCCCCGGCCAACATCCCGTCCGCCCGCTCCACCCAATCCGGGCGGTCCTCCAGCACGCCGAGCAGGAAGAGACACCGGGCAAAAACGGCGTTCGCCGCAGGCACCGCCTGATCCTCCAGGTCCTGCCAACGCGCAAACGTACCCGTATCCGAAGGGGCGAAATGGACCGCCCCGGAGACCGCATCCGTGAACACCCGGAGCGCGGTCTCCACCGTCTCGCGCGCGGCAACGTACCATCGCGCCTCCAAGGTCACCTGGTAGAGCTGCAGGAAGGCCATGGCCGCGTAGGCGTGGTCGTCTAGGAAGCCCGGGATTCGCGGGCCGGAGGCGGGATGGTAGGCCCGGAAAAACCGGCCGTCCGGGGCGCGCATTCGATCCAGCAAAAAGCCCCCGGCTCGGCTGGCCTGGCCCACCCACTCCGGCCGGTCGAGGATGGCCCCGGCCTGTGCCAGCCCCTCGATCATCAGGGCGTTCCAGGCCGTCAGGACCTTGTCGTCGCAGGCGGGGCGCACCCGATTCGCGGTGCGGTAGGCCCGCAGGGCGGACTCCACCTGCACGCGCCGCGCTTCCCACTCCGCCAGCTCCATCCCCATCGACCGCGCGCAGTCCCCATCGTCCGCCCACCGCATGACCACCCGCGCCCCCGGCACCGACTCCTCCCACACCCCCTCGCCCCGCCAGTCGTAGACCTCCTCCGCCCAAGCCCGGTCCCCCGCATCGGACAGCGCCGCGGTCCACTCCGCCTC
>JBEEPJ010000204.1:0-3684 GCA_041191165.1 Bacteroidota bacterium | reverse complement strand
TTGCACCTACGCCGTCAGCGGCTATGACTGCGCGGGCGATTGCCTCGTTGACTCCGATAACGACAGCGTGTGTGATCCATTTGAGATTACGGGATGCCAAGACGCCACGGCTTGCAATTACAACGCAAGTGCCACCGACGCCGGCGCTTGCACCTACGCCGTCAGCGGCTACGACTGCGCGGGCGATTGCCTCGTTGACTCCGATAACGATAGCGTGTGTGACCCATTTGAGGTCACAGGGTGCCAGGATGCGGCGGCTTGCAACTACAACGCCACAGCGACCGATGCGGGGACTTGCGCCTATGCCGTCAGCGGCTACGACTGCACGGGGGGCTGCTTGGCAGACAGCGATCAAGATGGTGTATGTAATCCATTTGAAGTCGTTGGATGTCAAGATGATGGAGCGTGTAATTTCAACCCCATGGCCACCGATGCAGGGGAATGCAGTTACGCGGAGCCCGGGTATGACTGCGGAGGGAACTGCTTGGCGGACAATGATCTGGACGGCATTTGCGACCCGTTCGAGGTGGCGGGGTGCCAGGATCCGGCGGCGTGCAACTTCGATGCGGCGGCGACCGACGCGGGGGCGTGCGACTTTGCGAGCTGCGCGTGTCCCGGGGACATCACCGGTGACCAGGTCGTGGGGGTGAACGATTTGCTGGTGGTGCTGAGCGCCTTTGGGTGCACGGGGGGGACGGGGGCGAGCCCTTGTGCCGGGGATTTGGACGGCAACGGAGAGACCAGCGTGCTGGATCTGTTAGGATTGTTGAGCTTGTTTGGCCAAACTTGCACCCCATGAAAAAGTACCTGTGGCCCTGGATGCTCGGAGGGGTGCTGTGCGCCTGCCAACCGGGGGGAGCGCCCGTGGGGAAGCCGGCGGGACTGTGGGAAGGGGATCAACCGGCCTATCCGATGACCGATGCGACCGGTGCGCCGCGGATGGTCAATGGCCAGCCCGTGCGCATTGCGGGCAGCCACTTCGCCTTCGACCTGGGGGCGGACGGTTGGATTGCGTGTGATCAAGCCCAAACCGACGGCCGCCGCTACGCCCTCACCGGTCAGTTCACCCACACCACGGATGAGCAGGGGCGGTGGGTGGTGCAGACGGCGTTGGACGACGGCTATTCGAGTGGCCTGCGGTTCTTCACCTTGACCCTCGACCCCGCTGCGGGGACGGGGATGTGCACCCCGCCACCACCGGAGCCCGCCTTCGAAGTCCGGCTCCGCCAGCCGAAGTAAGCCGGGGCCGCGAAGCCTGGTCCATGGGACGGGGGAAAGTCGGGGGCGGGAGGCCGGGGAGCCGGGGCTGGGGCCGGCCCAAGGAGGTCAGCGCAGCAGGGCGATGGAGCCCGAGAGATAGGCCCACCCGCCCTCCGGCGTGACCGGGCGCACCCCGGTGACGTCCTCCACCTGCAGCGTCACCCCAGGCGCGAGTGGGATGGCCAGCGTAAAGTAATACGTGCCTTCGCTGGCCGCGCCCGGGCTTCCCGAGGTCGGCGGCGACCAGCCCGCCGACGCCCCAAAGTCCGGGTGTGAAAACACCTCGCTCCCCCACCGGTCGAAGATGGTCAGGCTGGCTCCGGGATACAACTCCAGCCCCGGAATGCGGAACGCCGCATTGAGCGCGTCCCCATTGTACGGCGTGATCACATTGGGAATGCGGAGATTGCACTCCTCCGTGACCACCGCGTAGGACCCCGTGGCCGTGAAGCAGGGCGGATCGGTGGTCACCGTGACCGTGTACAGCCCATCCTCATCCGGCACCCAGGCCGGACCCTCCCCCACCCCCTCCGCCACGCCGCTCGGCCCCGTCCACGACCAGCTATAATTGTAAGCCGTTCCCTCGGGTTGCGCCCCACCCCCGTCGGCCAACAACACCCCCTCCTCCCCGGTACACCGCGGCGCCTCCAACACCTCCCACCCGACCGGCGGCGTCAGTACCTCCAAGTACATGGAAAAATCCCCCGAGCCCAGGTTGCTGCACGCGTCCTCTACCCCGCCCGCCACCGAGCCCGGCGTGAAAGAGAGCACGTAATTGCCCGACTGCGGGATGGGGGTGGAGGGGGTGAGAAGGATTTGGCCTGACAGACCCCCGACCGGCGCAAGCGCCACCACGCTCGCAAACCCGCCCGTCCAACCCCCGGCTTCCACCAGCGTGAAATCCCCCGCCGCCAGCGTGGTCACCAGCACCGGCTCGGTCAGCGTCACGGTGAAAGTGGTCAGCGCGCAATCGACCTCCACATCCGCGATGCCCGGCGCCTCCCCGTCGTAAATGCTCGCCGTCGACCCCCCGAAGTCCAGCGTATACCCGTTGGGACTCTGGGTCCAGTTCATCACCACCAGCGCGTAAGTCGAGCCCGCCACCACCGGCAAATCCGCGTTGAACGCCGGCCCATTGATATCGCCCGGGCCATTGGAGACCCCCGTCCCCCCCAGCGCCGTCGAAATCCCTGTGGGCCCGCTCCCCGCCAGCGATCCATACGAGTTGCACCCCACCTCCGGCGACAGAAACGAACCCAGTCCGGCACAACCGCCGGTTGTGATGTCGAAAAGCGCCCAATCGTAGTCATCCTCCCACACATTGGGCGACAGCACGAACTGCAGCATCCCCGGCTCCTGCACCGTGAATTGGTACCAAACGCTCGGAAACTCCGCGCCGCCATTGCACGCCCCGGTGTAGTCGGCAAAAGCCCCCGTCGAGAAAGAACTGCTCTCCTCGCTGAAAAAATCGCCACACAGCAGAATCGCCCCCTGGCAGTCGCTGGAACTCTGCGCAAAGCCCCCCGCGGTCCCCATGCACATGGTCATCCCAATGACCAACCGATTGAAAATGAGCCGTTCTCTCCGCATGGCCGGAATTTAGGCCAAATCCCCTTCCCACCCAACTCCACCATCCCCCGCCTGACATGACCGCCAAGCCCCTGGCCGTTCCTCAAACTGCGTTTGACCACCATGGTATTTTCAGCAAAACCCAGGATCAAAAACCCGCTCCACAAGGAGGGAACGTGCGACGAGATTCAGGAACGGGCAAATGCCATGAGCAAGCTGTAGTCGCCTTTGTCCGCAGCCTTTACCGCACGGAGATAGGCTGCACGGGCTTCGCCTTCGCCAGAAAGGTTGGCTGCACCCCAAGTGAATACGGGTCGTTTGTAGATTTTCTCGATGAGAATATCGGCCATGAGACGGCTATGCCTGCCATTGCCATTGGCAAAGCAATGGATCGTCACCAGCCGGTGTTTGAACCTTACCGCGATTTCATCGGGCGGATAGGTGTTGTTTTCATGCCAAAAACGAATGTCATCCAGCAGGTACCTCAATTCGGTGGGTATTTGCCATTTATCAACACCTATGTTTTTGTTGGTTTTGCGGAACTCACCCGCCCAAGCCCATACCTCGGAATACATGCGTTTATGCACCATCCGCACAAAATCCTCAGCAAATACTTTTTCCGGCTTGAATGAACGCCCCAACGTCCACTGCACGGCTTGCTCTATGTTTTGCTGCTCAAACTCGTCTAGCTCGCGGCGGCTGGCAATCGTAGGAATGAGCAATCCTTCTTTCTCTTCCTCTTCCAAAGGGGTTTGGCCATCGATGTAATCGAAATCTAATCCCATAGGATTTTAGGCATTTCGTTTTGAATGGCTGCTGCCCTCTCTTGAATGGCTGCTTCAATTCGTTTTTTTG
>JBEEPJ010000203.1:0-3705 GCA_041191165.1 Bacteroidota bacterium | reverse complement strand
GCATCCTGAAATCATCAATTCACGGATCATGTCCATTTTTACTCGGGTTTTGGGGTTGGGGATGGCACTCGGTGCCGGCATCGTCGGGGCTTGGAGCCAGACGGGGCACTCGGTGGAACAGGGGGCGAACTATGCGAATGACGTGTACTTCTCCTTCGACAACGGGGTGGTGGCGACGGTGCCTGCGGGCAACTGGGACCTGGCTTTCGAGGTGACCAGTCCCTTTTCGATCGGCATCCGGCTCAACGACGGGAACGGGCGGGAGCTGGCCATCGTGCCGGGGGTGGATTTGACGGGCTGGGAGGCGGTGGACAGCACGGGCTTCGGCACCTGGCCCAAGCTCAACAACGGCTTGGACCTGTGGGAGAACGGCGCCCTGAACATGGGACTGTCGGGCGATCCGATGGACTTCGGTTGGGGGGTGTATACGGGACCGCCGCTGCACGAGGTGGTGGGGGACTCGCTCTACATCCTCAAGCGGCCGGACGGCAGCGCGGTGAAGCTGCGGGTGGAGCGGTTGAGCGGCGGGGTTTGGTCTTTCACCCACGCCCAGCTCGACGGAAGCAATGAGGTGTCTGTGGACATCGCCATGGCGGACTTCGCCAACCGCAACTTCGTATACTACGACGTAGAAGGCGGGGTGGTGGACCGCGAGCCGGCCACGGACACGTGGGACTTGCTGTTCACGCGGTACATGGGGCCGACGCAGTTCGGGTTGTTCCCGACGACGGGGGTGCTGGTGAACCGGGATCGCTTGGCTTCGGAAGCGGACGGGGTGGATGTCATGGCGGCGCTCCCGGCGGACTACCCCATGGACGCGGAGAACATTTCGGTCATCGGCAACGATTGGAAGGCGCTGGTGGACTTCGTGTGGCAAATCGTGCCCTACCGCTGCTACTTCGTCACCGATGCCGGCGGCGATGTGCACAAGCTGTATTTCACGGGCTTCACGGGCTCGTCGACCGGCATCACGACGTTTAACACGCTGCCGATGAGCGCGGTGGGCGTGGCGCAGGTGGCCGACGCGTCCTTCCGGATGTTCCCCAATCCGCTCGCAGAATCCGTGCTCCAGCTCGACGGCTGGCAGGGAGTTCAGACGGTGGAAGTCTTCACGGTCACCGGCGAGCGCGTTTGGGGTGCGCAGGCCGCTGCCCCCTCCCCCATCGCGCTGGGCGACCTTCCGGCGGGCGTGTACCTCGTGCAGGTCGGAGACGGCGCGGGCCGCATGACCCAGCGTCTCATCAAGCAGTAACCCCAGCTCCATGCCGCGCCTCGTCCTCCTCGCCTGCGCCATCTTCTCGGCGGTCTCCGGCCTCTTCGCCCAGTACAGGGTGGTGGAGGCGGAGAGCGGCCGCGCAGTGCCCGGGGCGACGGTGACCTTTGAGGCCGGCGGGAAGTCGAGCGCGCCGCTGATGTTGGCCGCGGATTCCGAAGGCCGTTTCCAGCTGCCGCCCCAGACGAGCGGGGTGGGTCAGATTACCGCCATCGGTTTCGAGCCGCTGGTGTTCCTCCACGCGGGGACGGGGGATTTGGCCTTAAAAACGCTCCGTCTGAAAGCGAAGCCCTACGCCCTGCAAGCGGCTGTGGTCACAGGCCAAATCGGGCAAACCACCGCCCACCAAGCCGTGCAGCCGGTGACGGTCATCGACCGCCCCTCCATCGACCGCATCGGCGCGGTCACCCTCCGCGACATCCTCCTCACCCAATCGAGCCTCCAGCTGGGGCAGGACGCCCAAATCGGCACGCAAGTCAAGCTGCTGGGGCTGTCCGGCCAACACATCCAGGTGCTGATCGATGGGCTCCCGGTCATCGGTCGGCTCGATGGCAGCATCGACTTCGACCAGCTCCCGCTCGACCAGGTGGAGCGCATCGAGATCGTCGAAGGGCCCATGGGGGTCGAGTACGGTTCCGAGGCGATTGCGGGCACCATCCACCTCATCACCCGGCGCGGGGTCGCCAAGGAGGCAGCGCGGGCGCCCGAGGGGGTGCGGGCCGGGGTCCGCGGGGTGGCGGAATCGGTGGGCCGGTACCAGGGCTCCGGATATTTCGAGGTCGGGGACGTGGGCGGCGGGCGGCTCGACGGCCGGCTCTCCCGCCTGTACTTCGATGGCTTCAACCCCCCCGATCGCTCAGGCAGGCTGCTGCTTTGGAAGCCCAAGGAGCAGGTGGGGGCGACGCTGGGCTGGACCCGCGAATGGCGCGGGCTGCGGGGCAGTGTCTCCGCGGAAATGAACCAGGAATGGCTTTGGAATGACGGGGCGGTGGAGTATGTGAATACGACAGTTCCGGTCGGCGATTCGCTGCTGGAGGTCTACCGCGTTCCCTACGCCCAAGACTCGGAGTTCCTGACCCGCCGCACCGTGGTTCGAGCGGATGTCATGGGCGCGGTGGGCGACGGCTGGCACATGGATGCCTTCTGGGCCTACAACCGTTACAGCCGAGACCGCCGGACGTTCTCGCGCAACTTGGTAGACCTCACGGCGCTCCCGTCGGTGGACCCGGAGCTCAACGACACGTCGGTCTTCGTCATGTGGCACAGCCGGGCGACGTGGACCCGCACCTGGGACGGGAATCTCGAGGGGGCTTTCGGGTACGACGTCAGCCACGAGGCGGCGACTGGGGACCGGCTGGGCGCCGGAAACCGGGACATGTCCAACCTCGCCTTATTCGGGTCGTTGGAATGGCAACCCCGCCCTGCGCTTCAGGTCCGACCGGGGGTGCGCGTACTGCACAACACCGTCTTCGGGACGCCGGTCATCCCATCGCTCCACGTGAAGTGGGCCCGCGGACCCCACGCCGTCCGCGCCTCGTATGCCCGTGGCTACCGCGCGCCCGAACTCAAAGAGCTCTACTTCTACTTCGTCGACATCAACCACAACATCGAGGGCACGGAGGACCTGCAGCCGGAGCTTTCGAACAGCTTTCAACTGGGCTACACCCTGCGCCGGCTCACCGACCGGGCCCTGCTCTCCCCGAGCATCAAGCTGTTTTACAACCAGGTGGAGCGGATGATCGACCTGGGGCTGGTGGATGCTGAGACCCAGTTCTACCGGTATGTCAACCTGGGCGAGGTGACCACGGCCGGCGTGAGTTTGGGGGTGGAGCGCGCCGGGGATGACGTCTCCTGGCGCATCCAGGCCACCGGGGTGCAGCGCCACACCCGCTGGGAGAGCCCGGAGGCCCAGCCCCAGCGCATCGAAACCCTGCAAGCCACGGCGGGCCTCGATTGGCGCCTGCCCCATCAAACCGTGCTGGCCTTCCAAGGCAGTTACGCCCACAATGAGACCATCCTGCAAGCCGACGGGGCGGGCGGTTGGGCCCAGTCCCGGCTGAGCCCGTTGACCTTGTTGGGTGTTTTTCTGTCCAAACGCTTCTTGGACAACCAGTTGCTCCTCAGCGCTGGGGTGGATAACCTGCTCGGGGCCACCGCGCGCACCATCTCCGGGGAGCAGGTGACCACCGGCGGCATCCACATGCCCACCAGCGGTACCCAGCCCGCCGGGATGGGCACCAACCTGCGCTTCACCTTTCAATACACCTTGCCATGATGAACCTTCCGATTGCAAAAGGCTTGCTGTGGACCGCGGGGCTCGCGGTCGTGCTGTTCTCCGGGTGCCGGAAGGCGGAGGAGCCCATGGTTGCAGAGTGGGTGGATACGATCGACCTGGCCGACCTGTATGGCAACCGCGTCGCGGTGGTGTCCAT
>JBEEPJ010000202.1:0-4291 GCA_041191165.1 Bacteroidota bacterium | reverse complement strand
GGGGCCTTTTGTGGTGGATTTCGATCAGCAGTAATCGGCTGACGAAAGGAAAGGGCTCGGCCTTGCGTTCACCGCTGGGCTGGCGTGTCGCGCTCGGAGAGTTCCAACCAGCGCAGCTCAGAAAAGTCCAGTTCTTCCTGAATCGCTTGCAATTGTTCGCTCAGCACGATGAGTTGGGCGTGGTCTGTGGTGAGGGTGAGTTGTGCAGAAACTTCTGCTTTTCGATGCTCCAGCTCCTCGATTCGAGGTCCTAATTTTTCGAGTTCTTGACGCTCTTTGTAGGAGAGTTTGAGCTGCGGGGAAACGGGAGCATGGGCGTCCACGTCCTTGGCACGCGCTGGAGTGGGAGAGGAGGGAGGGTCTTCTCTGTTGAGCCGCTGGGCAGTGACCATCTCCTCGCGGGCGAGCCGGTACTGGGTATAGTTGCCCGGGTAATCACGCACTTGCGTGGAACCGTCCTCCCCCAAAACCCAAACATGCTCCACCAGCCGATCCATGAAATAACGGTCGTGGGAGACGATGATCAGACAGCCCGGGAAATCCAACAAGAAGGTCTCCAACGCCTGCAGGGTGAAGATATCCAGGTCATTCGTGGGCTCGTCGAGAATCAGGAAGTTGGGGTTGCGCATGAGCACCTGAAGGAGGTGCAGTCGTTTTTTTTCGCCGCCGCTGAGGGTGCTGATTTGCAGGTGATGGGTGTGGCGCGGGAAAAGGAATCGTTCCAGCAGGTCGGCCGCGGTGAGCTTCGCACCGCGCTGCAGGGGCATGAACTCGGCGATGCTGCGGACGGCATCGATTACTTTTCCGTCGTCCAAGAACTGAGCGCCGTGCTGGTGATAGTGCCCGAAGACCACCGTCTCACCGATGACCGTCTTGCCCGTGGCCGGCTCTGCACGTCCCACGATGACGTCCAGCAAGCTCGACTTTCCAGTGCCGTTTGCCCCGACGATGCCCAACCGCTCCGAGCGTCGAAAGTGATGCGTCAAGCCCTCGAACAAAACGCGCCCCCCAAATCCCTGGCTCACCTTGTGCAACTCGACCAGTTTGCCGCCGAGGCGCTCGGGGTTGAGGGCGATGTGCATGGGATCCGTTTCCAATTGGAGCCGGGCTTGGGCTTTGATTTCGTAGAAGCGGTCGATGCGCGACTTGGATTTGCCCGTCCGTGCGGAGGGCGTGGCCCGCATCCATTCCAATTCCCTGCGAAACAGGCTGCGCGCCTTGTCGCGTTGCGTGAAGGCGTTTTCGATGCGCTCTTCCCTCTTCTCCAAGTAATACGCGTAGCTCCCCTTGTAGCGAAACAGCTGACACTGATCCAGTTCGAAAATGGTATCGCACACGTTTTCGAGGAAGTATCGATCGTGTGTAATCATCAGCAGGGTGATGCTGCTCTGGGCCAAATGCTTTTCCAACCACGCGATCATCTCCAGGTCCAAGTGGTTGGTGGGCTCGTCCAGAAGCAACAAATCCGGCTCTTCAATGAGTACTTTCGCAAGGGCGATGCGACGACGCTCCCCTCCGCTCAGCGTGCCCGTCACCCGGTCCAAGTCGTGCAAATCCAGCTTGCCGAGCACCTCGCGGGCGCGGGCCTCGAAATTCCAGCCCCCGGTGCGGTCCATGGCGTCGTAGGCGCGTTGCAGTTGATCCCCTTCCCAGCCCTCGGCCAGGGCGAGCTCGTAGTCCCGCAGGGCCTGGACCGCCCGGTTTTCGCCGGCGTACAGGTTGTCGAGGATGGACTTTTCCGGAGCGAGGTCGGGCTCTTGGTCCAAGATGGCCCACCGCGTCCCGGCTTCGAAGGTGACCGTGCCGTCATCGGCGGGTTCCCGCCCAGTAATCGCTTGGAATAAAGTGGTTTTCCCTGTTCCGTTGCGGGCGATGAGCGCGGCTTTTTGGCCTGCACTCAACCCGAAAGTAACCTCTTCGAACAGCAGACGTTCGCCGAAGCGCTTGCTGAGTTTTTCGACGGAAAGAACGTTTTGTGGCTGCATGAACGGGGCGCGAGGTCGGCAAAGATAAGGTGTAACTTGCGGCATGGATTGGCACGTCAGTCGCTGGGAGGAACTGTCTGCACCGCAGTTGCACGGGATGCTGCAGCTGCGGCAGGCGGTTTTTGTCGTAGAACAAACCTGTGCATACCTCGACCTCGATGGCGCCGACCTCGATGCATGGCACGTGTTGGCAGAGGAGCAGGGCGAGGTCAAGGCCTGTGCCCGACTGCTCGCCCCCGGCGTCAAGTACGATGAAGCCAGCATCGGTCGAGTCTGCACTGCACAAGACGTCCGGGGGCGGGGGCTCGGCAGGGAACTCATGGCGCGGAGTTTGGAGGCGTTGCGGGAGATTTGGCCTGCGCAGAACATTCGCATCTCTGCGCAGTCCTACCTCGTCCCTTTTTATCAGTCCCTGGGATTTCAAGGCACGGGATATACCTATCTGGAGGATGGAATTCCCCACGAGGAGATGTTTCGTACATCGGACAGGTGATTACCTTTGACGTCCATGGTTTCTGTGGTCATTCCCTGCCTGAATGAAGTCGATTACATCGACGAGACCCTGCATTCTTTGATCGACCAGGTCGATTTCAGCGAGGACTTGGAGGTCTTGGTGGTAGACGGCGGCAGCACGGATGGAACGCGGGAGCGAATTCTCAAATGGTCCCAGCGGGATCCGCGCTTCCGCATGCTGGACAATCCGATGCGCTACACCCCCCAGGCCCTGAACATCGGCATCCGACAGGCGAAGGGAGAGTGGGTGATTATTCTCGGAGCGCATGCGACTTGCAACCGGGATTTCCTCCGCAGAAACTGGGATGCTTTGAGGGCTCATCCCGAGTCCGCTTGTGTTGGGGGAGTTGTAGAGCAGCAGCACGGTTCCCACACTTCACGCAGAATCGGCGCAGCGCTGAGCACGCCTTTCGGGGTGGGAGATGCGCGGTTCAGGACAGGAGGGACTGCGGGCCATGTCGATACCGTCGCCTTCGGAGCTTATCGGAAATCCGCCCTGATTGAGATTGGATTGTTTGATGAGCATCTGGTTCGAAATCAGGATGATGAGTTGAATTTCCGGTTGCATGAAGCAGGTTGGCGCATCTGGTTTGATCCCCGGATTCGCAGCAGCTATCATGTCCGGTCCACGTATGGCAAACTCTTTCGACAATACCGGCAGTATGGTTACTGGAAGGTGTTCGTCAATCGCAAGCACCGGACTGTAACCACCTGGCGTCAAGTGGTTCCCGCGTTGTTCTTGCTCTCGTTGTTCGCCGGGGTATTGGGCTGTTTGTGGGAGGCTTTTGGTTATGGCACAGAAGCCTGGAAAGGCCTGAGTTTCTCGTTGCTGGTTACTTTATTGGTGGCTTGGATGACTGGGGCTTCATTCTCCGCCGTCAACGTAGCCCGAGATGGGCGAGACGTTCCCGGCATCATTTGGGCTTTTGCGGTGGTGCATTTTGCCTATGGATGGGGTTACTGGGAAGGCGTGTTCCGGTTCATCTTGTTGCAACGCGCCCCTCGGGCCGCAGCATTGAAATTGACGCGATAAATGCATCCTCGTCAGGGATGGCCCCGGATTGCGGCCCCATTGTTTCCAGTGGTGATGGCCGGGGTGATGCCGATCAACCCGCGCTACACTTCTTACGTGTACATCCTCTGGGGGTTGACCCTCTTGTTGCTCCGCGTCCGAGGCCGTCTCCAAAGTGGAACATGGGGGGTATGCCTGTTGCCCATCGCCCTCTACGGGGCATATGTATTGGGGTTGTTGTGGACAGCGGACATGGCGTTGGGCAGGTTTCAATTGGAGTCCAAACTCGCTTTGCTGGTTACGCCATGGTTGGTCTGGGAAAGTGTTCGGGATCAGAATGACGAACAGAAGAGGCGGCTCTGGATTCGAATGGGTTGGGCTTTTGTGGCGGGATGGGGGGTGCACATGATCTGGGTGTGGTCCCGCTTCCTGGGATTTTACTTCCGACATGAGCTTCCCTTGCCATGGCGTTATTCCAAGCTTGCGACCCCATTTCATCCGAGTTATGCCGCATTTTATCTGATTTGGGCGGGCATGTTCCTGGTGGCTTTGACGGCGCATCATCGCAGATGGATGCGATTGTTCCTCATTCCTCTGGGCGGACACTTGGGGTTATTGGCTTCGAAGGCAGGGTGGCTCGTTGGAGGGGGGATGCTCATGGGATCTGCGGGTTTCCAGCGAAAATGGCGACATGGGTTGCTCATGGGGAGTGCGCTACTGGTGCTTGTGGGAGCGGGATTTTTTGCGGGATCAAAACGCGTTGCAGAATTGGTGAGTTGGA
>JBEEPJ010000201.1:0-3724 GCA_041191165.1 Bacteroidota bacterium | reverse complement strand
CGGGGGCGCCCTGTTTATCCCCGATGACCAGAGCCAGTGTTTCTCCTCGGGGCTCACGTTCACCACATTCGCCCCGGGGGCCACGGTGGGCAATGCCTCGGCGGACATCGTCAGCTTGTTCATGAACTTCGAGCACAGTTTCATGGGCGACTTGGTCATCAGCCTCATCTGTCCGGATGGATCGAGCATGGCGCTGCACCAGCAGAACGGGGGAGGGACGTTCCTTGGGGAACCGGTGGACATCGACAGCCAGCCCAACGATGAAGGGGTGGGGTATGATTACTGGTTTTCGCCCACGGCCACCAATGGCACTTGGGCGGAGAATGCCGGCGGGACCCTGCCCTCGGGCACTTATGAAGCGTCACAGTCATGGGATTTGCTGGAGGGATGCCCTCTGAACGGCACATGGGAGATTGAAATCTGCGACATGTGGGGCTCTGACAATGGCTTCATCTTCGACTGGACCATCAACTTCAACAGCAGCTTGTTTCCGGATCCCATTGTCTTCACGCCGGTCTTCGGGATGGGATGTGACAGCACGTTCTGGCAAGGGCCATCGATCCTCAACCAGTCAGCAAACTGCAACAACATCAACATCCAGCCCCCCACGCCGGGCGTCGAGACGTACACCTTCGTGGCGACGAATGACTTCGGTTGCACGTACACCCACGACGTGAACATCACCGTGGTGCAAGGCCCCATCATCCAGATTGCCACCCCGATGGATTACTGTGGACAAACGGTGGCGTTGTCCGGGGTGGTGACGAACGTGACCCCCGGCTATACCTACAATTACAGCTGGTCGCCCGCGAATCTGCTCAACAACCCCAACTCGCCTAACACGTCCCTCTCCTCGCTGGATGAGGAGACGAGTTTTGCGTTGACGGTGCAGGTATTCGGAGGGTCCTTGCAGAATTGCTCGGCCACGCAAAACGTGGTGGTCGGGGTGCTCGAACCCCCGGTTTCCGCCCCCTTGGAGTCATATGACATCTGCTTGGGGGAGGTGCTGGCCTTGGTTCCCCCCGAACAGCCTGGCGGTTGGAACGCCTTCCTGTACAGCTGGACCCACACGTATGAATGCGACCAGCCCCAAACCCCGATCATCGAGACGTGCACAGACGTGTTGGGCAGCCAGCCGGGTCAGGAGGCCACCGAGGCGGGATTGTACGAGGTGACGATTTCGATGCCTGCGCCTTGTGTTTGGACTGCATCCGCGGACTACGAAGTATTCACCGAGGTGTGTGAGTTGATCATCCCCAATGTGTTCTCGCCCAACAACGACACCAAGAATGATGCGTTTTATGTGGATGGCCTCGACGCCTATCCCTTGAGCACGATGCGCATCTACAACCGTTGGGGTGGGCTGGTTTTTTCGAGCGATGACTTTGGGAATTCAGCTGGATGGCGGCCCGCGGAAGGAGAGGCAGCGGAAGGCACCTACTATTATGTCTTGGGGGTGGCCCGCAACACGAGCGAACTCATCGTGGTGGACATCAACGGCACCAACACCTACGATGGCCAAGGGATGAAGTACTTCAGCGGTTCTTTCTCGCTGCTGCGCTGATCCGGTAACGGGGCAAAGCGGGCCGTCTGGAATCAGGAAATCTGACCGCCATGGGAACTTCACATACACCGCGCTACCCTTTGCGGGGCGAAAGGGTGCATCCTGGGGCGATGGAGGAGTTGGGGGAACTGGCGATGGCTGTGGTTTGGGAGAAGGAGGCAGAAGAGGCGAAGCTGCAGGGGTTGGGGGATGAAAGCGCTTTGCGGATGCGCCGGGCTGAGGGATTGACTTGGTCTCCGGTGGAGGTGGAGGAGCAGGGTTGGGGGTTTGGGGGGAGAAATCAGGTTCGTATGCGGATGGTACCGGGCGGCGGACTCTCGCACGCCTTTCGACAGGGCTCCCCTGTGGTGTTTTATCCGTTGGGGGAGTCGGCGGGCAGCGAGGAGGCGGTGAAGGGCATGGTGCGCCGGTCGTTGGGCGATGCGGTGGAAGTGGTTTGGGAGGGAGATCCGCTGCCGTCGGGAGGGATGCACGGGCGTTTCACGTTGGACGTGAGGCCCGATGACCGCACGGCCAAGCTCATGGCGGAAGCGCTGAGTTACTGGATTCAAGCGCAGGGGAAGGAGGGCAAGTTCAGGGATGGCATCCTGGGATATGCGCCGCTGCCTTCCGCGGAACAGGAGCCGCTCAGGCCCGGCACGGCATTGCCGGAGACTTTCAACGCCGCCCAGCGCGCCGCGGTCGAGGTGGCCTGGGAACGCGGGCCCCTGACCTTGCTGCACGGTCCTCCCGGCACGGGAAAAACGACGGTGCTCGTGGAGGTGATCCGGGGGTTCGTGGCGGGTGGGGAGCGGGTGCTGGCTTGTGCACCGAGCAATGCAGCGGTGGACGTGCTGGCGCAGCGCTGCATGCAAGCCGGATTGAATGTCGTGCGCCTGGGACATCCAGTGCGCATCGGGGATGAGGTGCTGGAGCGGAGCTTGGATGTGTTGACCGAGCAGGATCCGGAATTCAAGTTGGTGAAGTCGTATCGAAAGCGGGCCGAGGAGGCTTGGCGGGAAGCGGACCGGCACCGCCGCAACTGGAATGCCCAGGCACGGGAGGAGCGAAAATCCGCCCGCTTCGAGGCCAAATCCTTGGAAAAAGATGCCCGGGAATGGGAGGCTTTCTTGGCCGACCGCATCCTGAGGCAGGCCCAAGTGGTGTGTGCTACGTTGGCCGGCGCAGCGGACGGGGCGCTGGAGGGGATTGCCTTTGATGTGGCCGTGGTGGATGAGGCGGGCCAGGCGTTAGAACCGGCAACGTGGATTCCCATTTCCCGCGCCCCCCGGGTGGTGCTTTCCGGAGACCCGCTCCAGCTGCCTCCGACGGTGCAGGACCCCCGAGCCATTCGGAAGGGACTGGATGTGAGCTTATTGGAGAAGTTGATGTGCCGGCACAGCGGGTCTCATTTTTTGAGAATGCTCGATGTGCAGTACCGGATGAACAAGCAGATCATGGAGCCGTCGTCGCAGTGGTTCTACGGCGGGGCGATGCAGGCGCATTCCTCCGTGGCGGATGCGGTATTGGAGGGGCTCTTGCCGTGGGTGTTCATGGATACAGCGGGGATGGGGTTTGTGGAGGAGCGGGCGGGCGAATCGGAATCGACTTTCAACCGGGAGGAGGCGCGTTGGGTGGCGGAGCGGGTGAGGGGTTTGCTGGAACTGCACCCCGAAGCCTCGTTGGGGGTGATCGCGCCGTACCGGGCTCAGGTGGAGTGCATCGAGGAGGCGCTGCGGGCACTGGAACCGCTGTCCCCTGGCGGGGGTCAGAAGCCCGAGCCCTTGCTGGCTTGGCCGGGGCTGGAGGTGTCCACCGTGGATAGCTTTCAAGGGCAGGAGCGGGACATCATGGTGCTGTCCCTCACCCGGAGCAACGAAGAGGGCATCATTGGGTTCCTTTCGGAGTACCGCAGAACCAACGTCGCCATGACCCGGGCGCGGAAGCACTTGTTGATGGTGGGGGACAGCAGTACGTTGGGCGGGGATCCCTTCTTCGGTTGGCTGATCGAACAGGCGGAGCAGACCGGGGCGTACCGGAGCGCCTGGGATCAGTAGGACGGGGCGGCGCCGGAGCGCAGGCGTTCAATCGTCGAGGAAGGGCGATTCCTCGGTGTCGAGGTCGCGGTCCCCGGCGGGTACGGCGTGGTGTTGGGTGAGGGGCGTCACGTGATGGCCGCCT
>JBEEPJ010000200.1:0-3758 GCA_041191165.1 Bacteroidota bacterium | reverse complement strand
TTGATCTCCCAAGCCCAGATGTAGTCTTCCGTACACCCGGAAGGACTGGCCTCAAATCCCGGCTGAGTGGCATTAACGATGCTGACCTCATCGAATTGACAAATCGTATTGCCCGGAAAAAATTCCATTTCCGTCACCGGCGGTGTGCTGACGTAAATGGGGCCTTGGGTGTTGACCGTGGACTGGAGTTCACAGGCATTTTCTGCCGTAATTGTAATCGAGTAAGCGGATGATTCGGAGGAGTTCTCACCGCAAGTCGGCGCATAGGTATGGCCCAAGACATTGGGGAAAACGGGCAGGTTGGGATACGCAATGGTTTCGCTTTGACCATCCCCCCATTCAATGATGTAGGTAGTTCCAGGAGCCTGGGAATCAAAACAAACCGCATAGTCCAGCGGGGAACACACCGACTGAGAGGCATTGGCGCATTGGTCGATCAAGGCCGCCCCCCAGCTCATGACATAATAATTCGAATACGTGCATCCCCCCGGAAACTGTACCACATGAACCAGATTGTAACTCCCGGGAGTGGAATAGTGGCCGTTCGTGGTTATTTGGCCTGGAAAAGTGGTGAGTGAGGTATTTGCCGTGGGAAAGTTGGATTGAGTGGTGAAAGGGCTTGTGCCGCCATTGGAGATGTTACCCGGCCCTCCCCAGTAAATTTGAGAAATGGTTCCAGTTGGATAGAGATTCGTGCCCTGCAAGCTGATGGCTGGCCCCATTGAACTTGTCTGGCAGAGGCACGAAGAGCCCGACTGCGTCTGGAAGGTGGGGATTCCACCCAGGGTATCTAGTTCCGTGCAGCTGTTGCCCGTTCCCAGCGTGGGGATAAGCGGCGGCGCCTCCCCCACCACCACCGTGATCGACGCCGAGCCCAAGTCCACTTCCCCGTCCTGTGTAACAATGGCCAACTCCACTTCATACGTACCGGGCGCATCGAAATGATAGGAAATGGGGCCTGATGTGGTAAAAAGCAAGACCTCATCTACCTCCCAGTCAAAGCTGGTGGGACCGTTGAGGAGGTTGATTGGGGTTTGATTGGTGAAAAGGATGGTCGAACCGGAACAAACTTCCACCACGCCTCCATTTGCAGGCGGGATGCTGGAAATAGCAACCTGCGCCTGCGAAAGCTGCCCGACTAAAAAGAGAAAGGTGGCCAGAATTAAACCCTGCAGCCACGGAAAAATTGCCCTGTCCTCTTGCTCCATCATTTTGGTAAAAATAATAGCATTTTGTAATCTATGAAATGTGTTTTTCTCGGTTTGTACTCCAACAAATCCGAGATGCCATTCAACTTCGATGCCTTGTCTATTTATGGTCTTATTTGAGCAAACCAAAAGGCTGTTCGGAAATTTTGAACAACTGAAAGAAATGAACTTCAAGTCAATTAAGTTCGTGCGAAAGCATTGGAAACAATCGCCATCAAATGCTTCAAAAACTCCTCTTCGCGATTATAATTCCTGAACAATTTCTTGATAATGATCCCCCTGACACTCCTTCTTTCGGCATTTTTATT
The DNA here is from genome assembly GCA_041191165.1 of Bacteroidota bacterium. GTDB lineage: Bacteria > Bacteroidota > Bacteroidia > Flavobacteriales_D > Sanyastnellaceae > CAMCYM01. The sequence continues at coordinate 2,242 of JBEEPJ010000200.1, read as the reverse complement.
TGTCAAAATCATACGCAACATCCAACGGAATAGCCAATTCGACGCAATGCTCAATCCCCAGCCGGATGGGAAGCCTGCGTATGTGGTTTTTGATGTGGAGACGACGGGGTTGGCTCCGAAGCGGATTCCCGAAAGCGCGCGGGAATTGGAACATGGGGACTCCCCCTACATCGTGTCCATCGCGTGGCTTGTGGTTTCAGAGGATTACCAGTTGATTCGGTCTGAGCATCATTTGATCCGCCCACCAGTGGAAATTCCCATAGAAGTCACGCACATCCATGGAATTTCCAATGAGAAAGCACAGTCGGAAGGAAAAGAGCTCAAGCCCATCTTAGAGCGTCTGGCGGCCGATTTTGCGGCGGCAGGGAAATGCGCTGCGCATAACTTGACGTTTGACAAAACGGTGGTTGCGGCCGAGCGCATCCGCCTCGGGCTGCCTGATCCTTTCAAAGGGATTGTGGGCTTGGACACCATGCGGTTGGGAGCGGATTGGATGGGGCGGAACAGCTTCAAGCTGCGGGACGGCGTGGCCAAGGTGGTGCCTAGCGCCCTGCATCACAAGCTGGAGGCACATGATGCTTTGGGAGATGCAACGGCAGCAGCCTACCTTTTGATTTACAGCTTGCAGCGCCGATCGAAGAAAGGACATCAGGCTTTCGTGCCCGACCCCTCTCGGCCTCAGGTGACGGTAACCAACCCCGGTGATGGATGGTCGCAGGTGGAAGTAGGCGATCCGGTGAAGTTGTGGATTTCTTCAGACCAAACCCGCGGCAACATCTACAGTTATGGGTCAGTCGGTGGCAGAGGCAAGGTGGGCGAACTGTCCAGCAGTGCCCTGGAATGGATGATTGAACAAAAGAACTCAGGTTCAGAGCTGGACTTCACCGTTGCCAAGAAGAGCTTCGGCAGTTGCGTCTTGGATATCCACATCACGACTGCAGCTGAAATCGAGGCTGAAAAGGAAGCTGCCTTTCAAAAAACACTGGCAGATCTTCAAAAGCCCTACCGCCCTAAAAAACCCCAATCATTCACCCTCCGGGTCGAAGCCATTGAATTTTTCGAATGGGAACCTGGGCTGCGAATCGACGTTCTTCTTCCCCATCCCGATTCTTTTCACCCATCTCGAGAAAGCGAGCACATTCGATTCGAGTACAACGGAATAGCCGTTTGCTCCCTCCTCGATCATCCCTCCGCTTTGCGCCTGACGCGTGCCGTCTTCAGCGGCTACACCCTACACGCTGAAGTCACAGAGGTCAAGCGAAAGGAGAAGAACGGCGGACGCGAGGTGGTCGTCTCGGTAGACTTCGTCAAGCCATAACGACCCTGCCTGCACGCAGCCGGAAAATTCGAGGCGGAGCTCAACCGATCTTCATGCAGAACAGGCTCCACGAATTGATTAAATCCACGGACAACCCAAACAGAATCCAGCAAAAAAAGCCCCTTTGACGCATGAATTACAGAGATTCAATCACATTAAATTAGAAAAACCCTTCCTTCTAGCCTATTTTTTCGATATTTGTCGAGAAAAAATCTCGTTAATGCTCATTTCATTTGCCGTCGAAAATTGGAAGTCCTTCGGCCATCGACAGTCCTTTTCCTTCGTTCCCGGGAAGGAGAGCAAGAAAAGAAATCGCTTGTTGAACCCGAAGCATGGGGTAACGCTTTCACCGATTGCAGCGGTGTTTGGCCCCAACGCTTCTGGCAAAACGAATTTTATTTTGGCTATCAAAGTGATGGCAGAATTGGCTCAAAAGCGGGTCGAATTGGGGGTCTCGCTGCCTTACTCTCCTTTCAAACTGGACGAAAAAAGCGCCTCGCTGCCAAGTTACTTCGGCTTGGAGTTCTTGCTGGACGGTCAGGTTTATTACTATGAAATTTCCTTCCATGCAAAAACCATCGTGATGGAAAGGCTGAGTGTACTGACCGCCTCCTCCGAGAAGGTAATTTTCAAACGGGAAGGTCAGCAAATGGCAAAAGCCTCGAAGAAAGAGATTCTGGCACAAGCTCGGCTGATCATGCAAGTCACGCCAGAGAATCAGCCCTTTGCCTTCCAAGCAGCTCAATTCAATCTTCATGCGGCTTCCCATGTTTATCGCTGGTTTGCCGAACATGTCCTCATCCTCGGTACCCAGTTTACCCTGACCGACCACAGTGTCTACCTGCTCGACGGTTCACCCCATCGAGAAACCATGGGGACAACCCTTCAAGCCTTGGGCACAGGCATCACCCAATTGGACACTGA
>JBEEPJ010000199.1:0-3760 GCA_041191165.1 Bacteroidota bacterium | reverse complement strand
CGCTTGAAGGCCAGCGGCGCGCGGACGAGGGCCAGGGTGCGCAGGGCCGGCGTGCTGCCCTCGTCGAAAACCGGGTCCTCCGGCGTGCGCCCAGGGCCAAAGGCCCAGGCCGGAGGAACGATGCCAATCCTGCCCGCCAGGTGCTCGGCGTACGCTGCCAGCCACGCATCGGCGACTTGGCCTTCAGGAAATCTACCCCGCAAACGCGGCGGCTCTTCCGCCACCGCGGCCGCCGCCTGCGCGCGCGACGACATCCGCCGCAGTTCGTGCAACCAATCACGGAGCTCCCGTCCGAAGTCCCCGATGGAGTCGGAGCGCTCGGCGACGGCCTTCAAGCTGGTGGGACGGGGACTCATGGTGGCGGCGCGGCCAGTGCTCCCCGGACCTCCTCCTTCGCCGCCTCCGAAAGCAGATCGTGCGGAAAGAATTTCCCGTAAACGGCCTCGGCTGCCGCCACGGACTCCAGCTCCATCTTCTTCACCAAAAATCGAATGTCGCCGCGATCGCCGGCATAACCGGGCAGCGGAGGACGGGCGGCCCGCAGCTTCAGCGCGAGGAGATACGCCGCCGTCGGAACCGAAACGCGGAGACCTTCGCCCCAATCGATCCCCGTCAACCGCCGCTTCGCCTCTTTCTCCGCCAGAAATGGCGCCACCTGATCATTGAGCCAGTCCTCCGGCAGGCCGAATTCCTGCGCTACCTTCAAGGCGAGCCGCCGGGCGATTTCGCTCGGGGCGAGGCCGGCAAACAGGGCGTTGCGGGCGTATTGCGTAGCCGTGGGCAGGATGGAGAAATAGGGCGCCTCGCGGACGACGCGGAAGCGATCGAGCAACAGGGGCTCGATGATCTTCCACTGGTCCATTCGCAAGTTGTCGATGACCACCAGAAAAACGGGGCGATCCTGCGCTTCCGCCAGCGTCCTGGGCAGCCGCTCCGGCAGCAGGCGATGGGAGAGCGTGGGCGTCCTATCGTCCGGTTGCTGCATCCAGTCCAGGTAGTGCTGCTGCACGAATCGCGCAAACTGCCGATCGGCATCCGTGTATTGACTTTCCAGGATGTCCTGCATGCCGGACTCCTCCCACTGTGCAAGCTCGAGCTTCCAGCGGATGAGCCGATCGTAGAGCTCCATCCACTCGCGCGCGTCCATCCGACCCATGAGCTGCTGGCTAATCGATTGGAATTGACGCTGGTACGTGCTCATGGCCTGCTCGCTCAACAGCCGTTTGCCGTCGAGGATGCGCTTGACGGAAAGGAGGATTTGGTTGGGATTCACCGGCTTGATGAGGTAATCCGCGATCTTCGAGCCGATGGCCTCTTCCATGATGTGTTCCTCTTCGCTTTTCGTGATCATCACCACGGGCAAGTGAGGGCGCAACTGCTTGATTTCCTGTAGAGTTTCGATGCCTCCGAGCCCTGGCATTTGTTCATCCAAGAAGACCAAATCAAATACCTCCCTCTCCACGGCTTCCAACGCGTCGCGACCGCTGTTCACCGAGGTCATCCGGAACCCCTTGGATTCCAGGAACAGGATGTGGGGCCTGAGCAAATCGATTTCGTCATCGGCCCAGAGAATATGCGCAGCACGGGGTGTGTTCATGAGAGAAGGTGGGGCCAGAGGCTGCTATCTTGCCGCCGATAACCCGAGGCCCCAATTTACAGGTCAGAGCGGGTCTTCGCCACCGACGCACGTGACAAACAAACACAAAATCCTCAACGACCCGGTTTACGGGTTCATCTCCCTTCGGTATCCGCTGCTGCTGGACCTTATGGACCACCCGTTCGTGCAGCGGTTGCGTCGCATCAGCCAGTTGGGGTTGTCGCATCTCGTCTATCCGGGGGCGGTTCACAACCGCTTCCACCATGCCGTCGGGGCGATGCACTTGATGCAGGAAGCCGTGGATTCGCTTCGGGAGCGGGGCGTGGACATCACGGAGGCGGAGGCGCGCGGGGTGTGTGCGGCGATTTTGCTTCACGACATCGGGCATGGCCCTTTCAGCCACGCGCTCGAGCACAGCTTGGTGCAAGGGGTGGGGCATGAGGCCATCTCCGCGCTGATGATGACCCGGCTCAACGACGCTTTCGGGGGGGAATTGGATTTGGCCATCCAAATCTTCAACAACCATCATCCCAAGCCGTTTCTCCACCAACTGGTTTCCTCGGAACTGGACATGGATCGGCTGGACTACCTGAGCCGCGATAGTTTTTACTCCGGCGTGGCGGAGGGCAAAGTCGGGGCCGACCGTATCATCAAGATGCTCAATGTGGTCGACGGGCGGCTGGTGGTCGAGGAAAAGGGAATCTACTCCATCGAGAAGTTCGTGGTGGCGCGCAGGCTCATGTACTGGCAGGTCTATTTGCACCACACGGTGTTGGCGGCGGAGTACATGCTCACCCGTTGTTTGCAGCGGGCCAGGGACCTGGCGTTGGAGGGGGAGCGCGTGTTCTGCACGCCGGCGCTGGAGGTCTTCCTCTACGAGCGGCTCGATCAGGCGAGGTTTCTCGCGGATCCGGACATTCTGGAACGTTTCAGCGAGTTGGATGACAGCGATGTCCTGGCTGCGCTCAAAGCTTGGCAACATCATCCCGATCGGGTGCTGAGTGCCTTGGCCCGGTCGATTGTGGGACGTCAACTGTTCCACATCGATTTGCGTGCGGAGCCGTTCACGGCGGTCGAGCGGGAAGAGGCCCTGTTGCGGGTTCAGAACCGGCTGGGCCTCACGCCGGAGGAGGCTGCCTATTTTATCATCCACGACCGGGTAGGCAGCAAGCCTTACCAGCCGGGGGGCATCATGATTCGGTTCAAGGACGGCCGGGTGGAGGATTTTGCCCGGGCATCCGATCACCTCGACGCGCATTCCCTCTTCCGTTCCGTGGAAAAGTCCTTTCTGGGCTACCCCAAATCCTGTCGCATCTGACGGGACAAGCTCTCCATTCCCCCGCCCCGTCGCCTCAGTGGCCTTTTCCGGAGAGCACCTTGCGGATTTCGTGGAGGCGCATGAGGGCTTCGATGGGGGTGAGGTGGTCGATGTCCAAGCCCAACACCTGGTCCCGGATTTGGAGCAGCACGGGGTCGTCGAGCTGGAAGAAGCTCAGTTGCATGCCCGGGCTTCCAGTCCCAGCAGTCCCAGCGGGATGGGGCGAACTGGGCCCAGCAGCAGCTACCGCAGTACCGGGGCTCGCTTCGCCCCCTTCAGATCGCTGCTCCAGTATTCTGAGTACTTCTGTCGCGCGGTCGATGATGCGAGGAGGCAGCCCGGCCAGCCGCGCCACGTGAATCCCAAAGCTGTGGTTGCTGCCCCCTTCCACCAGTTTGCGCAGGAAGACCACTTGACCGCCCACCTCCTGCACCTGCACGTTCATGTTGCGGATGCGGGGGAACCGCGATGCCATGTCGTTGAGCTCGTGGTAGTGGGTGGCAAACAACGTCAGCGCCCTGTGCTCGGGATGTTCGTGTAAGAATTCCGCCAAGGCCCATGCGATGCTCACGCCATCGTAAGTGCTTGTACCCCGTCCGATTTCATCCAGAATGACCAAACTCCGCCCCGTCAAGTTGTTGACAATCGAAGCTGTTTCATTCATCTCCACCATAAAAGTGGACTCTCCCGTCGCCAGGTTATCCGAGGCGCCGACCCGGCTGAAGATGCGGTCACAGGGACTTAGTTGGGCCTGCTGAGCCGGCACGAAGGAACCGGTTTGGCCCAGCAAGCAGATCAACGCCGTCTGCCGCAGCAGGGCCGACTTTCCCGACATGTTGGGGCCG
>JBEEPJ010000198.1:0-3765 GCA_041191165.1 Bacteroidota bacterium | reverse complement strand
CCCGTTTGCCGCGATTGCTGCTGGTATTGCCTGCTTGTGGGGGCCGGCCCATGGCGGCGCCAACGAGGCCTGCCTGACGATGCTCGAGCAGCTCAATGCCAATGGTGGTGTGGGCAAGGTGGGCGAGTTGCAGAAGAACAAACACGGAAAAATCATCCTCCCGTACACCCCGGATGCGTCCGCCCAGCACGGCTTTGTGCAACCGGCACTCGACCGCGGCTACACGGTGCTGGTGATGGAAGGCCCCCTGGCCGCTCACGTCGTACAGAAGCTCGAGGAGCAACACAGCGACATCCAGTTCAAGCGCGTGGACTCGGAGGTGACGGACCTGCTCGTGGAGCGGGACGACGCCCCCACGAGCGCCCTGGACGAGGCCCAGGAAACCGCCATGAAGCCGGTGTTGGAGCAGGCATTCCCGGGCAACAGCTACCGCGTCAAGTTCGTGGCCCTGTCGCCGACAGCGGCGCCGCTGACCATCACGCGGAGCGAGTGGATGCGCCGGATGAAGGAGCAGCAGGCCGTAGGAGGAGGTGGCGGTTTCCAGATGTTTGGGCAGCTGCCCGATTCGTACGATGTGGCCGTCAATTCGAACCACCCGCTGGTGCACAAGTTGCTCGCGGAGCAGGATGAGACGGTGCGGGCGGCGACGGCGAAGCGGGCGGCGGACCTGGCCCGGCTCTCGCAAGGGCTGCTCACGGGTGAGGAGCTCACCGCCTTTATCGAATCGGGATACGCCGCGCTCGCATGAGCCGGTGGAAGGGCCAGCTCCTCGGTGGCGCCCTGGGTTGGGCGCTCGGAGGTCCCATCGGCGCGCTCATCGGCTCCGTGGTGGGCGGGATGTTCACGGCGGAAGCCAGCGTGGAAGGCGGCAGAATCGGCACGGGCGGGGGCTACCCAGGTGGGGGTCCCCGCCCCGCCCGTCCCACCCGCCACGCCCAGGCCGGGGACTTCGCCGCCGCCCTGCTGGTCCTGAGTGCCGCCGTCATGCGCGCGGACGACAAAGTCATGCGCTCCGAGCTCGATTACGTCAAGAGCTTCCTGCGCAACAACTTCCCGCCGCAACAGTTGGACGCCTACTTGAAGATGCTCCAGGAAATCTTGGAGCGTCCGTTTGATTTGGCCTTGGTGGCAGGCCAAATCCGCCAAAACATGGAGCACCCCAAGCGCCTTCTGCTGCTCCAATACCTCTACGGCATCGCCCAGGCCGACGGGCACGTGCACACCCGCGAGGTCGAGGTCATCCGGCAGATCGCGGCCATGCTCGGCATCAGCGACAAGGACCGGCGCAGCATCGAAGAGCCGTTCTTCCGCGAAGAGGCCGACCCCTACACGGTGCTGGAAATCGAGCGCACAGCGACCGAAGCCGACATCAAAAAGGCCTACCGCCGCCTCGCCGTGAAGTTCCACCCGGACAAGGTGCAAGACCTCGGACCGGAGCACCAGCAACAAGCCCAAACCCGCTTCCTCGCCGTTCAGGCGGCCTACGAGCGCATCAAGGCGGAGCGCGGCATCAAGTAGTGCGCTGCGGCCACATCCACACGGCCCCCAATACCAGCAGGAGGTTCGCCACGCCCAGCGGCCCTCCGCGCTCGAGCCATGCCGCCGTCTCCGACCCCCACAGGTCCGGCGTCCCCAGCGCGTAGGGCACCATGCACAGCGCCAGCACCGCCCCCACCGCCCACCGCTGCCCTACCGACGGCCAGTAACGGGCCTCCGCGAGCCGGAGCAGCCAGACAGCCACCAACGGCAGGCTCCACATAAAATGCTCCGTGTCGGTGTGCACGAGGTTGGGCAGCAAGGCGACGACGACCGCTCCCTCCAGAAAAGCCCCGCGCTCCCCTACCCCCTGCCGCCGACGCCGAAGCACCCAGCCTCCCCACGCCGCCATCACGAGCAGGGGCGGCACCGCATTCCACGGCGCCTGCAAACCCCACCACGAAGCGATCGTGTTGCTGCTGTGCGAAGTGTCCGTGTTGTGCATGCGAATCGTCTCCCACCATTCCCGCAAGAGCCCCAGGTTTTCCTCCCATCCCACCCCCAGGGCCGGCAGCAGCAACCATAACGCAAAAGCCAGGACGGAGAGGACCGCGTGGTGCAGCGGTTTGCGCACCACCAGCCAGGGCAGCAGGACCAGGAAGTGGGGCTTGAAGGCCCAAATGGCCCCCAATCCCACCGCGGCGACGCCCGTGGTCACCGCAGCGAAACGGACCGAGCGGGCCGAGCGGTTCAGGGCCCACCACCAGCCGCCGAGCGCAGCCAGCAAAATCGCATTCACGTTGCCGAGCAGCAGCTCACGGCCCAAGTGGTGGGAGCCGCAGAGGACCAAGGCGAAGGTGAGCAGGGTACGGTGGGGGGTTGGGGAATGGGTTTGGCCTGCGGAAAGCAGCCGATGCATCCCGTCCAGAAGCCGTGGAATCCCCCAGGCGAACAGGGCCAGCAACAGCGCCCAGTAGACCCACCTCGCCGCCGTCCAGCCCAAGGCCACCAAGGGCAAGAACGGCACCAAGGCCACCGGCGCGTACTTGTAAAACCCGGAACTGACCCCGAAAGCCCGGCCGTAGGGCGACTCCCCCGCCCACCAGGCCGCCGCCGCATCGAAGTAGACCCGGAAGTCCGCCATCCCCGACCGGCCCACCCGCCACTGCCCCCAGACGAAGAGCGCCCCTGCCGCGAAGAGCAGCACCTGCATCCCCGTCGGGCGCAACGCTGCGAGCCGGTGGGCCCAAGCCCCGGCGCGGGGGCGAAAAAAACGTCCGTTGAACACGGGTGCAAAGGAAAGCAAGGAGGACCGTCCGTTGCGTAAATTGGCCGTCCAATCCCGATCGAATGAAATCGTCTCGCGCGCTGGCCCTGAGCCTCCCACTCGCCTTTCTCGCCCTCACCTGGCTGTCGCCCGCCGACGCCGATGCCCAGTGGTGGCGCTGCGACAAGAAAAAAGATGCGGGCAAAGGCACTGCGGCCGCAACCGGCGACAAGTCGGGCAAAAAACCGGAGGCCATCAAGACCATCGCAGAAGTGACCTCGGCCTCGGTAGCGCATCCCGGCCTGTTCACAATGTACGTGGACACCGTCAAAGGCACCTCGTACTTCGCCATCCCGGACTCCATGTTCGGGCGCGAGTTCATCTATTTTTCGGCGGTCACGGACGGTGTGGCCGAGAGCGGTCTGACGCGCGGCTCCTACCGCGGCTCCAAGGTGGTTTCCTTCCACCGGCACTTCGAGCGCATCGAGGTGCGGGAATCCAACACGGACTTCTACTTCGACCCCGCGAGCCCGCTGAGCCGCGCGGCCGATGCCGACATCAACACCCCCATCCTGGCCAGCCTCAAGCTCGAAGGCCGCACCACGGATTCCACGGGCACCACCTACCTCGTCTCTGGCGACGCGCTCTTCCTGGCAGAGGAATTCCAGATGGTGAAGCCCGTCTCCCGCCGCCCCGAAGACGGCTTGCTCGGCAAGCTTTCCGCAGAAAAGTCGAAGATTGCCCGCATCAACAACTACGCCGCCAATACAGAAGTGAGCGTGGATTACGTCTACGAGAACCGCTCGCCCAACCAGTCGGGTTCGGCGCTCGCCGACGCCCGCTTCATCACCATCGGCTACCAGCACTCACTGCTCGCCATGCCAGAGCCCGGCTTCGTTCCCCGGCGCGAAGACCCGCGCGTGGGCTACTTCACCACCCGCCTCGACGACATGACCAGCACCGAGTCGCTGCCCTGGCTGGACATGATTCACCGCTGGCGCCTCGAGAAGGCGGACCCCACC
>JBEEPJ010000197.1:0-3767 GCA_041191165.1 Bacteroidota bacterium | reverse complement strand
TTTCGACCAGTGGCGCAATGAAGAGGAACAGGTGGATGACGTGCTCGTCATCGCTGTTCGGGTCTGAGAAGAGCGATCAGCGGGAGAAGACAGAACCCCGAACGACCCGGGTTTCTACAGGGTTGAGCACCAGTACGGGAATGTGCGACTCGTTGGTGATGATTTGTTGCTCGTAGGTTTGGCCTAAGATGCCCATCAAGCTCTTTTCATGCAGATTCATGATGCTGATGAGGTCGGCTTGGATCTCAGTGGCAAAGCGGATGACGTCTTTTACAAAAGCCCCGGAACTGTGCTCGGAGATGCGCGCTGTACAAGCGATGTCTTTTTCTCCGAAGAACTCCTCTGCATAAGAGATGTTCCGCTGGAGTTGATTTTGCAGGAATTCGTCCGACTCCGCTGGGGAAATCAAATGCACCCGCCCGTTGAAATAAGTGGCCATCTCTGCGACGATTGCGAGCTTTTGCTTGGTGTCCTGATGCAGGTCCAAGGGGACGACGATGTCGTCATAGCCAGTGGGACGAATGCCTTTTTCCTGGGTGACGATGACCGGCGTGCTGCAGTTGGTGATGATTTTCAGTGCGCGTCCGCCGGTGATGAATTGCATGCCTCGGAGGCCATGGGTGCCCATGATGATGAGGTTTGCATCTTCTTCGATGGACACATCATCGATCTCCTCGAAGATGCTCCCGATGCGGATCGTGGCCCGCAGGTTGTGCTTGTAGCGCGGTGCAGCTTCATCGCGCACATGGGCAAGGCGCGCCCGGGCTTCGGGCATTTCTTTTTTGTGCCCGATGATGTGAACCAGGACGATGTCGCTTTCGAATGCGTGACCGACGGTAAAGGCATGTTCCAATGCGACATGGCTCACCGGAGTGAAGTCTATGGGGACGAGGATGGTATGCATGGGATGGAAATGATTTGTATCTCAGAGGCGAAGTTACAAGGCGGGGCAGGAAAACACACGATTTGAGTCGTGCTTCTGCGCGGCTGAACCGATGCCGATTTAGCCTTGAAAAAAATTCCAGGTGATGTCGAAAAATGCGTCAGGCGCCTCCGCATGGAGCCAATGTCCCACTCCGGGCATGGGGGCGACCTCCAGTTGGAGACAAGCTTGGTCATAGGCCGCAAGGTCGCTGTCCGAGACGTAAGGACTCTGCGTTCCGTAGACCACCAAGGTGGGGATGGTGTTGATTTCCAGGGGAATGGATTGAAGGATTTGGTCCAAATGCCCCTCCAAGACGGGAAGGTTGGCCCGCCATTCGAACCCGCCTTCCTTTTTGCGATGGAGCCCCTTCATCAAAAAAGCCACAACGCCGGGGTCAGCCAACGCGGCGGTCAGGTGGTCCTGGGCCTGCTCTCGGGTCGAAATCGTCTGCAAATCCAGGGCGTTGAGTGCATCGAAGATGGGTTGGTGGTGGGGGGCATAAGCCCGGGCAGCCATGTCCGCTACGGCGATGCGCTCGAGGCGTTCGGGAGCTTGGTGCAGCAATTGAAGGACGGTTTTCCCGCCCATGCTGTGTCCCATGATGCGCACCTTGCTCATCGCTCGATCGTTGAGGTAGCGCAAGACGTCGTTCGCCATGGCGCCGTAGTTGTGGTGCGCGGTGTGGGGGCTTCTGCCGTGGTTGCGGGCGTCCAACAAGTGCACTTCAAAAGCTTCTTGGTACCGCTTGCCCAAGGTTTGCCAGTTGTCTGAGGAGCCTAGCAGCCCGTGGAGAATGACAAGTGGAGGGGCCCCTGCATTTTCAAGCACACGTGAAAATAGAGGGACGGGTTGTTCTTTCGCAGACAGTTGCGCCATCGAAATGCTTTATGTTCGGGGGTAACCCTCGGCGATGGCTTCGAGATAGGCTTTCACCGTCGCTTCCAATCCCAAGTACAGCGCATCAGAAATCAAGGCATGTCCGATGCTCACCTCGAGCACATGGGGAACGTGGGCCACGAAATCGGTGAGGTTGGAGCGGTCCAAATCATGCCCGGCATTGACCCCGAGTCCCAGAGAGCGGGCGAATGCCGCAGCCCGTCCATATGGCACGGCGGCTTCGGCACCCGAAATGCGGTGGGCCACAGCATAGGGCTCTGTGTACAATTCGATGCGGTCGGTGCCAGTGGCTTGTGCGGCCATGATGTCATCGGCGTCGGGCGCGACGAAAAGGCTGGTGCGCATGCCCGCCCGACGCAATTTCTCTACGACGGCATGCAAGGACTCCATGGATTTCCCCGCTTTCCAGCCTGCCTGACTGGTCTTGGCGTCGGGCGGATCCGGCACCAGTGTCACCTGATCGGGCCGCACTTCCAGCACCAAGTCGAGAAACTCGGGGCTGGGATACCCCTCCACGTTGAACTCGGTGTGCACCACCGCGCGTAGGCTTCTCACGTCCGAGAAAGTGATGTGACGGGCATCGGGGCGGGGATGAACCGTGATGCCATGCGCCCCCCATTCCTGGATGCGCACCGCCGCCTGAATCACATCGGGGATGGAGCCGCCGCGCGCGTTGCGCAGGGTGGCGATTTTGTTCACATTGACGCTGAGTCGAGTCATCCGTACCTTTCGGGAACTTTCGCAGCGGTGCATTCCGTTTGCGAAGGCCAAATTTACGCCATGTACGCACAGCGATTGATGAACCGGACGCTGCCGAATGCGAAGCCTTCGGACCCAGTGGACCGGGTATTGGGCATGATGGACAGTTTCAAGGTGCGGCATCTGCCCTTGGTGGACGGCGACCAGTGGCTGGGTCTGCTCTACGAGGAAGCGCTGTTGGAACAGGCGGGCGATGCGGAGGTCGGGCCCCTCTCGCTGGCTGTCCCGATGCAAGTCGCTCCCCATGCGCATCTTTATGACCTTGTTGCACAGCTGGTTAGGGCCGATGTAGACGTCCTTCCCGTGGTGCGCGAGGGGCTTTTTCTCGGCAGCATTGTGCGAGGCCAAATCCTGGAATTCCTCACCGAGGAGGCTTCGTGGGGCAGTCCGGGCGGCACGGTGGTGGTCGAGGTAGCGGAGACCGACCTCTCGCTGTCGGAGATGGCGCGTCTGATCGAAATGGAGGGGGCTCGGATCTTAGCTTGCAGCCAAGCGCGCGTCCCGGAAACGGGCTTGGTCGAGGTGACTTTCAAGCTCAATACCCAGGACGTCGAGCCGGTGCTTTCCACGCTGCAGCGATTTGGTTACAGCATTCAGACTTTTTTCCACTCCCCTGAACTCGAGGAGGAGATGCGGGCACGATTCGAAGCATTCATGCGTTATCTCGATCTCTAATCCCCGCTTTGCCATGACCTCAGCCCTGGCCACCCGCATCGCGATTTTTGGGAAACGCATGGACGGCGCGTTTGCTGAATCCGTGAAACACGTCATCCGAAGAGTGATGGAATGGGACGCCCATCCCAGGGTACACCACACTTTTCTGGATGAGCTGAAAAGTCATCTCACGGTACCAGAGGGGGTTGTTCCTTTTTCAAGTCACACTGAAATTTCAGATTGCACGTTGATGTTGGTCATCGGGGGAGATGGGTCCATCCTCGAGGCGGCGACTTATGTTCGAGATGCGGGCATTCCCCTGCTGGGCATCAATACAGGACGGCTGGGTTTTTTGTCCCACGTGGGACCCGCCGAGATCGACTTGGCGATGGATGCGGTGGGTGCGGGACGGGTTTGGCATGAAGATCGACTCCTGCTGCAGGTAGCGGCGGAGGGAGTGGACTTGGGGGACTTCCCTTATGCCCTCAACGAGGTGGCCCTGACGAAACGCGACACTTCGGGAATGGTTTCG
>JBEEPJ010000196.1:0-3780 GCA_041191165.1 Bacteroidota bacterium | reverse complement strand
ACCACGAAGAGCCCACTTCGTTGAGGATATTGATACAGGTGATCTGCGCCACGAGTTTGCCTCCGCTCCGAAGTGCAAGGCTCCAAATCGCCTCGAAATCCATTCTGCCTTGGGCAGGAGCCCAAGCGGAGTTGGAATCGTTTAGGGGCGTGGTTCCCGTGTAGCGGTAATGACCCGAAAACTGGACAGAGGATACAACGACGTTTGCAGACGCACCCAGGGTCCACTCCGGAAGTCCGGGAAGGCGCGCTCCCCGCCGTTCGAGGCGTTCCTCATCGCGACCGTATTCGAATCGATGCCAAGCCGCCATGACCTCGAGGCTTGAACGCACGGGGCGTACATTGTTCCGGTCCCGCAACATCCAGCGGGTTTCCAATCCCCGCATGTGGTAAGAGGATGCGTTGCCCAACAACGGGCCATCTGAATTGCTTTCGATGGGGCCGATGGCTTGCAAAACCCGCTGTTGGAAGCCGGTGAAATGGCCCTGCAGCGGTCGATCCTCCATGGTCCGGACCCCGGCTTCCCAACAATGGGCCCACTCGGGCTCCAAGGCGTAAGGGGTGAAGGTCTCGGGATGGACCCACTCGAAGGTGGTGGGGTGGCTGGTCCCCGTGGTCCATTGCAACCAACCGGTCGCATGGCGGAAATGGTGCTGGTACAAAAAGCGGGGTAAGGGCACTTGGCGGAAGTAGCGTTCCTCCCATGGGGTGGAGCCACCTTGGGCGGTGCCATCGGTGTTTCGGAGGAGAAGATCCCAACCCAGCTGAAGGGACAGCGTGGCCATGCCCCAAGGTCCCCAAACGGAACGCCAGCGGTAGCCCGCCCCCGCCCAACCATGGAGGGCATCGGTGACCAAGTCATATCGCAATCCTTGCGGCGTATCGCCCGAGAGTGAATCCCATTCTGCCAGGGTGAGCCGGTCCGCCTGCAGGTTGGTCCCGGCTTCCCAAGTATGCCATCCCCATTTTCCCGAATGGGATTGGCTCCAATGGCCTCTGACGCTGCCGCCCCATTCGGACTCCACCTTGTGGCCCCTGAAAAATGCGGACGTTCCGAAGGGATTCACCTTATCGCCGCCATGCACCAAGGCATACACGCCCGTTTGACGGTCCCCCCAAGCCCTTCTTCGCCCGTAAGCGGCCTGCCATCGGTTCCGATCGACACCAGCATCATACTTCGCCCCGGGAGCGGTCGCGGGGGATTGCAGCGCCTCCAAGGAATCCAGGGCACCCGGAAGTTCCCACCCGCCGCGGTATCCGCTGAGCCAAACATGATGCAGCACGCCTGGCAGTTCCTTCCCATAGTACCGCCAATGCAACTCGCCTTGGAGTTTCTCGTTGGCTTCCTGGTCGCGATATCCCGGTTGCGCCAAGGTGGTGAAGCGGACGGTCCATTCCTGGTCCGACGTTTGCCACTGCGCTCCGGCGCCGCTGCGCCATGCCCCCCCTTTTCCCGCGGCTCCGCGCCCCAGGGTTCCCCCCCGGCCCTCGCCCCAAACCCGGGCCATCCCCTCCTGGTCTCGGCTGAATTCGGGGAGCGAAGTGCCCACCAACGCCCCGCCATAGCTTCCGCCGAGCCAGGCCCCTGACGGCCCCATGAGCACCACCAACCGATCCAGCAGCCAGGGGTCGAGCCATTCGGTTTGGCCTACACCATCCGCGGTAGAAAGCAGGAACCCATTGACCAGAATCTGGGTATTGCGCACCCCGAACGGTGACCTCAGGCCACTTCCCCGGATGTCAATTCGCCGGGATCCGCCCATACCGCGGGTTTCCATGCGCACACCGGGCAAGCGATTCAGCGAGGGCGCCAAATCCGCCCCCCCTTGCCCCCTCATTTCCACCGACTCCAGCGCGTGGGATGCCCCACCGATCGTGTAACGAAATGTAACCACATCAGAGACAGGGATTTGCACCAAAGTATCCTCAGGCTCTGGACGTTCTGCTTGACCCCGGGCGACCCCGAGGGCGATAAGCCATGCCGCACTCCCAACCAGCAATGCGCGCCAGGGGCGACACCTCGCACCGATCATCTCCAGCGGATTTACTGCACTTGAAAAGTCCGGGTCACAGCACCGCCACGCGAATCGGAGATGCGGAGGAAGTAAGTTCCCGGGGACCAATCTGCCGCGGAAATCCGCATGGTCGTCGCGGAAATACTTCCTGAAGTCAACTGTTTCCCATTGAATCCAATGACTTCATAGTGAGCGCCTTGCCAAGCGTTATCTGTCGTCCATTGCAACACATCCTCGATCGGGTTGGGGAAAACTTCAAGGCCTCCAACCGCCGGCCGCGCGATGCCCAGCGACTCCACGTAGGCCTCGTTCCGGAACTCCTTGATGATGTTGGGACCGCTGCCGGGATAGCTGGTGCCGTTGAGCGCTAGATACACCGATCCCGTCACCGGGTTGACGCAGACATCCCGGACGCGCTGGTTGAAAGAGGAAAAATAGGTGGATTCTGCCTCGATGGCCGTACCATCCGAACTTAACTCGAGCACGCTCAAACGCTCGTATTGTCCTCCCAGACCCCCGAGCACCGCCATGAGCAAGGAGTTTTGCCATTCCGGAATGGCAGGATGGTCGTAGTATTCCAGGCCATTGACGGCGATGCAAGGCGTCCAAACCTTCAGAGGCTCCAAGACTTCATTCGCGGCGCAGAAGGTTTGTTCCGCGGCGGTATTGCACATGCCTTGAACCGTGGGCCAGCCACAATTGCGACCCGGAGAGAGGAGGTTGAGTTCGTCGTCGGAGTTTTGGCCGTGCTCAGAGCTGTAAATCAAACCATTGGGGCCCAACGCCAATCCCTGGCTGTTTCGGTTGCCGAAGGTGAATACGAAGCTCCCCGGAAAGGGATTGTCCGCCGGCACCGTGCCATCGAGGTTGAGGCGCAAAACCTTGCCCTGCAGGCTTTCCAAGTCCTGAGCCAACGCACTCGCCCCCACATCACCCGTCGTCATGAGGAGCGTTCCATCGGGCAGCACGAGCAACCGACTGCCGTTGTGAATGCCCCCGGCTTGCAGGGTCAGCAGCACTTGTTCATTCACCAAACTGGTTCCATCCCAGTCAAATACGCTGAGTTTTTCCTGCCCGGTAGACCCGGTTCCAGTACAGTACACGACGTAGACCTTGGGGGTGGTGGCCCAATCGGGATGCAAGGCCATTCCCAGCATACCCGGCTCGCCATTGCCGCCATTCATGACGGTTTTTTGGAGCACGGTCGTGTAAATCCCCGTCTGTGGATCGATGCGCAAGACCTGTCCCACCCGGGTGGTCGCCCAGATGTGATCATCGGGACCCCAAAGCAGTTCCCAAGGCAACGGCACACCCGTGACCAGATTGTATTCCGTCAAGACCGTGTTGCCCACATTCCAGGTAGGCTGGGCCTGGATGGGGGCTTGCAGGGAGATAAAACCCCCAAGGGCGAGGCTGATGGCGATGAGGTGGTGGCGAATCATGGCTTGCAATTTCCGTGGGAAGTTACACACGGTCTTAACTTGCGGCCATGAAAAATCAATGGAGGTGCAGCGGAATGCTGGTGGGGGCCATGTGGC
Organism: Bacteroidota bacterium; assembly: GCA_041191165.1. Taxonomy (GTDB): domain Bacteria; phylum Bacteroidota; class Bacteroidia; order Flavobacteriales_D; family Sanyastnellaceae; genus CAMCYM01. Next base: position 228 of record JBEEPJ010000196.1, on the reverse strand, counting down.
TCGGAGGGGCTTTGGTGGGGGGGAGGACTTGGGCACAAGCCCCCACTTGGATGAACCCATTGGAGGGGAGCTATGTGGGACGACTCGAGTTGTACTCCACGCAATTCCCGATCTACTCCACGCAAGCCCCGGCGGTGGAGAAATCCACTTCCTTTGTTCGGTTGGACGGGAAGCGAGACGCTTCTGGGGACGGGTTTGTCCTGCAATGGCTGCAGGGCAGAGACTCCG
>JBEEPJ010000195.1:0-3788 GCA_041191165.1 Bacteroidota bacterium | reverse complement strand
CCATTCTCAACGGACAAGCCATGCTCGAAGCCCAGGCCCAAGCCGCGTGGGACTTCTGGACGCTGCCTCAGTAAACCGGAACGGACATCACTTGGGAGCCGTCCAATAGATCAGGCCGCCCAACGCGGCGAAGATGACATTGGGGAGCCAAGCCGCCAGGCGCAACCAATCTGCCGGGGCGATGGGGAAATCGGCAGGCAAAATGGCGGACGCGGCGTAGACGGAAATGAGTTTGGCCGTAAACACGAAAGCAAACCCCACCAGCACCGCAAGGAAGAGGTGTGTGCCCATGCCTCCCCGTTGCTTGCGCGCCGAAATCGACACCCCGATCAAGGTAAGCACCAAGATGGAGAAGGCGTTTGCCGTGCGTCCATGCCGCTCCAACTCCAGCTGGGTCACAGGAATGCCCCGCGCACTCTCCCGCTCAATGTGCTCCGCCAGTTGCGGCGTGGTCATGGTAGCCACCCACTCGCTCCGTTGACCGAAGTCCTCCAGCCGCATCGCAAAAGTGGTGTCGAAGCGGGTCAGATAGCGAAAACGCTCCGTCTCATCCGGCAAGTATTCCCGGATGCTCGCGTTCACCAGGCGCCATTTTTCCTCCTTTTCGAGCCAGGTTGCCTTGGCCGCATGGATTTGCAGGGTCAACCGGTCGCGCTCGTCCCACTGCTCGTACTGGAAACGGTATCCCGTAGCCCGATCCACCGTGATGGTCCGAAAGTACGCGATGGTTCCGGGCCTGATTTCGCGGAAAATGTGCTGGTCCGCGATGCTGAAATCCACATGGATGTACTGCATCTCAAAGTCTACCTTCACGCGATTTGCGTAAGGCAAAATCCAGTTCCCAATCCACCAGGCCAGGGCGCATAAAATGCTGCCGGCCAGAAAATAAGGCCGCAAGAACCGCGCAAATCCCATGCCTCCGCTCAGCATCGCGATGATCTCGGACTGCTGCGCCATGCGGCTGGTGAACCAAATAATGGTCAAGAAAACGATGAAGCCGCTCAGCAAATTGCCGAAGTAAAAACAGAAGCTGAGGTAATACAGCAAGGTCGCCCCGAGCGGCGCCCGGTTGTTGATGAGATCCGTGAGGTTCTCCATCAGGTCGAACACCACGGCGATCAAACAAAACACCCCGATCATGAAGAAGAAGGTGCTCAGAAACTTGCGGACGATATAGCGATCCAGGCGCTGTGGCCGCAGGGCCTGCAGCCGCTGGGTCAGGCTCCGTCGGGGCGCGGGAGGCAAGGGGGGCACACGTTTCATCCTCATCCGCTGCAAAGGTAGGCCTTTCCCGCAACCCGGGCTGCTCAGGCCCGCCCCATGAGCTGCGGCACGACCTGGGCCTTCCATGCCGCGAAGTCCCCCGCGAGGATGTGCTCCCGGGCTACCCGAACGAGTTCCAAGTAGAAAGCCAGATTGTGAATGCTGCAGATCGAGAGTGCGAGGAGCTCTTCCGCCTTGAAGAGGTGGCGGACATAAGCGCGGGAGTAGTAGGAGTCCACCGGCGAGGTTCCGTCGGGATCGAGTGGACCAAAGTCCCGCTCCCACCGGGCATTCTTCATGTTCACGATGCCCTTCCAGGTGAAGAGGGTGCCGTTGCGGGCATTGCGCGTGGGCATCACGCAGTCGAACATGTCCACTCCAAGGGCGATGCATTCCAAGATATTGGCCGGCGTCCCCACACCCATCAGGTACCGCGGGCGGTCCTGGGGCAGCACGCCCGTCACCCAGTGGACCGCTTCGTACATGTCCTCTGCCGGCTCGCCCACACTCAGGCCGCCGATGGCGTATCCCGCAGCCGGGCGGGAGGCCACCTCAGCGGCGGACTGCAGGCGCAGGTCCTTGAACGTCGAGCCCTGGACGATGGGGAAGAGATGCTGGCGGTGGCCATAAAGGGGCTCGGTCTCCGCCAGCCGCGCGATGCAGCGGTCGAGCCATCGGTGCGTCATCTCCATCGATTCCCGGGCGTACGCATAGGTCGAGGGATACGGCGGGCACTCGTCGAATGCCATGATGATGTCCGCCCCGATGCTCCGTTGGATGTCCATGCTCACCTCCGGACTGAAGAGGTGCGAACTGCCGTCGATGTGGCTCCGGAACGTCACGCCCTCCTCCCGGATCTTGCGGTTGTGGGCCAAACTGTACACCTGAAACCCCCCGCTGTCCGTCAAAATAGGTCGGTCCCAGTGCATAAATCGGTGCAACCCGCCGGCCTCCTCGAGGATTTCTGTGCCGGGCCGCAGGTAGAGGTGGTAGGTGTTGCCGAGGATGATTTGGGCGCGGATGTCGTGGGCGAGGTCCGTCTGGGGCACGGCCTTCACGGTTCCCTGGGTGCCCACCGGCATAAAAATGGGCGTCTCGATGGCGCCGTGGTCGGTGGTGAGCACGCCGGCGCGGGCGCTGGAGCCGGGGTCGCGGGCGATCTGTTCGAATTGCATGGTCAGAAACGGCGCAAGGTACGGGTGCAAATGTAACTTTCGGGCATGGTTGGAACCTTGTTCAATGCCGCTGCGGTGGCGGTGGGGGCGTCGGTCGGACTGGCCTTAGGGCACCGGATGCCGGCGTCGTTGCGGCAGCAGACCTTCCAGGCGATAGGCCTGTTCACGCTGGGTTTGGGGGTGTGGATGGCCGTAAAGATGCAGGATCCGTTCGCCGTTTTCATCGCTTGGATTTTGGGGGCTGCTGTAGGCCAAACCCTTCAACTCGACCTCCGACTGCGCCGCGCCACGGAACGCTCCTCGGGGCCCGCGAGCGGATGGGGGGTCATGGTGCAGGCCGTCACGCTGTTCAGCGTGGGCTCGATGACGGTGCTGGGGTGCATGGCGGACGGCCTGCAGGGCGACCCTTCCCTCCTCTTCGCCAAGGGGACGATGGACTTGGTCAGCAGCGCCTTCCTCGCGGCGGCCCTGGGGCGCGGGGTGCTCTGGGCCGCGCCCGCGGTGCTCTTGCTCCAGGGAGGGCTCACGTGGGCCTTCACCGCCGCGGGCGCCGGGCTCTCCCCCGAAGTCATCCAGGAGGGAACCGGGCTCGGGGGCCTGATGCTCATCGCCCTGGGCCTCACCCTGCTCGAAGTCCGCCACTTCCCCCTCATTCAATACCTCCCTTCCCTCCTGTTTCTGCCGGCGAGCATGGCCTTCTCTCAGTGGCTCCAGGGGCTGGCTGCGGGAGGTTGGGAGGGGGTTTGGCCTATATGATTCTCCCGATTCCCCATGCCCGTCAATAAATTCGCACTCATCCGCTACCGCGTCATCGACCGCTGCTTGTTGAGCCGGAGCCACCCATTCCCCACCAAGGAGGACCTGCGCCGCGCGTGCGAAGAGGCCCTGTACGGCAGCGCGGACGAGCGCATCAGCATCTCCACCATCGAGAAGGACCTCTGGGCCATGCGCAACGAATCCGAGCTGGGGTACTACGCCCCCATCCGGTATGACGCCCAACATCGGGGCTATTGCTACGAGGACCCGGAATACTCCATCCACGACATCTCCCTCAGCGAGGACGAGTGGGATGCCGTCCAATTCGCCGCCCGTACGTTGCTCCAGTTCCGCGACGTGCCGCTGTTCGCCCAATTCGATCAGGCCCTCGGCAAAATCGCCGACCGGCTCAGTCTCGCCGCCCGCGAAAACCAGCACGACCTCGAAGCGGTGGTCCAGTTCGAGGCGAACCATCAAATGGGCGGATCGGAGCATCTTCAGCCCCTGTTTCAAGCCATCCGGGACCGGCTTGAGGTGGTGTTGATGTACCGGAAGTTTGGGGCGGCGGCGGCCCGGCCTTACCGCGTGCACCCG
>JBEEPJ010000194.1:0-3789 GCA_041191165.1 Bacteroidota bacterium | reverse complement strand
GGAGGGGGGCAGAATGGAGAATGGAGAATAGAGAATAGAGAAATGGTCCCCACCACCATTTCGGGTGGAACATTCCCCTACAGCCTCCGCCAGGTGGGCACGTCCACGCTCATCGGAGCTACGGATTGGGATGAATTCCGCCCCGGGGTTTACATGATGGAAGCGGTGGATGATTTGCACTGCGCTTCCACGTCGGCCAAGCGGGTGATGATTCCCAATGTTCGCTGCGATCTTCCGGGATAAACCCTCGCGCCATCGAATTCTCAAAAGGGCTGCCTTCACGGGCGGCCCTTTTTCTTGTCCGGCCGGGCTTGCGCCGGGGTTACGTCCGCGGCTTGCGCCGGGCGTAGATGTGCAGGGAGTGGTGGAGCACCTCAATGTCGAAGAGGGACTCGAGCGTGGCCTTGATCTGCTGGATGCGCGGGTCGCAGAACTCCAGTACCTCGCCCGTGTCGGCGAGGATGACGTGGTCGTGCTGCTTGATGCGGTGGCACTTCTCGAACTGCGCCACCTGGTCGGAGAACAAATGCTTGCGCACCAACCCGCAGTCCATCAACAAATCCATGGTGTTGTACAACGTGGCCCGGCTGACCCGGTAGTTGCGCCGCTTCATGTGGTCGAACAGGGTCTCGATGTCGAAGTGGCCGTCGAGCGCGTAAATCTCCTGCAGGATGGCAAACCGTTCCGGGGTCTTCCGATGGCCGTTTTGCTCGAGGTACTGCTCGAACAGCGTGCGAACTTGGGCGGTGACGGCGTCGGGTTGCATGACGTGACCAAGTTACGGCATTTCCAGCCCCGCGGCAGGTGCGCCCCGTTCTGGATGGGGCTTCACCGCAACGTGTAATGCACGGCACGGCCCTTTCCATGCTTTGCAACCAAGCCCTTCGCCAGAAGTGTGGCCAGCAGTCGCTTCACGGTGGGCAGGGCGTATCCCAGTTTCTCTGCCACTTCGCTCGATTGCAGCTGCGGATGAATTTGGAGCAGGTGCAGCACGGCATTTTCCTTGGGCGTAAACAACCCACCCGTGTCGCGGGGCAGAAGTTGGGTCTGTAGTTGGGTTTGGATTTGGGCCAAACAGTCCACAAAAAACTTAACCCACTCCGTCACATCCTCCCCCGGCCGCTGAGATTGACAGCGTTGGAGGGTAGCGTAGTATTCTGTTTTCCTTCGCTCAATTTCATGCTCGAAGCTCACATATCGAATCCAGTGATAACCTTCTTTGAGCAACAGCAGCATCGAAAGCAACCGACTCAGTCTTCCGTTTCCATCTTGAAAGGGATGAATGCTGAGAAACTCGTAGGTGAAACACGCAATTTTGAGTAGGGAGTGCACCTCTTTTTCATCCAGAAACCACTGAATCAACTGGCGCATGGCATCTTCCGTGGGGAAGCCAGCCTCAATCGCATTGTTGCTCATTTTGTAGTCCCCTTTGTGCCAATGGTCGCGGGTGCTGTGTTTGAGCAGGCTGTTGTGCAGGCTTTTGATGGAATTCTCCGTCAGGTCGATGAAGGGGTAGGCTTCCAGAATCAACTCGTTGGCCTCGAAATAGCCCACCACTTCCTGCGCATCGCGGTCGGTGAGCGAGGAGATGTCGATGTTCTGGAGCAGCGCAGCCACCGCCTCGTCGGTCATCTTGTTGCCCTCGATTCGATTGGAAGCGCCGACACTCTTCACCGTGGCGAGACTTCTCAACTCCTTCAGTCCCTTCTCTTCCGGACGATTCCAGGCAGACCATTGGGCATCAAAGCGGTCGATTTGGCTGAGGAGTTGGATCATTTTCCAGTCCAAATCCAATAAGAATGTGTACACGCGCTGCGCCATGGAATCGAAATTTCGACCTTTCTGATACGTAAATATACGATTTGATACGATTTGATACGAAAAGGCTGCCGCGCCTCAGGGCTGAGGAGCGGGCGGTTCCGCGGAAGCCGGGAGGAGTTCGATGCTCATTTCCAGCCGACCTTGGAGCCCTTGCGTGACGATCTTGTGCAAGGTGGATAAGCGGGCTTCCTTCGCATTGGATTCGAGGCGGGAGATATAGGATTTGGTCATGCCCACCCTTACCGCCAACTCATCTTGGGTCAAACCGCGGGCCTTGCGCCCTGCCCGAATCAGTTCCCCCAAGGTCAGTCCATACCATTCCTCCGACACCTCGCAACGGTCTGCTTCCGAAGTGACATGCGCGGCGATAAGCTCATCGAGGGTCACCTGAAAGCGACCTGGGGTCGGTGTTCCAGCGTCGTTGTTGTTCCAATGCGTAATCGATGTCATGGCGCTTGATTTTTCCTCGATCAACGAACAGGAAACTTCGTCTGGGTACAAAGGTACTCGAGTTTATCTTAAGTGCAACATTTTCCAACTTCTCCATGCTTTTTGCACGAAGCAAGCCTCGACACAGGTCTGGTCCAAATTCACTTCACCAGTGGCCCCAGTTCCTTTACAATCGAGGCTCAGCGGCGAGGCGCTGGAAGAGGCGGGCGTGGTCCATGGCGATGCGGGCGCCGGTGAAGCGGGAGAGGTTCCAGCGGCGCGGTTCCGGGGGGGAGGCGGCGAAGTGGGTGAGGGCCTGGGTGAGTGCCGCGGCGGTGGGGGGGATGAGGAGGCAACCGGGGGCTTCCGCGAGCAGGGCGGGGATGGCGCCGACGTCGGTGGCGATGACGTGTCGGCCGCGGGCGAGGGCCTCGAGCAGGGGGAGGGGCAACCCGGCGGCGCGGAAGGGGGCGACGACGACATCCGCCGCGTCGATGAGGGCGCGCCGCCGCTCGCGGTCGGTCAGGGGGCCATGGAAGGTGACTTCGTGGGGCCCGGGCGCGAATGCGGGCAGCGGACCCACCAGGTCGAGCACGATGGGCTGCGGCAGGGCGTGCAGGGCCCGGGCCAGCAAGTCGTACCCGTGCCGCGCCCCCTTCTCCCCCACGAACAGGGCCCGGAGCGGCCCGCGCATTCGCGGCACCGGCCGCGCCGTGAGCCAGTCTCCCGGGATGGGGTTGGGGATGAATTGGGGGGAGAGGGGGTTGGGAGAGGGTTTGGCCTGCAAAAGCGCGCTGGCCGATACCACCGCCAGAGCCGCCCGCTGCAACGCCTGCGCCCGCCGCCCTTTGCGCCAAGTCCGGGCCCGCTCCGGCCAGCCCCCGGCCCTCTCCATCTCCCCCGGCTCGACCGCATGGACCACCAGCCGCGGATGATCCGTGAAGCGCCGACCGGTCAGCCCCAGGGCGTACACGACATCCCAGCTCGCCAGCCCGCCCGGCCCCGCCCCCGCATCGAGCGCCGCCCGCGCCCGCTCGCTCCAAGCCCAGCCGCCGTCCCCGGCCGTCCCGCCCGCATCTCCCTGCACCCGCAGCAGCCTAACATTCCCCCCCGGCGCGAGCTCCCGCCGCACCCGCGCCTCGTCCGGCCCGTCATACCCCACCAGCAGCTCCCCGCACAGCGGCCCCAGGTGCCTGACCAGCACCGCCGCCAGCCGCGCCGCCTCGCCCTCCCGCCAAGGGGCGAGGCCCTCGGTCACCAACACGATGCGCAGCATGCCTTCCATGCCTCTCTAACACCCCGGCCCGGGGATGGTTCGCGTGTGCGCCCCGTGTGTGCGCCCCGCATGTGCGCCTCTCACGCGCCAGCCCCTCACGCGCCCCTCTCACGCGGGAGGCAGAATCCCAACTGACCAGTCCTCCGCCTCGCGCTCCTTTGCCACATCCCACCTGCGTCCGACCTCGTCCTCAATGAAAACCCCCTTCTTCCCATGCAAGGCTAGATGCCCCACCGCATGTGCCAGCCGCCGCACCTGACCCC
>JBEEPJ010000193.1:0-3820 GCA_041191165.1 Bacteroidota bacterium | reverse complement strand
AGACCGCCCAGCGGATTCTCGTGGATCTGCAGGACAAACTCGCCGCCCTGGAAGGCCTCGGTGGAACGTTCTCCCTGCCGGGTGGAAAAAATATTTTGGCAGAACGCAACAATCCCCGAAATGATGCGTTGAGTGCCTTGGTGTCTTTGGGATTTGACCGCACCCGGTGTGAGCGAACCCTGGACCATATCATTGAGCAATCCCCATCAGATCTCCCCGTGGAAGCCCTGATCAAACAAGCCCTGAAGTCGCTCTGAACATGCGTTGGTTGTCATCTATTCGCGGCCTGCAGGCATGGGCATTGCTCGGGATGTTGGGATCGGCGTCCCTGGCGATGTGGCCTTCGCGCTCCGACATGGCACCCCGACGGGACCGGTTACGCGAGGTCGCGGCTTCCTCCTCTGAGGCCGGTTGGGCAGCAGCGGACACGGGCGGTGTTCCGCTGCGTTTTCCCTTTGGTGGAGAAGACCCCTTCAACCCGGTGCCCGAGCCTTCGGGGTTTGACTTCAATTGGCCTGATAACATTCGCTACCAAGTCATTTACGACGAGGTGAGCGGTCAGTACATCATCCAGCAAACCATCGGGGATTCGCTGCCCTACCGCCCCACCACCTACCTGTCGCTCGAGGAGTACCTCAATTACAACATCGAGGGCAACCTCTCCGAGTATTGGAATGAGTTGCAGCAGGAGGAAGATGAGGCGGAGCGGGCTTTCGCCCCCAAACTCACGGTGAACAGCGCCCTGTTCGAGTCCATCTTCGGCAGCAACGAGATCACCATCAAGCCGCAGGGATCTGCGGAACTCTCCTTCGGAGTCAACATCTCCAACACCGAAAATCCCCGCATCCCGGAGCGCCAGCGGCGCATCACCACCTTCGATTTCGATCAGCGCATCCAGCTGAGCATCGGGGGGAGCATCGGGGACAAGATCAACATCGGCACGCAGTACAACACCGAGGCATTGTTCGACTTCGAGAACCGGATGAACATCGGGTTCCAGGGAGAGGAGGACGACATCCTCAAGAACATCGAGGCAGGCCACATCAGCATGCCGCTCCCGGGAACCTTGATCACCGGAAGTCAGAGCCTCTTCGGGGTCAAGCTGGAAACCCAGTGGGGTCGGCTGTACAACACGACGGTCGTTTCGCAACAGAAGGGCGAGCGCCGGGAGATCGAAGTCAGGGGAGGGGCACAGACCCAGACCTTCGACATCCGGGCAGACGATTACGAAGCCAACCGGCACTACTTCTTGTCGCAGTTCTTTCTCGATCAGTACGATGTGGCCATGCGCAGCCTGCCCATCCCCAGTTCCGGCGCAAACATCACGCGGATCGAGGTGTGGGTGGTCAACACCCAGGCGAACACCCAGGATGTGCGCAACGTGCTGGCGTTCACGGACTTGGGTGAGCACGGGGACTACATCTCCACCGACCTGCCCGTGGCGCAGTTGCTCGACGGGCCGGATGTGGTGCCGACCCCTTCGCGCAACCCGCACAACGCGAACAACGAGTTGTACCAGTCCTTGGTGAGCGATCCGGAGGTCATGAGCTACAGCGGGGCGAATGCCGCCATCGGGGCCTTGGGCTTTGGGCTGGACCAGGGCATTCATTACGAGCGGGTGGGCAATGCCCGCAAACTCGCTCCCTCGGAGTACTCGTACAATGCGCGTTTGGGCTTCATCTCCCTCCGCCAGAGCCTCAACAATGCGGAGGTGCTCGGGGTGGCTTATGAGTACACGTTGGATGGCCAAACCTACCAAGTGGGAACCCTGGCCCAGGACGGCTTCGCTGCACCCAGCGCCCTGGTGCTCAAGATGCTCAAGGCTTCCATCACGCAGGTCCAGCTCACCAACGGGGACCCGGCGCCGCTCTGGAAGACCATGATGAAGAACGTCTACTCGATGCAGGCGTTCGGGGTGAGCCCGGAGAACTTCCGCCTCGACATCTGGTACAACGACCCGGCAACTGGCGTGGATTTGAACTACATCCCGCGCGCCCCGCTCGACTCGACCATGTTGCTGCAGTTGCTGGGCATGGACCGGCTGGACATCAATGGCATGCCGCGGCAGGATGGGGTCTTCGACTTCGTGGACAACGCCGCCACCCAGGGCGGAACCATTCACAGCCAGAACGGCCGCATCTATTTTCCGTCGGCTGAGCCCTTTGGCAAGAGCCTCAAGCAGGGCATCACGGAACGCGTATCGGATGAGAACATCCGCAACTCGCTCATTCAAACCGTTGTATTCCAGCCCCTTTACGATTCGACCAAGACGGCCGCGCAGCAGATTCCCTCGTTGAACCGCTTCCGCATCAAGGGTCAGTATGAAAGCCAAACCAGTTCCGAGATCTCCCTCAATGCCCTCAACGTTCCCGAGGGTTCGGTCACGGTGACCGCGGGCGGGGTGCGGTTGGTGGAGAACCAGGATTACACGGTGGATTACAACCTCGGCCGGGTCCGCATCATCAATGACGGTTTGATGGAGTCGGGCCAGAACATCAAGGTCTCCCTCGAGAGCAACTCGCTCTTCAACATCCAGACGAAGACGATGCTCGGGACGCGTTTCGACTACGTCTTCTCCGATCGGTTCACCATGGGCGCCACTTTCCTCAACATGCGGGAACGGCCGCTGACGCAGAAGGTGAACATGGGCAATGAGCCCGTGAACAACACGATCTTGGGCATGGACCTCGCTTGGCAGCGGGAGAGCCAGTTCCTGACCGATGTGCTCGATCGGCTTCCCTTCTACGAGACCACGGCGAAGTCGAGCATCGACTTCTCGGCGGAGGGTGCTTACTTGATTCCAGGCCATAGCCGGGCCATCGGGCGGGAGGGCAATGCCTACGTCGATGACTTCGAAGGCAGCCAGTCTGCCATCGACATCCGGGCGGTCTCCCGGTGGTTCTTGGCGTCCACTCCCAAGCTCCAAGCGGGGTTGTTCCCGGAAGGCAATTTGGAAGACAGTTTGGCCTACAATTCCAACCGTGCGGGGATGAGCTGGTACACCATCGATCCTCAGTTCTTCCGCGGCTCGGGTCTGGAGGACGGTCAGGTGACGGCAGATCAGAAAAGCGACCACCGCGCGCGGGAGGTTCTGGAGGGCGAGGTGTTTCCCAACCGCGAATTGCCGACGGGCACGCCGCCCAATATTCCCACGCTGGACCTGACGTTCCGCCCCTCCGAACGGGGACCTTACAACTACGAGTCCTTCACGGGCACGGAGGGCATTTCTGCGGGCTTGGCCGAGGACGGTTCGCTCCTCGACCCAGCGTCGCGTTGGGGGGGCATTCAACGGGCCTTGACCACGACGGACTTCGAGATGGCGAACATCGAGTACCTCCAGTTCTGGCTGATGGATCCGTTCAACGAGGATTCGGAGAATCTGACGGGGGGGGATTTGTACTTCAACCTGGGCAATGTCTCGGAGGACGTATTGAACGACAGCCAGCTGGCCTACGAGAATGGCCTTCCGTCCTCCAACAACTCGACCTTGCCCACGGACACGTCCACCTGGGGGATTTTTCCGGCGCCCGAGACGTTCAATGTCGTGAACGCCTTCGACAACTCGTCAGGAGATTACGTCGCGCAGGACGTGGGACTCGATGGACTGCCCGATGCCGAGGAGCAAGGATTCTTCGCTCCCTGGCTCAACTCCTTGCAGGGGTTGCTCGATGTGAACGCTTATGCCAAGGCGCAACAGGACCCGTCAGCGGACAATTTCCAGTACTTCCGCAGCCCGGAGTTGCAGACGGCGGAAGCCTCCATCTTGGACCGCTATGCCCGTTTCAATGGCTATGAGGGCAATTCCGACACCCGAACGCCA
>JBEEPJ010000192.1:0-3928 GCA_041191165.1 Bacteroidota bacterium | reverse complement strand
CGCAGCAGGGCCGACTTTCCCGACATGTTGGGGCCGGTGATCATCAGCAACTGGGCGCTCTGCGGATCCATTCGCAGGTCATTGGCCACGTAGGCCTGCCCCGTCGGAAGCACCTGCTCGATGACAGGGTGTCGGCCTTGGGTGATGTTGATGGTGAATTCCTCGGACCAAACCGGCTTGCAATACCCCTGACGTTCAGCCACTTCCGCAAAGCTGGCCAGCACATCCAACTGCGCCAGTCCTGCGGCATTGTCTTGGAGTTCGGCAATCGCCTCGGCCACCGCGGCAACGAGTTGGTCCAGGAGCTGCTGTTCGAGTCCTTCGCTGCCGGACTCTGCTTCGAGGATTTGGGCTTCGAGTTGCTTGAGCTCCTCCGTGATGTAGCGCTCCGCTTGGGTGAGGGTTTGCTTGCGGATCCAGTCGCTGGGCACCTTGTCTTTGTGCGCGTTTCGGACCTCGATGTAGTAGCCAAAGACCTGATTGGAGTCAATCTTCAAGGAGGAAATCCCGGTGCGCAGGGACGCTGCCCGGCAGATGGCATCGAGGGCTTCGTGGGCGTTGTCCTTGAGTCCACGCAAGCGATCGAGTTCCGGGAATACCCCAGCCCGCATGACCTCGCCACGAGACACTGCCAAGGCGGGTTCATCCGCGAGTTCTCGGTCGAGCCGTGCGAGCAAGGCGTCGCAGGGTTGCAGGTTTTCGAGGAACGGAACCCACGCCACCTCGCCGGCAGTGAGGTCGGCAATGGTGTGCAGCGCATGCAACCCTTTGCGCAGCTGGGCCAGTTCCCGTGGGGAAATGCGGCGGCTGCTCGCCTTGGAAGCGAGGCGCTCCATGTCACCGACCTTCGATAGTTCCCGCGCCACTGCCTCTCTCACTTCAGGTTGTAGCACAAAGGCTTCCACCGCCGACTGCCGCTTTTCGATGTCCGGGATGTGGGTGAGTGGCGTCAACAACCAGCGGCGCATCATCCGCCCCCCCATCGGCGAACGGGTGCAGTCGAGGACTTCGAGCAGCGACCGGCCATCGGGTTGGAGCGGTTGCACCAGTTCGAGATTTCGGATGGTAAATCGGTCCAGTGCCAAATACCCGCCCGGGGTGAGCCTCCTTATCTGCCGAATATGCCGGACTTCATGGTGGTGGGTGATTTCGAGGTACTGCAAAATGGCGCCTGCCGCGGTCACGGCTTCCGGCCAATCATCCAGTCCAAATCCCTTCAACGACTGGGTTCCAAAGTGCTGCTGTATTTTTTCCCGGCCATATTCGCCCCTAAAAATCCAGTCGTCCAACCTGGTTTTGTGCCAACTTTCACCCGCAAAAACGTTGAGTTGGGCACTGGAATCCCGCTCGTAAAGCACTTCCGATGGAGCGAAGATGCGCAGCCACCGCTCTACCCACGCTGTCGTTCCCTGCCCCGCCTGAAATTCCCCTGTGGACAGGTCGAGAAAGGCAACTCCCGTGGCCGCTTTCCCAAAGTGAAGGGCTGCGAGATAGTTGTTCGCCCGGCTCTGCAGCACCTGATCGTGAAAGGTGGCACCGGGGGTGACGAGTTCGGTGATGCCGCGCTTGACGATGCCCTTGGCAAACTTGGGGTCCTCCAACTGGTCGCACACCGCCACCCGATTGCCGGCCCGAACGAGTTTGGGCAGGTAATTGTCCAGGGCATGGTGCGGAAAACCCGCCAACTCAATTTCCGAGGCACTTCCGTTGCCCCGCTTGGTCAGCACGATGTCGAGCGCTTGGGAGGCGCGAACGGCGTCCTCGCCGAAGGTCTCGTAGAAATCCCCCACCCGAAAGAGCAGAATGGCGTCCGGATACTGGGCTTTGATCCGGTTGTACTGCTGCATCAGCGGGGTCTCCTTGCCTGCCATGCGCCCAAGGGAGATTATGCGACCCGCAGTGCCTTGGGATCGGCCTCCAGCATGCGTTTCTCAGCATAAGCCCGGTCCACTTTGAGCTCTTTCGTCTTGCCCCCTGGCAGTTCGAACATCGCAGGATTCAAGATGGCTTCGCAAATGCTCCGCAACCCGCGAGCGCCCAATTGAAACTCCAGCGCCTTCTCCACCATGTAATCTAACGCCGAGGCCTCGAATCGCAGCTGGATGCCGTCGATTTCAAAGAGCCGGACGTACTGTTTGATGAGTGCGTTGCGGGGTTCGGTCAGAATCCGGCGCAGCGCTGAGGCGTCGAGCGGTGAGAGGTGGGTAATGACCGGGAAGCGACCGATCAACTCCGGTATCAACCCAAAGGACCGCAGATCCGCAGGTGAGACATGCGACAACATCTCACCGGGTTCGATTTGGACATCCTGCGTCGTGTAACCGATGGAGGAACGCTTGACCCGCCGTTCGATGATCCGCTCGATGCCGGAAAACGCCCCGCCGCAGATAAACAGGATGTTGCGGGTGTTGATGGTGATGAGCTTTTGCTCCGGGTGCTTTCGTCCACCTTGCGGGGGGACATGTACCTCCGCGCCTTCGAGCAACTTGAGCAAAGCCTGCTGTACCCCCTCTCCACTCACATCACGGGTGATGGAGGGATTATCGCTTTTGCGGGCAATCTTGTCGATCTCATCGATGAAGACGATGCCGCGCTCAGCCTGCTCCACTTTGTAATCGGAAGCCTGCAGCAGCCGGGAGAGCACGCTTTCCACATCCTCGCCCACATATCCGGCCTCCGTGAGGACGGTGGCATCGGCGATGCAGAATGGCACGTCCAACATTCGAGCAATGGTCTTCGCCAAGAGGGTTTTTCCCGTCCCAGTCTCGCCCAGCAAGATGACATTCGACTTGTCGATTTCCACCTCATCGGGACCAGCAGGGTGCATCAGCCGCTTGTAATGGTTGTAGACCGCCACGCTGAGTGCGCGCTTGGCGGGGTCCTGTCCGATGACGTATTCGTCCAGATGGGCCTTGATTTCGGCGGGCCGTCGGAGGATGAGTTGCGCGCCCATTCCGGACTTTCTCGGATTTTCATCCTCGATAATCTGCTGGGCTTGGTCGACGCAGCGATCACAAATGTGCCCGGTGATACCAGCGATGAGAATATTCGCCTCTTCCTTGGTTCGACCACAGAAGGAGCAGGTGACGCGTGCTTTTGCCATGGCGTGGGAGCGTGATGGGAACTCGGGGAGGAGTGGATGCCTCCGGAACGCCCTCTATCAGCTATGCTTGCGTTCGAGGACCTCGTCGATCATGCCGTATTCCTTGGCTTCCGCAGCGATCATCCAGTAATCGCGGTCGGAGTCATTCCAAACCTGGTCATAGGTCTTTCCGCTGTGGAAGGCGATGATTTCGTAGAGCTCTTTCTTGAGCTTCTGAATCTCACGGGCGGTGATTTCGATGTCCGAAGCCTGGCCGCTGGCGCCTCCGAGGGGCTGGTGAATCATGACCCGGCTGTGCTTGAGTCCCGTCCGCTTGCCCTTCGCGCCGGCGCAGAGCAACACGGCGCCCATGGAAGCCGCCATGCCGGTGCAAATGGTCGCCACCTCGGGCTTGATGTACTGCATCGTATCGTAGATGCCCAGTCCAGCATACACCGAGCCCCCGGGGGAGTTGATGTAGATCTGGATGTCCTTCGAGGGGTCTGCGGATTCCAGGAACAGCAACTGCGCCTGGATGATGTTCGCGATGTAATCGTCGATTCCCGTGCCCAAGAAGATGATGCGGTCCACCATCAAACGCGAGAAGACATCGACCTCGCGGAACGGCATCGGACGCTCTTCAATCACCGTTCGGGTCATGTTCTCGGGGCCGTATACCGCTGAGATATACTGTTCCACCCCGTTGCTGCTCATTCCGTGGTGCTTGACCGCGTAGTGGAGGAATTCCTTTCGATTCGTCATGGTGCAAAATTAGCCAAGACCGCAGCGTATGCGGAGGGGGATTGAACGTTGAGGGGGGTTGATTTACAGGTGCAGAAGAAGGGG
>JBEEPJ010000191.1:0-3991 GCA_041191165.1 Bacteroidota bacterium | reverse complement strand
GGCGCGTTTGCATTTGGCCAAGGTGAATGCGCAACTCGAGACGCTCACCAACGAGCAGGCGGCGTACATCGGCGTTCCGGTTCAGGGGCCGTTCAAGGCAGAGGCTTACCGGTACTGAGCCTGTCGGCGGTCCGCCGCCAACGGAGCAGGATTCCGACTCAATTGTACACCCGCAACACGGGGGGCATCCACTGCGTCCGGTAGCGGTGCAGTGGAATGGTGGCGGGGCCGGTCACGACGCTCCCGTCGATGATGAGCCACTCGGATTCGCTGCAGGGGTCCGTGAGGAACAGCCCGTCGTCGGAAATGCCCACCTGGCAAGCGGAATCGATGTCGAAGGTGGCGTGGCGGTCCAGCGCCACGAATTGGTCCATCGTGTAGCGGTACACGATGATTCCGCGTGAACCCCCGCTGAGGGTAATGGCGCCCGTGGGTACGTTCAGTGCCTGGTAGGCGGGGAGGTTGAGGTTGATTTCGAAGTCCACCGGGACGTAGGGGATATCCTGTTGGATGCGGTCGCAGGCGCTGCAGGCGGCCAGCGCAATCCAAGCGATCCAGTGAAGGCGGGGCAGGCGACGGGGCATCATGAGCGGAGCAGAGCAGGCAAATTCAACCTTGCGAGGGGAAGTTACGGTCCGCGGCCGGAGTTCCCAGCAGGTTGCGCGGCGTTCCCGCCACAAACTCCTTGAGGTACTTGGGCGTGGCGTAGGCCAAATCCGCCCACAAGCCCTCCCGCCTCGCCCGCTCCACCAGCCCTCCTGCGAATCGCGCCTCGGGATCGCAGGTCACCACCGCCCCCCATCCCCCCATCGGCTTGTAGGGTTCGAGGGCTTGGGCCGTTTTTTCTGCCGCATCCCCCAGTATCATCAGGTTCTCGGGCATCCCATCCTTCCAGACTTCCCAGGGCATGCCCTCGAGCACGACGGGCCGGGTTTCCTCCAAGCGATGCCATCCCCCCCCCTCCCTCGGCGCAAAGACCGCCGCATAGACCTCGTTGCGCCGGGCGTCGAGCACGGCCAGCACCGGCCCCCTTCGTCCCTCCCCCTCCGCCCGGCAGCACAGCACCTCCAACGTATCCAGCATCAACAACGGCTTGCCCAGGGCGTGGGCGATCCCCTTGGCCGTGGATAAGCCGATGCGCAGGCCGGTATAGGACCCCGGACCCGCCGAAACCGCCACCGCATCGGCTGCGTTGCGGGGCATTCCGGCCTCCCGATGCACCTCGTCAATCAGGGTCAACAGCACCTCCGCGTGCACATACCCGGCGCCGTCCTCGCCCCGCACCGCGCGCCCCGCCAGGCACACCCCGCCCTCGAACAGCGCCACCGAGCACGTCCGTGCCGAAGTCTCCAACATCAGCACCACCCCCCGCTCCTTCGCCCCCCCTTGCCCTCCGTCGCCCCTCACGGCTTATCCTCGGACTTCGTCACCTCGTCCCCGTCCTCCAACTTGCGCGACACCCACTCGTAAGGCCCGGTGATCACTTTATCCGCTGCGGTGAGCCCCTCTCGGATTTCGATGAAGCGGCTGTCCTGAATCCCCGTCACCACCGGCCGCCACACGGCCTTCCCGTCCACCCACAAGAACACCCCTACTTCGGCTGCTTGGGCCCCGCTCGCTTTTGCGCCTTCTTCCTTCTCTTCCTCTTCTCCCTCTTTTTTCGATTCCCCCTTCTCTCCCCGCGAGGTTACCGCCTGGATGGGGACCGAGAGGACCTGGGATTTTTGGGCGGTGAGAATTTCCACGGAGGCACTCATGCCCGGACGGAAAGGGGAGCCGGCGGCGAGCACATCCCGGTAGCTCGATTCGAGCAGGCGCACCTTGACCGAGAAGTTGGTGACCTGGTCCATGGAGAAGCCGTTGGCTCCGGCGTTGAGGGCGGTGTTGCCGATTTCCGTGACAGTGGCCATGAACCGGCGGTCGGCGTAGGCGTCCACGAGCACCTCGGCCGAGTCGCCGAGCTCCACCCGAACGATGTCGCTCTCGTTCACCTCGACGTTCACCTCCATGGCGCCCAAGTCGCTGATCTTCATAATGACCTCCCCGGCGGTGAAGCCCGTGCCTTGAACACTTTCGCCGAGCTCCTTGACCAGGGCGGTGACCGTTCCGGCTTGTGGGGCCCGCAGGGTCGTGCGGGTCAAGTTGACCCGGGCCTCGGAGACGGACGCTTCGGCGCTCCGGATGGCAAAAGATGCGCTGCGGATGCCCTCTTCGCCCGCCTTTTTCGCCGCTTCGGCGGAGCGGAACTGGACCTGGGCTTGGTCGAAATCGGCCTGGGAGAGAACGCGGTCCTCAAAGAGCGATTGGGCCCGTTTCCAAGCCTTGTCTGCGGCGAAGAACTGCGCCTCGGCTTGGGCGGCTTGGGCCCGGGCGGCGGCCAGGTTTGACTGGGCGGTGTTGAGGGCCGCCTCGGCGCGGTTGAGGGCCGAGATGTAGGTGTCAGGGTTGATTTGGACCAATAGATCCCCTGCCTTCACCACATCGCCCTCTTTGACCGGGAGTTGTGTGATTTCGCCGCTCACCTGGGCGGTAATCTTGACCTCCACCTCGGGCTGAATCTTGCCGGACGCAGCCACGCGCTCCGTGATGTCCCGTGCAGTGGCGGACTCGACTTGTACGGCAGGAAGTTCCTCACCCCGGCCCCAGATGGCCAGGGCAGTGACGAGCAATACCACCGTGATTCCCAGTCCCCAGAGGATGCGTTTGCGGTTCTTTTTCATCGGAAAGTGAGGGGTTTGCCCGTGTAGAAGTCGAGGATCTTGCGTTTGAACGCGGCATCGTAGCGGGACTGGAGCCAGCTGGCGCGCGCGGCGTCGAGCCGGGCCCGGGCATCCGCGTAGTCCCAGGCACCCAGCGCCCCTGCTTCGAATTGCTTCAGGGCGGCTTCATCGGCCCAGCGGGCCGCGTCGAGGGCCGCTTGCCGGGCCTTGAGGGTCTCCTCAGCGGCCAGCGCATCGGCCCAGGCGCGCTCGATGGTTTGGGTGAGGGTTTGTTCTGCAGATTGGAGCTGCAAATCCGAACGCAGCAAGTTGAGCTCGGCCTGTTCGATGCCGTTGCGGACGTTGAAGCCGTTAAAGATGGGGATGCTCAGGGAAAAGAACAGGGACTGGTTGCGGTTGTCCCGGAATTGCTCGCCGAAGGGCACGACCTCGAATCCGCTGTAGACGGGCTGCTCCGTGGTGATGTCGAAGGAGAGCGTGTCGTTGATGATGACCTCGCCCAGGGTCAGGGTTTCGTAGGTGGGCTCACCCAGCGGGCGCTTGCGGGCGCCGGAGTAACCGGTGCCCACGTTGTAGCTCATGAAGATGCGGGGGGAACGGGCGGCCCCGGCGAGGCGGCGGGCCAGCAGGGCGTCTTCCTGGGCGAGACGGGCCTGGCGCATCTCGGGGAAGGCTTCCAGGGCATGGGAAATCGCAGCGGCAGGCGAGGGGGGGAGTCCGCCGGGCATGAGGTCCGCCTCGGCGGGACGCGCGAGGACCATTTCGTCCGCGGCTTGGGCGTCCAGCCGCAGCAGTTGGGCCAAATTCAGCCGCGCCAACCCCGCCGCTTGCTCGCTGGCCACGACATTCGCCTCTTCCGCTGCCACTTGGGCCGCGAGGTTGAGCCCATCGGACTCCGGGGCGGCCCCAGCGGCGACCAGGCGTTGCACCCGTTCCCACTGCCGGACGGTCGCGTCGCGGTTCGCCCGGGCGATGGCCACGAACTCCTCCTGGAACAGCGCGTTGAGAAATCCGGCCGCGACCGTCAGGGCGACGGAGTTCTGGGCCAACTCCACCGCCACCGCCGATCGCGATTGCGCCAGCCGGGCCCGCTCCAGGTTGATGTGGTTCGTGAAGCCGTTGAACAGGACCATGCCCGAGGAGAAGCCGAGGCTGTTGGACCGGATTCGGCTGGTGGCGAACGTGTTGGTGAAGGGGTCGATGGTTTGGCCTAGGTTATAACCATGTGAACCCGAGGCGTTTATATTGGGCAAAAAGGCGCCCAACGCCCC
>JBEEPJ010000190.1:0-5684 GCA_041191165.1 Bacteroidota bacterium | reverse complement strand
GCAGCCCAGCTGGTGGTCCCGCCACCGAAGCGTACAGCACGTTTCCGAAGGCATCGTACAAGGTGAAAGACGCCTCCTCCACCCAATCTCCGGGAATCCATGTAACTTCCAATGCATCACCAGGGGACACCGGCAGTTCCCACTGCGCCTCGTGGCCGGTGGTGAAGGTGAGGGTTTGGTCTACACCATTCACTTTCCAAGAAACTGCACAGCCATTCCAACCATCCCCGTAGCTGTCGTGGCCCTGGAGCACATAATGGCAACCCTCCGAGGACGCATCGCAATCCGCGAGATACGCGTCGTAAGCGCTCTGACAGGCGCCGTCCCAAGCGGTGCTGCAGCAGGATGGCTGGGCGTCGATCACCCGGGAATAGGCCCAAGAAGCGACATCGACACAGGACGGTGGGGTGACGCATGCCGGGGCCGCGCACCCGCCGAAGGCATCGTCGTTTGCCGAGACCAGCTCAAAGCTCGCCCAATCGTCGCAGGACGTCCCGGCCCAGACCGCAATCTGGGTATCCACTTGCGTGCCGTGGTGGCAGGTCGAAAGCGCGTAATGGCCTTCGTCCGGCACGACCCAATGTGCCCAAACCGTCCGCGTGGCCCCGCCGTCGCACCAGATCCCCTGGGCCTGACAGGTCTCCCCCAGCGCCGGCTCCAGCTCCGCGCTCTGCACCACGCAGTTCCGATTGTCGAGGGCGATGGCCTGTGCCGTACCCGCGAGGATTTCCGCGGCATTGCACGGGCTATCATGGGCAGGCAGGGCACTGAAACCCGCCACAAATTCCCAGGTGTTGCCCGTCCCGGTCCCCGTGTACCACCCGGTCAAACTCCCCGCCTCAAACGTCTCAAAAACCAAGCCTCCATCGCCCCAGTCGTCCACGAAAATCAAGGTGTAAGCCTGCCCCAGCGTCAAGCAGACCGGCGGGGTCTCGATGACCGCGTTGGACGGGTAGCCGCTGCCGTCCGCGTTCTGCTCGCCCGCACCGCTACAACCGACGGTGGCCTGATTGCTGCCCCAGGCCAGGGTGCCCACACCGCAGGCGTTGCCCGCGGGCACGAGTTCCCAGTAGGTCTCGTATCCCCAAGCGTCCGTGTATACGTTCATGTTCCACGCGATTTCCATGGAACTGCATTGAGACCAAACCCGCTGCCCCTCACCCAAGAAAAGCAACGCGCTCATCCCAAAAAATATTCGACAAGCCATTTCACTATGGCCGACGCACTTCTTCATCGCCTCGAATGTACGGGGCGGGACTCGATTTTTGGGTTTTTGTGGCAAATGATGCATCTTATGCACCGCAATTTCCCGTCCATGAAGGCATTCTCCCTCCTCCCGTCTGTTTCGTCGGCTGGCTTTTTCCAGTTTTGGGTCAAAAGGACGTGGAGGGTGGCGACTTGGGTCGGGGTGGGGTTGCTCTTCGCCCTGGGCATTCCTGCAAACGCCCAAGTGACCAACTTCAACTACAACGGACAGGTGCAACAATACACCGTTCCGCCGTGCGTCAACCAGATTCAAGTGCAGCTTCGCGGGGCGAAGGGAGGGGGATTTGCAGGCGGAAATGGCGCCACGGTCAACGCCACGTTGAATGTCACCCCGGGCGATGTCCTCGAGATTCGGGTGGGGGGGCAAGGGGGGTGTCCCACGGCGGGGTTCAACGGAGGAGGCGTGGGCAAGGCCGCCAACGTCGCGGCCAACGCCAGTTGCGGGGGCGGAGGCGCCTCTGATATCCGGGTGGCGCCTTATGGCTTGGCCAATCGGGTGGCGGTGGCCTCGGGAGGGGGCGGCATGGGAGGTGGGAACACCGACGCCATCGGAGGAGCGGGTGGATGTGCGACAGGAACGACGGGCAATAGTCCCTTCGGTGTGGGCGGGGGCGGCGGAACGCAATTGGGGGGAGGTGTCGGAGGCCCTCCCTGGAATGGTTCGGGACAAGCGGGATTTCCCGGGATTTCTGGTGTGGGCGGCGCGGGAGGGACGGATTTGTGTTTCAACCAAGGGCCGGGCGGAGGCGGAGGCGGTGGGCTCTGGGGAGGAGGCGGTGGGGGAAGCGATTGCTTCGGCAGCGGTTCGCTCGGGGGCGGTGGCGGTGGCGGTGGATCCAGTCGCACCCCCACGGGTGGGACCTGTACACCCGGCAATGTTACGGGGAACGGATTGGTGACGATTACACCGATTGGGGGTTTGGCCTTGAACGTCACCCCGGCCAATCCTTTCTTCTGCGCCGGGGACTCCATCGTCCTGAACATCACGGGTGCAGACACTTACACTTGGAGCGGAGGGACAGGTTTGAGCGCCACGACGGGAAGTTCCGTGGTGGCTCAACCCGCTGCTACCACCACCTACACGGTGATCGGGACCACCGCGGCCTGCGTGGATTCCACGACCGTTACCGTCACCGTGGGCAACATCCCCAACGTCTCCATCAATGCGCCCAGCACGAGTCTCTGCAGCGGAGACCCGGTGACCTTGACGGCCACGGGTGCCGCGTTCTTCAACTGGAGTCCACCCACCGGTCTCAATACGACCATCGGCTCCACAGTGGTCGCCAGTCCCTCGCAGGCCACGACCTATACCGTAACAGGAACCGTTCAGGGCTGCAGCAATCAAGCCAGTGTGACCCTCGCCTTCGAAGTGGAAATCGAAGAAACGGCATTCCTCTGTCCGGGCGCCACGCTCAACCTCCCCGACGGATCCACCACCAACACGGGGGGTACATACACATCAAACTTTGTCACAGCCCTCGGGTGTGACAGCACCATCATTACCGAAGTCATCCCGGCTCAGAATTACACGATGACGGCCTTGACTACCCTCTGCGCCGGCTCGATATACACCTTGCCCGACGGCAGCGAGGTGGATGTCTCGGGCACTTATCCCGTGTTGTTGGAATCCGTGGCGGGGTGCGACAGCTTGGTCACGACTGTCGTCGATATTCTGCCGGTATTGCAGTCGACCCAGCAGTTTTCGCTGTGCGCAGGAGAAACCACTCTTCTTCCCGACGGCAGTTCCACCGGTGCGCCTGGGGTGTATTCCATTTCGCTTCCCTCGGCAAATGGATGCGATAGCACGGTCATCACCACGGTCGAGGTGTTTGAGAACTACGACCTCGTCGTGCAGGAGACCACCTGTTCCAATGCGCCCTATATCCTGCCCGATGGCACACCGGCGCCGGGTTCGGGCAACTATCCCTTCGCGCTGACTTCAAGTGCCGGTTGCGACAGCAACGTGGTCATCCAACTGCAGGTGCTGCCCGCTTACCAGCTCACGCTCAACCCCGAGATTTGCGCGGGTTCTACCTACCTGCTCCCCAACGGGAATCAAGCCTCAGCGGCGGGCACTTACCCCGTGTTGCTTCAGACCTCGCTCGGTTGTGACAGCGCCATCACCGTGCAGCTGACCGTCAATCCCCTCCCCGTCCTCAACTTGGGTCTGGAAGAAGCCTACTGCCACTACGAGACCGTCGTTCCCCTCTCTCCTACCCCGGGCGGTGGAACCTTAAGCGGCCCCACCGTGCAAGGCTTCAGCCTGGTGCACAACGGAACCCAGCCCGGCACTTACAATGTGCAATACAGTTACACGGACGCCAACGGGTGCAGCGCGACCACTGCAGATGCTTATCTCTACACCACGCCAGCCACCGTCGACTTCGAGGGCACAGCGCGGTGCAGCGAGTTGCGGCTCGTCAACTTGAGCGCGGGCGGTTCAGGCGATCTGAGCTATACCTGGCGGGAGAATGGTGACATCTTCTCGTTGTTCCCGAGTCCGGTGTTTGGCTTTCCCACCTCCGGCCTCTATGAAATCACGCTGGAGGCCACAGACGCGTACGGCTGCACCTACACGAATTCCTGCACTTACACGAATTCCGAGACGTTTGATTTGCAGGAGTCCCTGGACTTGAGCGGATTCCAAATCCCCAACGTCATCACGCCCAATGACGACAACTGGAACGACATCCTCCGGCTGCCTTACGCCGTGGAGGAGTGCCTGCGGTACGAGTTGCAAATCTTCAACCGATGGGGCGCGCGGGTTTACACCCAAACCCACCTCTCTGCGCCTTTCGCAGGCTGGGACCAGCAGGGTCAACCGCTGTCGGATGGACTGTACTACTTCACTTTCGAAACCCTGGACTTCGAATGTGGCGCGCGCCCCGAGCTCGAGGATTGGTGCACCGGAACGCTGCAAATTTTGCGTTGACGAAGCCGAGGCATGCAACCTTGATTCGGTAATTGAGGTATCGCAAGAGCGAACCCTTCGAAATGAACTGCCTGCTCTCCCCGCGCCACCGGATGCTTCGAACGCTGGGGATATGGGGCGTGTGGATGGGTTGTTTGCTATCACAGGGAGGCGTTTTTTCACAATCCCCTGAACCGCCCAACTACACCATCGAGGTGCATACCCCAGAAGCAGCCCCGGGGGAACTCTTCTTCAACACCGCAGGGGCTCCCATCAAGCCCGTCAATATCTTGGCGAACGATGGCACCCTGCTGTTCTCGGAGCACTGGCCGCTCAAGGGCTTCGATTGGAAGGTGAACCGGGATGGGAACATCACCTACTACGACCGCGAATTGCTGGCGTGGGTGACGCGTACCCCCGACCTCCAGATTCTCGACACCACCTATTGTGTGGGAGGCTATTACGCGGACTTGCACGACTTTATTCGATTGCCCGACGGCCATAAGGTCCTGCTCGCCTACGAGCAGGTGCCGTATGCCATGGACACCGTGGTGGAGGGTGGAGATCCGGACGCTTGGGTGGTTGAGGCGCTGGTGGTACAAGAACTGGACGCGCAAGGAGACCTGGTGTTTCAATGGCGGGCCATCGAGCATCTCTCACCGGGGGATGTGCCGCATCAGGATCTCACCGCGGACGAGATTTCCCTGAACCACGGCAACGCGATTGACATCGATTCGGACGGTCATTTCGTGGTGTCGTCCCGGGTCTTGGACGAGATCACGAAAATTGATCGGAACACCGGTGAGGTCCTCTGGCGCTGGGGAGGGACACAGAGCGATTTTACCGGGGTGGGCGGACATCCCTTTACGCATCAGCACAGTGTGCGGTGCCTCGGGGACAACCGGTATCTGCTCTTCGACAACGGAAATTACAGCTCGGAATACACCGGACTACCCGCCTACTCGCGGGCGGTGGAGTATGCGCTCGACCTGGAGGAGATGGTGGCGACGGAGGTTTGGTCTTACACCCACCCCGAGATGCTGTACGGGCTGGCCATGGGCAATGTGCAGCGGCTGCCCAACGGAAATACCCTGATCAACTGGGGCACGCTGAGCCAACATCCCGAACACGGTGCCGTGGTGACCGAAGTGACGCCGAGCGGGGCGGTGGCATTCGAAATGACCTTCGTCCCCTCGGAAAATCTGTACCGGTGCGAGAAACACGTCTGGCTGCCGACCAATGGCATCGTGGGCTGCACGGACCCGATGGCCTGCAACTTCGACCCGCTGGCGTCGGTGAACGCAGGCCCGGCAGATCCCGATTCGCTCATTTGCGTGTTGCCCGAGACCGGCTACAATTGTGAAGGTGCGTGCGTTCAGGATGGGGATGAAGACGCGATTTGCGATCCGGTGGACAACTGTCCGGAGGTCTACAATCCAGACCAAACCGACGCCAACAACAACAACATCGGCGACGCCTGCGAACAGACCTCAGGTCTGGAATCCCC
>JBEEPJ010000189.1:0-4043 GCA_041191165.1 Bacteroidota bacterium | reverse complement strand
GGGAGAAGCGCAACCCATCATTGCGGCGATGCCTGTGCTGATGAGGAAGAAAAAAAGAAAATGCACGCGGTGCCCCTTGTCGCCCGGGTTGTCTCTCCTCACTTTCATTTATGCTTGCAGATGATGGGTATGAAAAAGCCAAATTAAACACTTTTCCGACCCGATTCCTGATGGACTGAGGTCTCGGCTTACATATTTGTTTTTGTTCGCCCTTTGCGTCTAAAATCAACAGTATATACCCGCATGTGGCGTTTAAGTTCCGCTCGGGCGGGGAAAGGCTGTTCAGTGCTGGACCCGAGCCGGCAGGGTCACGGTGCCGGATGAAGAAGCGATTTGAATCCAGTAATTCCCGGGATCCGGGAGGTGGATTTCGGTGGACAGGCCGCGGCAGGAGAGGTGCTGCATGGTTTGGCCTAACCCGTTAAAAACCGTTACAATGGACTCATCTTCAGGCAGAGACAGCACGAATCTTCCCGTCGAAGGATTGGGGAACAAGCGTGCAGTGGCTTCTGTGATGGGGTCAGGAACCGAGAGGATTTCAGGGAACAAATCCGCATAGACATCGGCAAATCCGTACAGCTCGCCGCAACCAGAGGCCGCGTCCCAGTTAATGGACCAAGTCATCATTCCGCCGAGGTCCGGATAGCCGGAGGGATCAGACAAGGTGTAGTTTCCGGGCTGGGCTGCTTCGCCCTTGAGGTACTGGATGGCCGCCGTACACGTGGCGGCATCCACGAAACCACCTCCCGCTGCACTGGGACAAGCCGGCAAACCCACCCGCACCTTGTGGGCGGGTAGCCCCGCGAAATACCCGCCCGCGGTGGGGAATCCCTGAATCACCGCCTCCGTCATCGCGACGATGAAATCCGCAGTCCCCTGTTCGTACGGCACCTGGTCCAGCCCGGGCATGGAGCCGCTGTTGTACAGCTGGACTTGGATGCCGTCCAACGAGTCCCGCAAAGCATCCAAGATGGGCAGGTAGCCGCCCCAAATGCTGCCAAAAGCGGCCTGCCCGCCTTGCACATAAGCCGTTTCGGGAGCCAAGGTGAGCAGCATTTTTTCGCCATGTGTGGCCCGATGGTTCGCCATGATTTGCTTCACCGCATCGATCAAATTCACCTGTGACGGGTTGCTGGGAGCCGCCACGGTACCGCCGGTCACGAGAATTGCGCTCCCGTGTTCGATGTCCACGTCCAGGCCGTCAAAGCCATAGGCATCGATGAGGGCGTTGGCGGATTGAATAAAGTCGTTTTTTGCGTCTTGCGAGGCCAAATCCACACTTGCAGTTGCCCCTCCGATGCTCAACAACACTTTCTTGCCGGCAGATTGGAGGGAAGCGATTTGGTCTGAAAAAGCTTCAGGCGTAGTGCCTTCCGGATTGAATACCAGGGTCATATCGGTCGGAGAAGCCGGTAGCGCAAAGGCCACCGCGATCCAATCGTACCGGTCGTCCACCGCATCCAACGGGAGGTAAGGAGCATTGAAGTCGTTCCAGTTGTGCCAATAGCCGACCAGGGCGGGCTCCGATGGCTGGGCCAGTACCGATGTTCCCGAGAAGCCCCAAGCCCCGATGAGGCCCAGGATGTGGCTCGCGCAAATCGAAAAGGAGAACGGGCGGAGGTTCATGCGGAAAATGGCTCAAGATTTGGACAAAAATAGGGGCTGGGACTTGTCCTTCTTTGAATGCTCTCGTTGGGTTTCAGCCACAGCGTTGCCCTTGCCATCCGCGGACGAAGTTAGGGGTTGACCGAGGCGAAGCCCATCGGGATGAACCCCGACCCGGGTTGGAACCCACTTTAGACCGCGTGCTCCAATCCCCATTGGTGGAGGGATTTTATGCTGGGCAGCAGTTTCTCCCCTTTGGCGGTGAGTGCGTATTCCACCGTGGGCGGGACGGTGGCAAAAACCTGGCGCGTGAGGATGCCATTCGCCTCTAAGTTTTTGAGTTCTTTCACCAGCATCCGGGTGTTGATGCCCGCAATGGCTCTTTCCATTTCCTTGAACCGCATCTTCCCTTGGGACAAATGATAGATGATCGGCATGGACCATTTGCCGCCGATCACATCCAAAACATCCTTCAGGGTACAAGCTTTTGGGGATTTTGTGATTTTATTTTTCTCCATAACAAGCTGATTTCGTGCATTGCTTTACCTTGGGTTACTACTGTACATTCGTGTAACTACTGTCAAAAGTAAAGTATTGGTCGTAGGTTCGCAACATTACTGAAACATACCAGACATGAGATTATTAGAACCGGTGCAGATAGGTCGTTCTTCACTTCAGAACCGCATGGCTATGGCACCGATGACCCGTTCTCGGGCCAGTGTGGAGGGGATAGTGGGGGACTCAACCGCACTTTACTACGCCCAACGCGCTTCCGCAGGACTGATCATCAGCGAAGCCATCAACATCAGCGAACAGGCCATCGGAAGCCCTTTCACACCTGGCCTTTATACCCCGGATCAGATTGAAGCTTGGAAGAAAGTGACGCGAGCGGTGCACGAAAAGGGAGGCACCCTATATGCCCAGTTATGGCACACCGGGCGCGTGGGCCATTCGCTGGTGAAGAAAGGGGCCTTGCCAGTGGCCCCGTCGGCCATCGCCATCCCAGGGCAACAGCATTTCACGATGGAGGGATTGAAGGATTATGAAACCCCGCATGCGCTGACCGTTGACGAAATCCAGCAAATCATCCAGGACTACCAGCAAGCGGCAAGCCACGCCATCGAAGCGGGTTTTGATGGGGTTGAACTTCATGCGGCATTTGGTTATTTGCCCAATCAGTTTTTGGCGGACAGTTCCAATGCGCGGAATGATCAGTATGGGGGCAGCATCGAAAACCAAAACCGTTTTGTGCTCGAAGCCATGCACGCCATCGTAGCTGCGGTGGGCGAAAACCGAGCCGCCATTCGCTTGTCTCCCACCAACACGTACAACCACATCACCCACCGGCAACCGGTGGAGCAATTCTCAGCGCTGATTGAACGGCTCAATGCCCTGCCATTGGCCTACTTGCATCTGATGAAAGTGCCCTTCTCTCTGGATCAGTTTCCCCATTATCCGGTGGATGTCATTGAAACGCTTGGGTCCTTGTCCAAGCATCCCGTGATTGCAAATTGCGGTTATACCCGAGAAACGGGTGAAGCGGAGTTGGCCCGAGGCATCGCCGAAATGATTTCTTACGGAACGCTGTTTCTGGCGAATCCCGATTTGCCCCGACGCTTCGAGATGGATGCGGAGCTGAACCCGGTCGATGGGGCCACGATGTACGGGGGTGGGGACCGAGGCTATATCGATTATCCTTTTTTGAATGCATAAAGAATTCGACACATGAAATCAGAAAGAACAAATCGACTCATCTATTGGGGATTAACGGCGTTGGTGGCCATGGTCTTCATGGGGAGCGCCATCGCTTCGCATTTGGAGCATGGAATATCGATGGCAGCTCCAGCCCTCGTTCAAACCTTCCTGCTGGGGGTTGCCTTTTACCGTTTTCCGGAGCTCCGTTCCAGACTGCTCAATGGGAAGGGATGAATAGAATTCTCGTCATCCTCACCATCAGACGATGATGTAGAATTAACCATTCCAGGAAAGGCACGCGATGAGCAATGAGGCACTGGCCTCTCTCATCCCGTTGCTCCGGGTGCTCAATTCACTTCGGGTGATAGAGGCATTTGAGGTGCACCTCTTCAGCTCACGCGAACGCGCCGGGAATATTGCCCTCAGTGCATTCGGACGAACGTGCGCGCAATGGCCTCCATCAGTTCCGGTTCCACCCGCTGCTCTGCCGCGTAGTCTGGCCAGCGGCCGATGACCTCGTCTACCTGATCGATGAGGTCGTCCGGCTTTTTGATGTTCATGTTTCTGGCGACCGCTTGGAGGTCGGTTCGGTTGATTTGGCTTCGCTTTCCGTTGATGCTCAGACAATGCTGATGAACCCACGAGCTGGAAGGCCGGTAGGCATGACACACGTCGAACGCCGGCGCCAGCGACCACTCGCCCTCCCGGTTCATGCAGAACGCGAAGTTCTTCGTGTGATCATC
>JBEEPJ010000188.1:0-4096 GCA_041191165.1 Bacteroidota bacterium | reverse complement strand
AACACGGTCTTCCAGGCGGAAGCCGTCACGGAGATGGCGCATGCGATGCGGGATGAGGTGGCGCCGGCATTTGACCGCCACCGCCAGCGCTGGAACACGAACGGCGACGCGCTCTGGGGCGTGTTGGAGTCCCGGCTGGACTGGGCGGAGCAGCGGGTCAACGGGGCCCGGCAGGTGGTCCAGAACCATTTTGCCCTCCCCGGACAGGTGCAGGTTGTCCTCGACGTCGAGCCGGCGGGGGCGGGGCGCATTCAGATCAGCACCATCGCCCCCAACTCGGACGCCTATCCCTGGACTGGGGTGTATTTTCGAGGGGTGCCTGTGCAGGTGACGGCCATCCCGGAGCCGGGATTCACTTTCTCCCACTGGACGGGCAATGCGCAGGTGCCAGCGGGAACGACCGCTCCCGCCCTGGAACTGATGTTCGAGGGCAATTTGCAGTTTCAGGCGGTGTTTTCAGGTGCGCCAGCGGGCCCCAATCCGCTGTCCGTATCCGAGTTGATGTTCCATCCGGATGATGCCACCCCCACTGGAGACTGGCTCGAGTTGCGCAACAACCTGGACGTCCCGCTGGACCTGTCGGGTTGGCGCATCACCGATTCCCATCCCCTTGGTGGATATGTCTTTCCCCTAGGCACCTTGTTGCCTCCGGGAGGCCACGCGGTGGTTGCGGAAGATGGGGTGGCGTTCCAGGCGGTTCACCCCAACACCCCGATCCTCGGAGGAAGTACGGGCATGGCATGGTCCAATTCCGGAGATCAGGTGGCGATTTACCGACCGAACGGGTCGGTGTATCTCGCTTTTGAGTACTCAGATGCAGATGCGGGGTTGGATTGCTCAGATGGGGGAGGCTACAGCAGGGAACACGCGCCCGCTTCCCATACCTATGGCCCCTTGCAGTGGTACTTGGGGTGTGAGGGCGGCAGCCCCGGGGAGGCTTGGTTCCCCTGCCCCCGGCCGGTGGTGGTGAGCGAACTGTTTTACGATGCGCCGGCGTGGGCTTCGCCGGGGGATTGGGTGGAGTTGCACGTTCCCCCGGGACAAGACCCGGTGGACCTGTCGGGTTGGGTGTTGCGCGATGGGGGAGGGAATGCCTTTGTTTTTCCGCAGGGTGCTGCCATGGGTCCGGGTGAGTACAAGGTCGTGGCGCGTTCGCCTGCCGATTTTGCCTTGGAATATGACGATGCGGAATTCAGTTGGGGACCGCTCGCCTTCGGTTGGTCGGCAGGAGGGGATGAGGTCATGCTTTACGACGCCCAGGGAAAACTGCGATACGCGATGGGATATGGGGTGGCATTTCCGTGGCCCGTGGAGGCTGCCGGCGGGGGGGCGGCGCTGGTTTACCAGGGCTTGGGCCATCCGTGTTCCGGGAGTTCTTGGTTCGCGAGCTGTCCGCTGGGCAGTCCCGGGGTGTCGGATACAGAGGGCTGCGGCACGGTGGCGGTTCAGGAGTCTCAGGCAGAGGAGGGTTGGCGTTGGGCGGGTTTGGCCCCCAACCCCACCACCGACTGGGTGCAATGGACGGCGCCTGGCGATTTCCGGGCGCGCACTTGGCGCTGGACTTCTGCGGATGGCAAAACCCTGGCCACAGGTACCGCTGCAGACACCCGAACGTTGGCATGGGACCTGTCCCAATGGACCGATGCGCCCGGAATCTATCTGTGCGAAATCTTCGACGCCTCCGGCATGCGTTGGGTGGGCAGGGCGCTCTTGGCCCCTTGACGTCACAATCTGTCCAGAAGGCCGTACCTTTCCCCCTTAAACCCATTCTATTGGCCAAATCAGCCCAATCCTTCGGAAAACGTGAGCGGGAGCTCGCGAAAGAAAAAAAGCGACAAGAAAAAGCGGCGCGAAAAGTCGAGAACAAGGCGAACAAACGCACCCTGGACAGCGATGAGATGTTTGCCTACGTCGATGAGTTTGGGCGCATCACCTCAGAGCCGCCCGATCCCAGCAAGCGGGTGGAAATCAACCCGGACGACATCCAGATTTCCACGCCCAAGCGCGTGGAAGAGGCGCCGGATGCCCCCCGCACGGGAACGGTCAGTTTTTTCAATGATTCCAAGGGTTTTGGGTTTATCGACGTCCTCGGCTCTCGGGACCGCATTTTCGTTCACGTTTCGCAGTTGAAGGAGGAAATTCGGGAAGGCCAGCGGGTGACTTTCGGGGTCGAAAAGGGCCCCAAGGGGTTGACGGCCACCGAGGTGCGGGTGGACCGGGGAGGGTGAGGGCGATGGGTTTGGGCTACATTTGAGGCCAAACCCGCTACCATGCGCATCCGTTCCTGGGAAGAATACCTATCCGCCGCAGACCGCGCCCGCCGAGACCCGGCGGATTTCTGGGGCGAAATGGCCCGTGGGTTTCAATGGATGCGCCCGTTCGAAACGGTCTGCGAGGCGGACTTCGCGGCGCCGCGCATCGAATGGTTCCAAGGCGGGGTGCTCAACATTACGGAGAATTGTCTAGATCGGCATCTCGCTGCGGGGGATGGAGACCGCTGCGCCCTGCGCTGGGAGCCCAACGCGGGCGAAGGGCCGGCGCGCAGCTGGTCCTACCGTGAACTTTCGGAGCGGGTTTGCGCGCTGGCCGCGGGGCTGCAACGCCTCGGGGTGGCCAAGGGCGACCGGGTGATTCTCTACCTCCCCATGGTGCCCGAGGCGGTGGTGGCGATGCTGGCCTGCGCTCGGTTGGGAGCCATCCACGCGGTCGTCTTCGCGGGTTTCAGTGCGCAGGCACTGGCGGACCGCATCCAAGACGCCGGCGCGAAGTGGGTCATCACGGCCGATGGTTTGCGCCGCGGCGACCGCCGGGTCGGGCTCAAAGCCCTGGTCGATGAGGCGCTCGCCCAGGTAGAGGGCGTCGAGCGCGTGGTGGTTCTGGAGGTGCTGGGGGAGGAGGTGGCCATGCGGGCTGGACGAGATGTGACTTGGGCTTCGGTGGTGGAGGGCATGCCGCGTTTCATCCCCGCAGCGCCCATGCAATCGGAAGATGTGCTCTTCATCCTCTACACTTCGGGTTCCACCGGAAAACCTAAGGGGGTGGTGCATACCACGGCCGGGTACATGGTCTACACGGCGTATTCATTTTGCAATGTGTTTCAGTGGGAGCCGGGAGATGTCTTTTGGTGCACGGCGGACGTCGGTTGGGTGACCGGACACAGTTACACGACGTATGGCCCGCTTTTGATGGGGGCCACGACGCTCCTTTTTGAGGGCATCCCGACCTATCCGCATGCCGGCCGGTGCTGGGAGGTTATTGAAAAGCACGGGGTGACCCATTTCTACACGGCTCCCACCGCGATCCGGGCCTTAATGGCACACGGGGATGAGCCGGTGGCCCCGTTTGAGATGCCCACGCTCAGGGTGCTGGGTTCGGTGGGAGAGCCCATCAATGAAGAGGCATGGCACTGGTATTATGAGCGGGTCGGGCGCGGGCGCTGCGCCTTGGTGGATACCTGGTGGCAGACGGAGACCGGAGGCATCATGATCAGTGGTTTGGCCGGACTGTCCCCCGAAAAGCCGGGTCATGCGGGCTGGCCGTTGCCGGGAATTGAGCCTGTGATCGTCGATGCTGACGGACACCCCATCCTCACCCCAGAGGCCCAAGGCCATTTGTGTGTAGCGGCTCCCTGGCCTTCCATGCTGCGCACGACGTACGGTGACCATGAGCGTTGCCGAACCACCTACTTCGCCTCCCATCCGGGCATGTACTTCACCGGCGATGGGGCGCGACGGGATGCCCAGGGGATGTACCGCATCATCGGTCGGGTAGATGACGTCATCAACGTCTCGGGCCACCGCTTGGGCACGGCAGAGATCGAAAGCGCCATCAACAGTGCCCCTGACATCGTGGAGTCCGCCGTCGTGGGATTTCCCCATCCCATCAAAGGCACGGCCATCTACGCCTTCGTGGTGAGCGCCACTGCGCCCGAAGACGAAATCCGAGCCCGTCAAGCCATACAGGACGAGGTCGTGGCGGGCATTGGGGCATTGGCTCGACCTGAGAAGATTCAATTCGTTCCCGCGCTGCCCAAGACCCGTTCTGGCAAAATCATGCGCCGCATCTTGCGAAAAATCGCCGCGGGCGAAACAGAGGG
>JBEEPJ010000187.1:0-4104 GCA_041191165.1 Bacteroidota bacterium | reverse complement strand
AGAACCGCGACGCCGGAATAGAAGTCGACGATCAGGCCGGGCAGTCCATCGCCCTCTCCGTGTATCCATCGGAAGGTAGCTGTCTCCGGTGACGACAGCAGCCCCACGCGCCTTCTCCAAGCAAGGGCTTGCGTGAATCGATGATTCCACCAGGCTTGGTCTGGGGCCGCGTTCTCGAAAGTGAGCATCCGAATGGCGATGCTCTTGTTGGAAGAGAAATGTCCATATCCCAGCGGCATTCCCTTGTGAGACTGCACCGCTACCCAATCGCCATCCTCCGGAGAGGCCGTACCCCCAGCGAGGGCTCCGCTGAAAACCCAAGGGTGTTTGCGCAAGAGACTCTCCTCTTTGCCTGGCTTTAGGGTCAATGTTCGCATGGAAATTTGTAACCGGTGAAGGATGGGAAATGGAAGTCAAAGGTACGGGAGACCCATCAGGCCTTGAAAACCATTCCGCCCCGAGCATAAATCCTGCCTTCCTCTCGCCACATGCGCAAATGGCGGATGGCATGATCCCTCAAAGTCACCGGAAACAGATTGAGCAGATGGGCTCCTGTGATCCCTTGATCTGGCAGGTTTACGTCGATCCAATGTTCCCAATTCCAGCGATTTGCCAGGCAGACATCGCACCATTCGCAAGGTTGAGAATCATCTCCCATATCCCCGAAGTATTTGTCGATGAACATCGACCTGCAACCCGTGAAACCGAGGTAAGTCTGCATGTCATTCCACTTCTCATCCAGCAGGGCTTTGCGCTTGTCGTAGACCTCAGCAGGAAGGACCACTGTAGCTGCGGCGCGACGGGGTTCATTCCAGCGGATGGCCCATTGCGGGGCTTGGATGTGGAAATTGATCATGCCCTGACGATCCCAACGGGCTAGGTATTCCTCGATTTGTTCTTCGGGAAGCTGCATCCGTTCTGCCCATTTTTTCAAGTTCACCTCTTGGGGCTCGATGAACACCCTCGGCAATCGACGAAGCGATTCCAACAACTCCGCAAGCGGAGGATGGGTGAGGATGTGGGCATCAACTTGTTCCGGAGTGGCCAAGAACTGCAGGGTAGCGCCTGCAGAGGGCAAGGGCCTCAACGAAATCCATTTTGCTGCCTCCAGCAGGGCCAGTGCACTTTTTACCTCGTCCCAACGTTCACCTTTGCGCTGGGACCATTGCTGGGAATCGAATAGGGTTTCACCCTCAGGGCAATCTCCAATGGCCACGAAACCCGCGTCTGCGATGCCTTGATAGACTTTGCGCACCAGCGCTTGCGATGGGAAACGCCGCTCCAATCTACGGCTCGCTTTCTGCAGGGCTGTAGGTGAGGCAAATAGCACGCATTCTGCGGGTTGCCCGTCACGGCCAGCCCGTCCGGCCTCTTGCACATAGCTTTCCAAATCCACGGGGATGTGGGCGTGCAGTACCCATCGGACATCGGGTTTGTCAATCCCCATTCCAAATGCACTCGTGCAGGCGAGGACCTGAAGGTGTCCCCGGATCCATTGTTCTTGCCGGCGTTGCTTCTCACCCGCGGGCAAGCCTGCGTGGAATGCAGCAGCACGAAGACCTGTCTGGGCAAGACGGTCCGCCCACCTCTCCGCTTCCACCCGGGTTCCGACATAGACGAGACCGGTTCCATTGGATTCCCGGGCGGTTTGCAGCAACAGCGTCTCTGGGTCTCCAGAATGGATAACGGAGTAGTGGAGATTGGCTCTGCGCATGGGCGACCGGTGCCGGGAAGCTTGGTGAAGTCCCAATTGCTCGGCAATGTCCTGGAAAACAGGGGGGGTAGCCGTAGCGGTGAATGCGCCCCACACCGCGTGAGGGGCAAAACTCCTCAAGGTGCGGATGTTGCGATAGGCAGGCCTGAAGTCGTGGCCCCATTGCGAGATGCAGTGGGCCTCGTCGATCGCAATCGTCCGGATGGGGAGGTGGGGTGCCCTGGCCTGAAACAGAGGATGTTGAATTCGTTCCGGCGAGATGTACAGGAACTGAAGCGCTCCAGTGGAGGCGTTGTCCAGCGCCCGGAGCGCATCGCCATCGCCTTCTCCGGAAATGATGGCTTCACATCGGATTCCTCGTTTGCGGAGGCCTTCGATTTGGTCTTTCATCAAAGCGATGAGCGGTGAGACCACCAAGCACAGCCCCCCGCGAACCAAGGCAGGCACCTGGTAACAGATGGTTTTCCCTCCGCCCGTGGGCAGCACCGCCAAAACATCACTTCCCGAGGCCAAATCGGTGACGGGACCCCGCTGAAAATCTCGGAAATCATCAAATCCCCAATATTGCTTAAGCACCCGCCGAGACGCTTGGAATGCTTCCTCCCTTCTTGCAATTTGCTCCTGATTCATCGCTGCGGTTTCACGACCTTTGGCACTACCTATTTGCTCCGATTATATGATGACTACCGACACAAATTTCCGACGCAACATCGTCGCTGGGAACTGGAAAAGCAACAAGTTCATAGATGAGGGGAAGGAGTTTGTGCTTGCGCTTCAGTCGTTGTCGCTCGAGGCGGCGGGGGCAGAAGTTTGGATTGCCCCCCCATTGACCTCACTTCCCGTACTCTCTCGATTGGAGCAGGTCGGCAGAACGGTGCAATGGGCAGCCCAGCAGTGCAGTGCATATCCCTCGGGTGCGCACACTGGGGAGTGCACCGCCGAGATGATCTCGGATGCTGGCGCCCGGGCGGTGATCATCGGGCACAGCGAGCGCAGGGAGCGGATGGGCGAGACCGACGCCGTGGTTGCGATGAAGGTGAAGCGGGCTTGGGAAGCCGGTTTGACCGTGATTTTTTGTTGCGGAGAAGATGCAGATGAACGCCAAACCGGCACGCACATTGAAAAAGTGCTCCGACAATTGGAGCTGGGGGTTCTGTCCCAAGATCGACCGGATGTGAATCGATTGATTGTAGCGTATGAGCCGATTTGGGCGATTGGGACGGGCTTGACCGCGCTTCCTGAGCAAGCGCAGGAAATGCATGCGGTGCTCCGGTCAGGATTGGCTGCCGCATGGGGAGAAGAGGTGGCTCGGGGCATACCCATCCTTTACGGGGGGTCATGCAACCCCTCCAATGCAGAGGAGATATTCGGTCAACCCGATGTCGATGGCGGCTTGATTGGCGGCGCATCCCTTCAGCCCGAGACCTTCTTTCAATTGATTGTCGCCGCGGATCGGGAATGGCAATTGCGAAACCGAAAAGGCTGAAGTCGATGGAAGATTTTTTAAAGTTGGATCTCCGCTTGCAGCCCGTGCTTCCGGCGCGCGAAGTGGCCGTGGTTTGGTTGTGCGACGCGGGATTTGACATGTTTGAATCCGATGAGGAAGGCCTGGTGGCCTATGGAAATTGGGGGCAAGTGGATCGCATCGTTCTTGCGGATGTTTTGGAAAGAATCAAAGAGATTGAGGGGTTGGTTCGTTTTGAATGCACAGAAGAGAGGGTAGAGGCTGAGAACTGGAATGCCCAATGGGAAAGTGCCTATGAGCCCATTGATGTGGAAGGTCGAGCTTGCATGCGCGCACCTTTTCACACGCCTCCGGAAAGGGGGCTGGATTTGATCATTCAACCCCAGATGTCTTTCGGGACAGGGCATCATCCCACGACGTGGATGATGTTGCGGCATCTTTTGGATCTCCCTTGTCATGGAAAAGCCGTCTTGGACATGGGGTGTGGAACCGGCGTCCTCGCCATTGCGGCGCATAAGTTGGGGGCAAAACAGGTTTGGGGGGTGGATATCGATGAGTGGTCGTTTCAGAATACCCTTTCCAATCTGCAATTAAACGGGTTGGAAGCGGGTCGGGACGGCATGGAGGTGAGGTGGGGAGGAGCTGAGGTGATTGCTGATTTAGATGCTTCGGTGGATTTGATACTGGCGAACATCAATCGCAATGTCTTGACGAAGGATTGGCCGGCCTATGACCGGGCGCTTAAACCGGGGGGGCTGGCGGTGATGAGCGGTTTTTTTCCTGAGGACATCCCCATTTTGCAAGCATCGGCGCAGAAAGTGGGGTGGCTGGAACAAGTGCGATTGGAGCGCGGCGAGTGGGCTTCTGTGGTGTGGGCCAAACCCGTGAAGCCATGAGAAACAATTTCCACTGGATTCCCTGGGTG
>JBEEPJ010000186.1:0-4184 GCA_041191165.1 Bacteroidota bacterium | reverse complement strand
CGTGGCCACGGTGGAATACCACTTCGGGAAGCTGCTCTACGGGGTGCTCGGCGGCCGGAAAGTGCTCGCTTGGCAGGGTAGATTTCATTATTATGAAGGGTATAGCATGGACCAAATCGTGATGCCCGTCCGCGTGAGCCGGATGCTGGGAGCCCGGGCCGTGCTGCTCTCGAATGCCGCTGGTGGACTGGACCCTCGATTCGAAACCAGCGATTTGATGTGCATTTCCGATCACATCAATTTGCAAGTGGACAACCCTTTGCGGGGAGCGAATGTGAATGACTTGGGACCCCGGTTTCCGGACCTGTTCAAGGTGTATCATCCGGGATTGCGCCGGCGCCTGAAGGCCGTTGCCGCCGAGCAGGGCATGGTCCTGCATGAAGGGGTGTATGCCAGCGTGCCCGGGCCCAACTTGGAAACGCCGGCGGAATATCGTTACCTGCGCATCATCGGTGCGGATGCGGTGGGCATGTCCACCGTGCCCGAGGTCATCGCCTGTGCCCACATGGGCATTCCGGTGGCGGCGGTCAGTGTCATCACGGATGTATGCGACCCCGAGCGCCTCAAGCCGGTGGACATCGAACAAATCGTCGCAGCTGCCAAGAGGGCCGAGCAGCAACTTTCTCCCCTGTTGTTGGGTCTGCTCGAGGGCTTGGATGAAGCATTGTCCGACGCGAATTGAGGCGAATACAAATCGACGCCCTCCAGATGTGAATTGCGTTTTAATGGCCCGAAGGAAGGACATTTCCTTTGGGGCATGGATGAATTCAACAGCATTTTATGTGCCTCATGTGGGGAAGAGCTCGATGGGCGCAAGGACAAGCGTTTCTGTGACGATGCGTGTCGTGCTCGCCATCACCGGAACCACTCCATGCCGGCTTCAACGCTACGGTCTGTAGATAAGATATTGCAGCGAAATCGAATGCTGCTGCGTCAGTTTCGCAAGAAGTGGACGAAGAACTCCAGCGCGGAATTCGCTTTTCGCTGGCTGCGGCGCAACGGATTCAATTTCGATTATCACACCCACGTGGAGCCCACACCTGACGGAAGGTTGGCCATCATGTGCTACGAAGAGGGCTACGTGCTCGTCGCGGACGGGGTGATGCCCAAGTTGTCCTGGGCGGAAATGGGTTTTCGGGTGGCGGAGGATTCGGACGACGGGAAGGATTAACGTCCCCTGGAGCGGGATGGCTTGCCCGTGGACTTCCCCGCCGCCCCTTTTCCTCCACTGGATTTGCCGCCTCCGGGCGCAGTTCCCGGCTTTTTTCGCTTGCGCTCGTGGAAGGCTCCCTGATAGGTGGGGTCCAAGCGTTTCATCTCGGCGTCGATGCGCCGGGCGTGGATTTTCTTCTCGGCGGCAGGGGTCTCGAATGTGGGCAGATTTTCCGGGACTTCCAGCGGGGTGAGCGGTTGGAGGGTCAGGGATTCGATGCGCTTGAGGGCATAACCTTCGGAGGGATCGACGAGGGTGTAGGCATCCCCGGTTTGGAAGGCGCGGCCGGTTCGACCGATGCGGTGCACATAGTCTTGGGGATCCCGGGGGACGGAGAAGTTGATGACGACCCGGGTTTCGGGGACGTCGATGCCCCGGCTGGAGACATCGGTGCTGACGAGGCACCGGATTTTTCCCTCTCGAAACAGGTCCAGGGCGTTGAGGCGGGCGTTTTGGGCCTTGTTGCTGTGCAGGGCCCGGACTCCGCCCTTGAGGTGGGTTTCGAGGTAGCGGGTCAGTTCCTCTGCGTGTGATTTTTGGCCTACAAAAATGACCGCTCTCTCTCCGGCATGCTCGCGATTGAGCAGGGAGGCAATCACCCAATGCTTGGCGGCGTGATTGGGCAGCGACATCTTGTGCTGCCGGACGCCGGTGGCGGGGGTGGCAGGGGGCGTGATCTCCAACCGCTGGGGCCAGAGCAGGAATTCATCCGCAAGCCGCTCCACGCGCGGTGGAAAGGTCGCGCTGAAGAGCATATTCTGTCGCTTCCGCGGGACGAGTTCTTGAATCTGACGCAGCTGGGGCATGAACCCCATGTCCATCATGCGGTCCGCTTCATCGAGAACCATGAAGCGAATCTTCTTGGGATCCAAACCCGAACGCTGATAGAGTTCCAGGAACCTGCCCGGTGTGGCCACCACGAGGTCTTGGCCTGCGAGGAGGTCGGCCAGCTGGGTCTTGTAGCCCACGCCTCCGAAAAGGGCGAGGGCGCGCAACTCGGTGTACTGGGCGAATTTCTGGGCTTCGGCGTGGATTTGGATGACCAGTTCCTTCGTCGGGGCCAGAATGAGCGCACGGGGGCTCTCGCCCTGCGGGAACTTGAGGGCCTGAAGCAGCGGAAGGAGGTAGGCGGCAGTCTTGCCGGTGCCGGTTTGGGCGATAGCGATCAGGTCCTGACCGGAGAGCAAGATGGGAATGGCCTTCTCTTGAACCGGTGTAGGGGATTGATAGCCAGCATCTTCGATGGCTCTTAAGAACTGTCTCGTAAGTTTGAGCGCTTCGAAGGTCATGGGCCAAAGTTACGTGGTAACTTGCGCCCCCATGGAGGGAGCTTGTTTTGATGACATCAGACCCTATATCAACGAAGAAGTGCCCGCGGCTGTCAAGCAGTTGTTGGCTTCGGGGGATTGGTCGCCCATCTTGACCCCCTTGTTGGGTGCAGAGGCCACCGCCGCGTTGTTGGGACACATGGCATCGATCGAGAGCATCGAGCGGTTCCAATCGCTGGTGTCCCAGCCGTTGATCGAGGCCATCATCGCGAAGACCACGGCTGGGGTCTCTTTCGAAATGCCCCGTTGCTTTGATCCCGTCGGTGCCCTCTTCATCTCCAATCACCGGGACATCGTGCTGGACCCGTCCCTGATCAATGTGGCGCTCGCCCAGAGTGGTGCGCCCACCACAGAAATCGGTATCGGAAGCAATTTGCTGCGGTTGCCCTGGGTGGAATGTCTGGTGAAACTCAACCGCAGTTTCATCGTGCGCCGGGGAGGAACACCGAGGGAACAACTCATGAACAGCGCACAGGTAGCGGCTTATGTCAGGCGTGTGGTGCTGGAAAACCGGCGCAGCGTCTGGCTCGCACAACGCGAGGGGCGCGCGAAGGACGGGGATGATCGAACTTCACCTGCGCTGGTCCGCATGTTGCTCGACGGCGGGGGCAAAGAAGCTTGGGAGGCCTTGCGGGTGCATCCGGTAAGCTTGAGTTACGAATGGGACCCCTGTGATGCGATGAAGGTCCGGGAGCTGCTGCTGCGGGAGGCACAGGGTGGACAATATGAGAAGGCTCCGGGAGAAGATGAGCAGAGCATGAAGCTGGGGCTTTTCGGTCCCAAGGGCCGCGTGGTCGTGCACTTCGGAGAACCCATTCCCTATGTGGAAGGGCCGGGTAGGCCAGCCGCCAATTTGGCGACGGCATTGGATGAGGCGCTTTTCCGGGGATTTCGGATATGGCCCAATCAGATATGGGCTGCGCGTCAGGTGGCTCCCCCGGAGGGATGGGATTGGAGGGATAATCATGGAGCATTGAGCCCGGAAGAGGTGTCCGCCTGTGAAGCGCGCCTGGAATCCGTGGTGCAATGGGTTGAGTCGTCCACGTCTTTTTCCGCGCGGGAGATTCGCGAACGCTGGTGTCGGATGGTGGCACAGCCCCTCTGGAACGCAGAGGCGATCGCCCATTCCGACGAAAAGGGGGAAGCAGCATTGCGAAAGGGGCGGAAGGTATCCTGGGAACTCAAGGGCTGACCGGCCCGGCGGTGAAAGGCGACTGGGCACGGGCCCAAGACAGGGCGATGGCACCTGCCACGGCGGCATTGAGCGACTCGGCATGGCCCGCGCCCGGGATGGACAAGACGGGGTCGCCGTGGTCCAGCCAGTGGGGAGAAACACCATGGGACTCGGAGCCCACCAGCAAGACACATGCCTGCCAGCGATGGGTGGTCAAAGGCTCACCCCCTGCATCCAGCACCACCCATGGAAGCTGGGGATTGCATTGCAGGCATTCCGCCAGCGGAGCCTGATGCACCGGGAGTCGAAAAGCCAGCCCATCGCGGCTTGAATGGTCTTGGGGTTCCAAGGGTCTACGCTGTTTTCGCTGACCCACACGCCCCGCGCCCCAAACCAGTCCGCACTGCGAATCAGCGTTCCCAAATTGCCCGGATCTTGAAGGCCATCGGCCACGACCAAGATGGGGAGG
>JBEEPJ010000185.1:0-4208 GCA_041191165.1 Bacteroidota bacterium | reverse complement strand
GCGGTGAAGTAACCAAGGCGGGTGAACTGGTAAGGAACACCCGGGGTTGCCCCCGCCAGAGCGGGTTCCAACTTGCACCCCTTGAGGACATGCAAACTGTCCGCGTGGATATGCTGCATGAAATCGCCTGCATCCGCCGAATCGGGTTCGGGGTGATTGAACAAGCGGTCGTACAAACGGACCTCTGCCTCAATCGCATGAGATGCACTCACCCAGTGCAACGTACCCTTCGCCTTTACCCCGCTGGTATCCTGTCCACTGCGGCTGTTGGGAATGCGCTCCACCCTGACCTCCTTTACGGCCCCGTCCGCCCCCAGATCAAACCCGGTGCACCGGACGATGTAAGCGGACTTCAATCGAACCACGGCACCTGGAGCCAGCCGGAACCAGCCTTTCACCGCTTCTTGGGCAAAGTCCTCCGCTTCGATCCAAAGTTCGCGGCCGAAGGGAATAGCGCGCATGCCCGCTTGCTCGTCCTCCGGGTTGATTTCCGATTCCAGCCACTCCACCTCACCTTCCGGTACATCCGTTACCACCAACTTCAGCGGGTTGAGGACAGCCATCGCCCGGGTGGCCACGCGATTCAGGTGGTCGCGCAAGGCCCATTCCAGCAACCCCACATCGATGACGTTGTTGCGCTTTGCCACCCCTACCCGATCGGCAAACGTCCGAATGGCCTCCGGGGTGTATCCGCGGCGACGCAAGCCGCTGATGGTGGGCATACGGGGGTCATCCCAGCCATCCACCACACCCTCTTCCACGAGTCGGAGCAATTTGCGCTTGGACATCACGGTGTAGTTGAGGTTGAGCCTCGCGAACTCCGTCTGTTCACTGGGATAGATGCCCAACTTCTCGATGAACCAATTGTACAAGGGACGGTGGTTCTCAAACTCCAAAGAACAAAGGCTGTGCGTAATGCGCTCGATGGAATCCGACTGTCCGTGGGCAAAATCGTACATCGGATAAATCACCCATCGATCTCCGGTGCGGTGGTGATGGGCAAACTTGATGCGGTAGATGATGGGGTCCCGCATCAACATGTTCTCGTGGCCCATATCAATTTTCGCACGTAGCACACGGCTGCCTTCAGCATGCTGGCCTGCGCGCATCTCCTCAAACAACCTCCGATTTTCCGCTGCACTTCGATCGCGAAAAGGACTGTGCGTTCCCGGTACGCCCGGAGCCCCTTTTTGGGAAGCAATTTCCTCAGGCGTTTGGTCGTCTACGTAGGCCAAACCCGCATCAATGAGCTGCAAGGCGTAAGCATAAAGCTGCTCGAAGTAATCGCTCGTGTAGTACTCCCCCCCCTTCCATTCAAATCCCAGCCACGCCACATCGCGGCGAATCGCGTCGACGTATTCCGTGCTCTCTTTCTCAGGATTGGTATCGTCAAATCTCAGGTTGGTCAACCCACCGTATTTCTGGGCAAGCCCAAAGCTGACGCAAATAGCCTTCGCGTGACCAATGTGCAAATAACCGTTGGGTTCCGGCGGAAAACGGGTCAAAACCCGGCCGCCGTGTTTCCCCGCTGCCAGATCTGCTTCAATCTTTTGTTCTATAAAATTCAAGGATCGCTTCCCTTCCTCCCCTTCCGCGTGCCATTCTTGTGCCTGCATCGTAATTTGCCCGTTGTATCCGTCAAATTTACACCCATCCCTTATGAAGCCGCGCTGGTTTCCTCTTTTTGCCTTCTTGTTCTTCAATTTCCTCGCCCTGGCGATTGGGAGTTATTTCACCGGTCCGGGCGTGAGCAACCCGGCATATGCCGCGGCTCAAAAGGCACCTTGGACACCGCCTGGTTGGTTTTTTGGCGTGGCGTGGACCACCTTGATGATCGCGTACGCTTGGGCATGTGGTTCCACTTGGTCCCAAACCACCCAGCGCCGGCTATTTCTGCAGCTTTATGGCGCCCAATGGGTATTGAACGTGCTTTGGAACCCGTTGTTTTTCTATTGGGGCTTGTCCGGCTGGGCCTGGTTGGATATCACCGTACTGTTCGCGGTGCTCGCCTGGCAATTCGCAGCGTTTCGGAAGGAAGCAGGCGGCGCAGCATGGGGATGGATTCCGTACTTGGTTTGGCTATTGGTGGCCAATTCCCTGAATGGAGCTTTTGTCGTGCTCAACTCCTGAAGCCGGCCTGTTCAAGGGCCTTCGCAATCTGAGGCTCGTCCGCTTCCCAGTGAAGATGGGATGAAGCGCTTTCACACGCCTGAGACCAATGGGCTCGGGGTACCGCCAAAGTCTCCTCAATCGCAGTTCGGATGGCTTCTGGCGTGGGTTCGGTTACCACCCTCCCCACCCCATTTTCGCGAACGACGGCTTCTACCTCGGGCAGGGCGCTGGCCACCACGGGAATGCCGGCATGGATGTAATCGAAGAGCTTGTTGGGCAAACTGAGAAGATAATTGCCGTGCAAGGCGCGATCCAGTGACAATCCGACATCTGCCGATGCTGTAAATCTGCGCAGGATGGAAAAAGGCATCTTGGGCAGGCAGAACAACCACCCTTGGAGCCCGGGGGCTTCGACCATTCCGGCTGCCCAATTCCATTCCTCCCCAGCACCAATCAGGACCAATCGGAATCCCTCTTGATTTCGAACGGCTTCCACAGCTTCCCTGATGCCACGATCCGCATCCATAAAGGCGCCCTGGAGCAGTGCGATGGGCAAATCCACTGGAATTCCCACTTCCTGAAAGGCCTGGC
Organism: Bacteroidota bacterium; assembly: GCA_041191165.1. GTDB lineage: Bacteria > Bacteroidota > Bacteroidia > Flavobacteriales_D > Sanyastnellaceae > CAMCYM01. Next base: position 1,505 of record JBEEPJ010000185.1, on the reverse strand, counting down.
GGGGCGTCACTGCTTCGCGAGGCACCCTGCGGGGCATATTGCGCAAAACCAACGGCAAACCCGATTGGGAATGGGGATAGCGTGCATGCAGGAGGCGAGCGATACTCGGGTTTACCGTCAGCACCACCCGAAGCCGAGGCTGAATCGCCCGTTCCACCTGCAGCCAGACCCAACGCTGAAAGGGCCTGCCCGTCAACCCCGCCGCCTCGGTGAAAAACTCATGGCTGTCGTAGACCAGCGGAATCCCCCGCAACCGAGACACCAAAAACGCCGGGAGCAAAGTGTCCAAATCATTCGCCCAAATCCCGTCCATTTTTCGAAATAGCAGGTGAACCAAGAAGCGGAATTGGAGTGAAGCATAGAAAAATGCACCCCGCCTAAAACCCAGTCTTAGACGTACGAATCGCAGAAAATGGGCCTCCGCCGGCAACGGGTCGGATTCGGGAAGGTCTCTGCCAAGCACCACGACATCCCAACCCAAACGTTGAAGGGATTCACAAGTCTTCTTCACCCGCTGGTCGTGAACGATGTCGTTCGAAACCAGCACATAAATCAATCCCATTCGCTCGCCGTCATCCACCGCGCTCCCCCCCCATGGACTCTCTAACCAAGCGGAGAACGCGCTTGGTGTATTGCGGGAAATCCGCGTCCATCATCCAACCATAGTAGCCGGGGTTTTCCCGAAGAACGTCCTTCACCCGTCTGCCCTTGTGCTGCCCAAAGTGAAAAATCACCTCTTCCTCCTCGTTGTAGACAAACCGCCCGGCGAGATCTGCAAAGCGATGTTGCCGACAAAAGTCATGAAGGGACTCCATGTCCTGCGGAATGGGCCCTACCGTGGAACCCCGGGAATCCAACACCGTATGGTCCTTGTAACGCTCCAATTGCGCCATCAAAATCTCCAAGGTGGCTTCCGCGTCCGGCAGCGCCTCATGGGCGTCGTCCAACTGCTTTCCACAGTAGAAAAGGTAGCCCGCCCGGAGCGTGCGCTGTTCCATCTTGTGGAAGATATTCTGCACGTCGATTAGGTTTCTTCCCTCAATCCCGAAGTCGATGCCCACCCGCAAAAACTCCTCCGCCAGCATGGGAACATCGAACCGATTGCTGTTGAAACCGCCGAGGTCACACCCTTCGAGCAGACGAAAGAGTCCGGGAGCGATTTTTCCGAAAGTATGGGCATTTTCGACATCCGCATCCCAAATCCCGTGAACCTCACTCGCCTCCCGGGGGATGGGCATTTCCGGATTCACGAGAATGCGGTTCTCTTTGCCGCGCTTGTCGGGCTTGCGAAGCACCGTTCCGTCCGGATGAATCTTGATCAACGCAATTTCCACGATGCGGTCCTTCCCGATCTCAGTCCCTGTGGTTTCCAAGTCGAAGATGACCAGAGGCCGCTTGAGCCCCAGCGCGCGATAATCCATGCTCAGGAAACGGGGCGTTGGGGATCGAATGCCTCTAGATAATCCGCCACACGCCGCACAAAGCTGCCGCCCAACATGCCGTCC
>JBEEPJ010000184.1:0-6199 GCA_041191165.1 Bacteroidota bacterium | reverse complement strand
TTACGGGGGGACCCAGCGGCTGCCCCAGATCGTAGGCAAGGGCAAGGCCCTGGAGATGATCCTGACCGGCCGGGCCATCGACGCGCAAGAGGCGCTGGCGTGTGGCTTGGTGAACCGGGTGGTGCCGTCGGAAGACCTGCTCTCCGCGGCCCGGGAAATGGCGGACGCCATGATGAAAAACTCCCCCGTCGCCCTGGCGACAGCCATCGAGGCCGTGCTCGCCGGATACGCGGAGGGCGTGGACGGCTTCGAGGCGGAGATTGCCTGCTTCGGGGCGAGCTTTGACACCGAGGATTTTCGCGAGGGCACCCAAGCCTTTATCGCCAAGCGCAAACCCCAATTCCCCGGGCGATGAGCACCGTGGTCCTGGTCAAGAACCGAAGCGGTCAAGCCCTGCCCGAGTATGCCACTTCGGGGAGCGCCGGCATGGACGTAAAAGCCTGCCTTCCAGCGCCCATCATCCTCGAACCGGGGGCGCGGCAACTGGTTCCCACGGGGTTGTACGTGGCGCTGCCGGGGGGATGGGAAATGCAGGTGCGGCCGCGGAGTGGTTTGGCCTTGAAACACGGCGTGACGGTGCTGAACGCCCCGGGGACCATCGACGCGGACTACCGCGGGGAAATCGGGGTGATTCTCATCAATCACGGCCAAGAACCTTTCCGCATCGCGCACGGCGACCGCATCGCCCAACTGGTGCTGGCCCGCTATGAACAACTGACTTGGAAGGAAGTGGAACTGCTGCCCGAATCGGTGCGCGGCATCGGCGGCTTTGGCAGTACCGGAACCGCCTCTTAACGCCCATCGAAAAAACGAATTCACCCCCGACAGCGCATGAACATCATCGTCCCCATGGCCGGAAGAGGCAGTCGATTGCGGCCGCACACCATCACCCTGCCCAAGCCTCTGGTGCCCATCGCGGGCAAGCCCATCGTGGAATGGCTGGTGGAGGACATCGTTGCGATGGCCAGCGAGAAGGTGGAGGAAATCGGGTTTGTGGTCGGGGACTTTGGAAAGGAGACCGAGGAGCGGCTGCTGGAAGTGGCTGCCCGACTCGGGGCCAAGGGGCACATCTTCTACCAGGACCAGCCGCTCGGAACCGCGCACGCCATCCTGTGTGGGCGGCCCCTGCTCAAGGGACCGGTCGTGGTGGCTTTTGCCGACACCCTTTTCCGGGCGGACTTTCAAATCGACCCCCAGGCAGATGGGGTGCTCTTCGTGCAGCGCGTGGCGCAACCCGAGGCCTTCGGTGTGGTCATCACCGACGAGCAAGGGGCCATTGTGGAGTACGTGGAAAAACCGCAGGTTCCGGTGAGCGATCTCGCCATGATTGGGATTTACGCCTTCCGGGATGGAGCGAGGCTGGAGCGGGCGCTGCAGCGACTTATTGACGAAGACATCCGCAACGGAGGCGAATACCAGTTGCCAGATGCCCTGCGGGATATGACGGCGGCGGGGCTGCGCTTTATTCCGGGCGCGGTCTCCGAGTGGCTGGATTTCGGTAACAAGGTGGCCGCGGTGGAATCCCATCGCCGGGTGCTCGAGGGCCATGCCGCCGCGCGCAGCATCCACCCCGATGCCCAACTCGTGGAATCGGTGGTTATCCCTCCCTGCTACATCGGACCGGGGGTGCGCATTGAGCGATCCGTGGTGGGACCGCATGTGTCGCTCGGCGCGGGAACGCAAGTGAAGGACAGCCGCATCACGCACTCCCTGGTCCAGGATCATGCCCGGCTGGAGCGGACGGTGCTGTCCGGCGCGATGATCGGCAATCACGCGCGCATCTCAGGGCACTGGACAGACGTGAGTCTAGGCGATTACAGCGAATGGGGATGAGCATCCACCGACAGCGCATGGGGCTCCTCGGGCTGATGGGGGTGTGGCTGGTCCTGGCCGTGGCTTGCCATGCGCCGGAGGATCTCGCCGATTTGCCCCCTTACAACGAGGACTTTCAGCGCGCTTGGTTCGACGCCCAAAACGCCTGGGCCAAGGGCGATGACAACGAGGCATTCCAAGGGTTTCTGCGCTGCGGGGAGCTGGAGCCCGAGGAGTCTTCCGTTCCCTTCATGCTAGGCCAAATCGACGCCCGCCGCGGAAATCACCCCGCCGCCGTGGACCACTACAACCGGGCCTTGGCGCTCGACGCGGACGCCTACTGGTACCGCCACCGCCGGGGGGAGGCCTTGATGGCCATGGGGCGCCGGGAGGAGGCCCGCAGCGATGCCCTTTTCTGCATCGAACAACGGCCGGGGGATTTGGATGCCGCGTTTTACTGGATCGACGCCTTTTCCCAGGCCGGTTATTGGGAAGATGCGCTGGCCTGCTGCGACCGATATGAACAGCTGGCCGGGCCCGATGTGGAGATGGCCCTGACCCGGTTGGACCTGCTGGCCAGCTCCGGGAATGAGGAGATTTACCGAAAAGCCCTCCGCATTTCCCTGGGCAAGTTCCCGGATGAGGAAGCCCTGCAGTGGCAGTGGCTCGACCAGCTCTGCAAGAATCCCGGTCCGGAGCTGGACGCTTTCTTCGCCCAAATGGAAGCCCGCTATCCCGGCGACAGCCAGCTCCATTACTACCGCTTTCTAAGATCGGTATCCCGAAAAGAACGGGAGAAAGCGTTTACATTCCTGCCCGACCTCATGGCAGCGCAGGACATCGATGCGGGATTCAAGTTGAAACTCCTCAGCGAGCTCCCTTCGCTTCCCGGCTTCGACGAAAAAACACAATTCTCCCTCTTCGAGGCCCTCTTCGCGGCCCATCCGGGCGAACCCGAGGTCGAAGCGCTGCGGGCGGGATACCTGGAGGCCACCGGCGACCTGGAGGGCGCCCGGGAAGCCCTGCTCAACCGGCTCCTCACCTCCTCCCACCTGCTCGAGACTTGGTCCCATCTCATTTTCCTCGAACTGCAAATGGGGCGATGGGACGACGCCCAGGATCACATCGAAAAAGCCCTCGTTCGGTTCCCACTCGATGCACAGCTCCACGCCCATTACGCTGCCATCATGATCGAAAAAGGGCAGCACGATCGCGCCATCGAACTGCTGCGTCAAGCCATCGAACTCGCCTGGGAGAATCCGATGCTGCAAGCTGGCTGGTACGGCATCTTGGGCGGCTTGCTGCACGACGCCGGTGATGGCGCTGGCTCTTATGCCGCGCTGGAGTCCGCCATCGCGAACGATCCGGGTTCGGCGGTTTGGTACAACAACCAAGCCTACTATCTCGCCGAGCGCGGTGAGCATCTGGACCGGGCCCTGGAGTGCATCCAAATCGCATTGGAACGCCAGATGTCGTCCGAGTTACCCGGCAACTATTTCGACACCCGGGCGTGGGTGCACCACCGGCGTGGGGAAGAAGCGGAGGCGCTGAATTGGATCGATCAGGCCCTGGCCGCCGAGCCTCGGAATCCGCTGTACCTGGAGCACCGGGGGGACATCCTCTGGGCGCTTGGTCGGGCGGAGGAGGCACAACAAGCTTGGCAAGCAGCGATAGAGGCAGGGGGGGATGCGGCGCGTTTGGCCTTGAAACCCCAATCCCGACCATGAAAACGCTGTGGCTCTGGACCTTGGCGCTTGCCGCCGTGACCCTGGCGAGCGGTTGCTCCAACGAAAGGCGGTTGGCGAAGGGCAAGCCCCTGCGCCAGCTCAGCAGCGACGCCATTCTCGAGAACTACGAGGAGGCCGCCCTGCGCTGGGACTGGCTGAGCATGAAGGTGGACGTTTCACTGTCAGGCCAAACCGGCCTCCTCCTCCCCACCGATTCCCTCCCCGATGCGATGAGCCAGTCTTTCAAAGCCACGGTGCGCATGGCGCGGGACAGTGTCATCTGGGCCAGCATCACTCCGGCCCTGGGCATCGAGGTCGCACGCTTGCTCATCCGACCGGACTCCCTGTTCCTGCTGAGCAAGATTCCGGGAAACGCCTTCTACACGGCCGAGCCGCTGGACCGCCTGCAAGCGTGGACGGGGGCCGACCTGGACTTTCGGGACTTGCAGGACCTCCTCTCCGGACGGCCACTTGGACTGGACCCGAAATCCGACCGGTTCCTCTCCCGCATCGATGGCCGCCAGTACCTGCTCGTCTCGCGCTACAAGCGCCCGGTCCGGCGGCTCGTCGGGCTCGACGACAAGGCCGTAGGCCCCACCGACACCCTCCGGGCCTACTCATCAAACGACACTGGTTCAATGGATTGACCTTTGACCCCGAAAAAGACGTTTTCGATGACCTCTACGAACAGCGGTCCATCCAAATCGCGCGCAGCCAATTCGACGACACCGAGGAAGGCCGCATGCCGATGGCGGTGGAGGTTCGTTTCCAATCCCCGCAAACCACCCTCGAGGTCGAGGTGGGCATCCAGCGCGCCCGCGTCAACAATCCCGCAGAAATCCTCTTCGAAATTCCCGATGGTACGCCACGCAAAACACTCTGAATCTTCGACTTGGCGCTCCCAGGCGGGGGCTTGGGTGCTCGCCTGGCTCTTGTGTTGGGCGGGCTTCAATGGCGCCCATGCCCAATCCAAGGCCGAACTCCAACGCCAACGCGACGCCATCACCGCCCAGCTCGCCACCACCGAGCGTCTCCTGACCACGGCCAAGAAAAACCGCAACAACGCCGTAGCGGAATTGCAATTGGTCGATCAGCGCATCGCCCTGCGGGAACAACTGATCCGGCACCACAAGCAAGAAATCGCCTCCCTGGAACGGGAAATGGCGGGAACCGACAGCGAAATCCGAACCCTGGAAGGTCACATCGCCCAGCTCAAGGACGAATACGCCCGGATGATTGTGCAGGCGTACCGGATGCATTTGGCCCAAAACCCCTTGCTCTACCTTTTCTCCGCCGAGGACTTTAGCCAAGCCGCCCTGCGCTTCCAGCTCCTGCAGTCCTACGCCACGCTTCGCAAGGAGCAAGTCGATGCCATCACCCGCAACCAACAGCAGCTCACGGTGGAGCGCACCGCCCTCACCACGGCACGCGAACGGGCCGGCGTGGTCCTGGCGGAAATGAATACAGAGCGCGACCGCCTCGCCGCCGACCGTTCTGGCCGGGCCGCGCTGGTCGACAAACTCAAGCGCGAAGAAAGCCGGCTGCGCGAGGAGCAAAAGAAGGCGGAAAAAGAGCGCAATCGCCTCAACAACGAAATCAGCCGGATGATCGAAAAGGAACTGGCGGCCGAACGCGCCACGACCTCGGGCGAATTTGCGCTCACGCCGGCCGGAAAAGTGGTTTCAGAACAGTTTGAAAAGAACAAGGCCCTGCTCGCCTGGCCGGTGAAGCGCGGGGTGGTCACAGGGAAGTTTGGCCGGCAGAACCACCCGACCCTTGCGGGCATCGTACTCGACAACAATGGCATCGACCTGACCACCGACGCGGGGGCCGAGGTCACGGCCGTATTCAAGGGCACGGTCAGCAGCGTCTTCCAACTCCCGGGTGCGGGGTCCACGGTCATCCTCTCCCATGGCGCTTATCGGACGGTATACAGCAACTTGGAATCTGTGTCGGTCAGCAAAGGGGCCACGGTCAACGCCGGAGCCGCCATCGGCCGGGCCCGAACCGTGGAGGGCAGCGGGACGGTGCATTTTGAGGTTTGGCACATCGATGGCAGCAACAAAACGCCGCAGAATCCGCAGCAATGGCTGACCAAGAAGTGAGTTCCCCTGAGGGGTCGAAAGGCCATCGCACGCGTGAGCAGCTGACCATCGCGCTGGTGGGCAACCCCAACTGCGGAAAAACCACGCTTTTCAATCGGCTCACCGGATCTCGGGGCAAGGTGGGCAACATGCCGGGGGTGACGGTCGGGGCGAGCCGAGCTGCCTTGCGTTCCGTGCCGGATTGGGAGCTGGTGGATTTGCCGGGAACGTACAGTCTCTTCGCCCAGTCGCCAGACGAGCAGGTGACGCAGGAAGTGCTGTTGCAGTCGGGGGGGGGGCGCAGGCCGGATGTGTTGGCGCTGGTGTTGGAGGAGGAGCAGGTGCGCAGCGGGTTGTTCCTGGTGCTCCAGGTCCTGGCTTGGGGAAGTGCGGGGTTTGTGCTCATCAACGAGACGCAGAAAAAGGACGCTCAAGGGGAACGGGAAAGCCTGGACCTGGACGCACTCGCGGAGGGCCTGGGGGTGCCCGTGCGCCGGGTGAACTTCGTACGGGATACTCCGGCGCAGTTGTTGGAGGCACTGGTGGCCGGGGTGACAGGGGCGCGTTCTACGCCTG
>JBEEPJ010000183.1:0-4376 GCA_041191165.1 Bacteroidota bacterium | reverse complement strand
GGAGGTTCAGGATCTCCCGCCCGTCGAGGACGAATCCGCTCAGGAACACCCCGCCGAGGTAGAACCGCTCGAACGGCGAAAGGCCCACCGCGCGGTTGTACTGTCCGATGAGCCCCATCCCCACGTGCGTGCGCAGGACCAAGGTCCTCGGATTCTCCCCTGCGGATTGCGACAAGGGAGTAAACCACTCCGCCTTGAACTTCCATTTGTGGTACTCCACCCACTTGAAGCGCTCTTGGTCGGTGAGGGACGCGTAATCCACCCCTGAACGGAACATCGAATAGGGCGGCGTCGCCTTCACTGTGAGGTTGATGTTGGATCCCCAAACGGGATAGATCGGGTCAGAAACCGAATTTCGACCCAAACTAAAAACGGCTGCCAGGTTGTTCGATCGGCCCTGCGAAAAACTGAAAAACGCCCCGTAATCATCCAGCAAGAAATGCTGGTAACTCAACGCCGCCTGCATCACAAACCAGTCGTCGGGTCGGTTCCAGCGCTGGCCAAGCCCCACCTGCACCCCGGTAATTTCCACCGACTGACGCCCCTCGTTCAAGACGCCGTCGATCCGCTTCCGCTGGCCATTGGATTGGATGGAGTGCCATGCGGAGATGCTGAGGCTATTGGGCTTGCGGCCTCCGAGCCAGGGCTCGGTAAAACTGAGATTATAACTCTGAAAGAACAGGCCATTTGATTGGGCCCGGATGCTCAGTCGCTGCCCATCGCCCGTGGGAATCGGACGCCAGGATTCCGGATCGAACATACGCCGCGCCGAGAAGTTGTTGAAGGCGATTCCCAGCGTTCCGACCACCCGGCCTCCCCCCCATCCGCCGCTCAGTTCGATTTGGTCCGAGGGTTTTTCCTCAACCTGATACGTGATGTCCACCGTCCCATCCTCAGGATGCTGTTCGGGCACGATGCCGAAGGCCTCCGGGTTGAAATAGTTCAGCTGAGCCAATTCCCGCTGGGTGCGGATGATATCCGTCCGGTTGAAAAGGTCTCCCGGACGCGTGCGAATCTCCCGGTAAATGACGTGGTCGTTCGTCTTGGTGTTGCCGGTGACCCGCACTTCGCCGATGCGAAACTGCTTGCCCTCCTGCAGGCGGATCTCGAGGTCGATGCGGTCGCCAACGATGGCGGTCTCCACGGGAACCACCTGAAACGTCAAGTAGCCATCATCCTGATAGAGCGAGCTCAAGTCCATCCCCTTCTTGGGGTCCATGTACAACCGGGTTTCCAGGCGCTCGAGATTGTATACCTCCCCGGGAACGATGCCTAAGATGGAGTCGAGTTGCGAGGAGCGGTATTTCGTGTTCCCGGAAAAAACGATGTTTCCGAAATAAAAAGGAGTGCCTTCCTCCACCCTCCACACCACGCCCAACTTGCCATCCGGGAGGCGATACAAAGAGTCGCTCACGATGCGCGCATTGCGAAATCCCTGTTGATTGTAATAGGCCAAAATCTGACCCGAAGCCTTCTCTTTGTTCTCCTCCACATATTTGGGAGACTTAAACACCCTGTACCAGGTGGCCTCTTTGAGGTCTTTCATCGAGCGCTTGAGCTTCGATTCCTCGACGGCGGACACCCCCTCAAACCGAATCTCGCCGACCTTCACCTTCTTGCCCTTCTGCACGACAATGGCCAGCATAGCGCCATTTTCGAATAGGGTATCGGGTTTCTGTTGAATGTCTATCTGCACATCCCAGAACCCCTTCTCCGTGTAGTGATCGCGCAGTCGCTTGCGCGCCTTGGCCACCACGTGTTCGTTGACGATGCGCCCCGTGAGCAAGTCCATTTTGCCCTTGACCGTCTCTTGCTCCGAACGGCTGATGCCCTCGATGGTGTATCGGGTCAATCGAGGCAATTCCCGCACCCGGATGACCAGAAAAACATCGGTCCCACGGTACTCCGCCACCTCGATGGCCACATCTCCAAACAACTGCTGCTCCCAGAGGTTGCGGATGGCCTTTGCGATGCCCTCCCCCGGAATGACCACCTCCTCCCCCACTGCCAAACCACTGAATAGCTTCACCGCCTGTACGTCGGTGTACTCCGCGCCCAGCACGGTCAATCCCGCGATGGTATAGGGCTGTCCGTCCTGCGCCCAGGCAGGAGCAAGGCCACCTGCCATCCAGCACAGGAGCAACCCCAACCCCCACATCCATCCTGGCTTGCAGCTTGTTTTCTTACCGATCATCATTTCCCAATTCCTGACGTGACCATCACCCCACCAAACCGCCTGTCCCTGCGCTGAAAATCCCGAATCGCATCGAAAAAGTGCGACTTGCGAAAGTCGGGCCAGAGCACCGGATTAAAATGGAACTCCGCATAGGCCAACTGCCACAGCATGAAGTTGCTGATGCGATGTTCGCCGCTCGTGCGAATCATCAACTCCGGATCTGGGATGCCGCGGGTCGAAAGGCGGGAGCTGATCAAATCCGCGTCCACCGCCTCAGGCGCAAGACCATCTCGTATGATCTGCCGCATCGCTTCCACCAACTCCCACTTTGAACTGTAACTCAACGCCAACACCAAGTCCAAACCGTCCAAGGAGGCCGTGCGGTCCACGGCAGCTTGGAGCGAGGTTTGGCATGCCTCCGGCAACGCGCTCAAATCGCCAATCGCCCGCAGACGCACCCGCTTCTCCGCCAAATCGTCCACCTCTCGAATCAGGGTATTCACCAGGAGATCCATCAGCGCAGCCACCTCCTCCGCCGGACGGTTCCAATTCTCCGTTGAAAAGGCATAGAGGGTCAAGTAACGAACGCCGGCCTCCAACGCCCCTTCAACGGTCGAGCGCACGGACTCCACACCGTGCATATGGCCAAACATCCGCTCTTCACCCCGCATCTGCGCCCACCTCCCATTGCCGTCCATGATGATCGCCACATGCTGCGGAACGCCGGCGGGATCGATGCCCAGGTCGCGCAGATACGTCTCCCGCTGTTGCGCGTTGGAGAGGGGCTTCATTGATTCCAACACGTTGTGGGCCGCTTGGAAACTCTGAAACTCACGGATGCCGTCAGCATGCCATACACGTCGTCTCGACCCGCGTCGCCCCGTTGCAACCCGGCCTGGCTTGACCGGTCATTGGGGGTGGTGAGCGATTGGTCGGCAAGCAATACCGCCAATTCCCCCTTCTCCTCCCGCAATACCGCCTCGTTCGCGTAGAAACCGCTCACATCATCCAAATAGTCATTCCAGGTCTTGCGCAAGACCCAATCCACGTTAAAGGCGAAGAACGGCCCCACATTTGCCTTGAATCCAAAACCGAAGGGCAAGGCCAAACCCGTCAAAGCGTAAGGCTCAAGGCCCTGCGCTTCGCCCCAAGTCGTCCCTTGTCCCTCTGTGCCGAGGGGCTGCAATTCAAACCAGTTGTCCTCCAACTTCCCCAGCGGCATGTGGTTGTAAACGGCGAGTCCGGTGGTCAAGTATGCCGTAATCTGATCCTTGGGGTTGCCCATTCGGTGGTTCAGATAATTGAACTCCACCAGCGCAGAGACCTCTGTGATTTGATTGCGAAAATGCAAGTTGCGGTTCTGCTGCCAGGGGTTGTCGCTATCGGCATCCCAGAACTCAATGGTTCCTGAAAACACCCCCCCCCGCAGCGAAATTCGCCCATCCAAATTGTACCGAAGGTAACCGCCGAAAGCCGGCTTTTTGTGTCCCGCCAGATGCCGGTGGGGATTGAGATCGCCCAAGTAATAAGCCGTTCCCAAGGCCAGCCCAATTTCTTTAGACTGATCGAACCGCCTCTGTGCCCAGACCCCGGGTGCCTGCATCAATCCCGCGAGCAGGGCTCCAAACAAAAGCATCCGACCCGCCCACCGGGCCGCCGGGCGATGGGGGTTGTGATCCTGATCGCGGTTCCTACGGAATGCCAAATTCCTGCGCTGCATGTTCAACTGCTAACGGGCGAAATTACGGGAGATTGTCCGAATAACCACAGAAATTCCAACCTCCTTCGACCGGGGCTTCAGCGATTTCGAGGATCCACGCCCCAATGCATTTTCGCGCGAATCGTGGAGAAATAATCCTGATGTTCCAAGTGGATCATCCGAACCCGAAAGGGAGCGGGGGAGATGGTCACGCGATCGCCGACCTGCAGGGTGAAGGTCCGGGAATCCAAGGTCAACAACAACGTGCTCTCGCGTCCATCTGGGCGCAGGCTCAAAGACCCTGTCAACGGCAATACGAGCGGCCGATCTGTCAGATTGTGCGGCGCGATGGGGGTCAGACATACCACTTCCGCACCGGGCATGATGATGGGTCCACCGGCGCTCAGGGAATACGCCGTGGAGCCCGTGGGAGTCGAGACGATCAGCCCATCCGCCCAGTAGGTGTTGATAAACCTGCGGTCTCGATGCACCTCAACCGAA
>JBEEPJ010000182.1:0-4406 GCA_041191165.1 Bacteroidota bacterium | reverse complement strand
GAGGGGGATTGAACGTTGAGGGGGGTTGATTAACAGGTGCAGAAGAAGGGAAGGTCAGTTTCGGCGGTGGGCGGCGATGTAGCGCTCCTGAAACTCGGGCATGGGGAGGGTTTGGTCTACAATTGACAACCGCTTGCAGAGCGCCTCCACCACGCGTCGATCCACGAGCAACTCGATGATGCGCTCCCGCTCTTCCTGCTTCTTGAGCAGCGATTCGACAGTGGAATCGATCCACTCCTCCGCTCCCGTGAGTCCGAGGTAGCTGTACTGCTGCAAGAGCAGTTTCTTGCCCTCGGCCTTCAGGTCTTCTATCGTCAGCGGCTCGTTGATTTCATCGAGAATGAGGCGCTTGAGCAGGTCCCAACGTACATCCTTGGCGTAGATGGGGTACTCTGCCTCCAACTGCTCTTCGGTGATGGGCTTGTCGTTGGTGAGCTTGATCCAGCGCTTCATGAAGGCGTCGGGCAGGGGAATCTGCAAATGGTCGATCAATTCCGCCACAAAAGCGCGGCGGAACAACGCCTCTTCTTCGCGTTCCAGAGATTTCGCGAGGTCCTGAGAGACCCGTTCCCGGAAAGCGGCCTCGCTGGTGATGATTCCCTCTCCGTAGAGCTTGTCCCACAACGCGTGATCGATGGCTGCAGGGACGAGTCGCTCCACGCGAATGACCTCGAAAGCGAGCACCCCTTCAATGTGGTGAATTTCGTCGTGGCTCAGCCCCAAAATGCGCCCGAGCTCTTCGTGGCCTTGATGCGAAATGGCGTGCACATCGACCTTGCGGTGGTCGCCTTCCTTCACGCCCAAGAACGCCTCGCGAAGGGTCTCGTCCGATAGATTGCGCAGGAAGACCTTCACTTCGGCAGGTTCGGCCTCGCTCAAGGCCTCGCCCTGCTCATCCACAGAACGGCTCCAAGCGGTGACGACATCGTTTTCCCCGGCGACTTCTGTCGGCTGGAATGTCCCCTCCTGCATGGCGAGGCCTTGGATGCGCTGCTCGATGCTCTCCTCCGTGGGCTGCACCCGGTAGCGCGTATACGTGCGCTGTCCGGCGGCTTCGAGGTGAATGTCCGGTGCGAGCCCGATGTCGAAGTGGAACGTGAAGTTCTCGGGCTTTTCCCAGTTGCCCTCGTCCTTCGCATCCTCACTGGGGATGGGGTTGCCGAGGATATTCAGCTGATTCGACTTGAGATAGTCCTCCAACTGTTCCTGGATCATCTTGTTGATTTCCTCCGCGAGCACCGGCGTGCCGTACTGCTTGCGGATCAGCGGCATGGGCACCTTTCCCTTGCGAAAGCCCGGCATCTGCACCTGGCGTTGATATTGACCCAGCACCTTTTCCACCCTTTCCCGGTAGTCCTCTGGCGTCATTTGGATGGTGATGCGCGCCACCAACTCCTCGATGTTTGCTCTTTCGATGTTCATTTTTAGAACCGCTTGCTTTTCAATCTTTTAGGCCAAACCGTCCCCACCCAAGAGGACATAACTTGTGCGGGTGAAGGGACTCGAACCCCCACGCCTTTCGGCACCAGATCCTAAGTCTGGCGTGTATACCAATTTCACCACACCCGCGATTTTCGGGGAGCCAAGGTACTGCGGAACGGGCGACTTCAGACGAGCGTTGCCCGCCCCAAAAAAATCCCAACACCGACCCACGGGACCTCTTCCGGTGTGAAATTGCGCCTCCATGCCCGAGACGCGATTGAGATGGCTGCGGGGGTTGGTCGGAATTGCGGCCAGCTGTCCCTTCCTGTGCGCGGCCCAGATGCCGTTGGCCCCTGCCGACACGACAGGGCGCCCCCGGGTGCGCATCGAGCGCGCGGACGCGATTTTGCGCAGCGCCTCGCTGCCGGGTGTGCAGCGCCTGGTGGGGGATGTGGTTTTGGGCTACCGGCAGGCCACCTTGCGGTGCGACAGTGCGTGGCGGTTTGACGACGGGCGCTTTCAGGCGATGGGCGGGGTGGGTGTGACAGATCCACAGGGGTTTTCACTGGCGGCGGATGAGGTGCTCATGGATCCCACCACAGATAAGCTGACGGCCACGGGGCGCAAGGCGCAGTTGACAGATGGAACCTCCTGGGTGAAGGCCCCGCGGCTGGAGTATCATGTCGTCGATCGCGTGGCGCGGTTCGCGGGGGGCGGTGTCATCGAGACGGGCGCCGAGCGCATCGCGGCCCGCCACGCCCGTTACGACTTGAGCACCCGCCGCCTCCAGCTCGGCGGGGCAGTCGTGTTGGAAACCCCGGACGAGATCATCCGCTCCGACTCCATGCACATCGATCGGAGCCCGGAGGCGATGGCGTTTCTAGGGGCCACCCGCGTGGTTCGCCGGGACGGGTCTTTCGAGATGCGGTGCCAGCGGGGCCGGCTCGATGCCGGCGGGGCGAAGGGGTGGCTGACCGGCCGGGCCGATCTGCCGGTCACCGTGCGCCAAGGCGCTGACGCCCTCACCGCGGACACAGTCACCTGGTCGGGCGATTTGGAAAATCCCGGGCCGGGGAGTTGGCGCACTGCGAGCGGCCGCGTGGTGCTGACCGATACCCTGGGGCAACGGGAGCTGACGGGCGGCCATTTGCGGGTTTGGCAAGAAATGGATTCCACGGAAATCATGCAGATGACGGGCCGGGAATCCCGCGTGCAACTGCGCGATGCCACGCAGGACGAGCCCACCCTGGTGCACTGCGATACCCTCATCCGCTACCCCGACCGCGTGCACGCCTACCCGCACGTGATTTTTGAGCAGGGGGAAATCTTGGGCGCGTGCGACACCCTCCTCTGGTGGGAAGTCGGTGAGCGGCTCGAGATGCGCCAGGAACCCGCGTTGTGGTTGGAAGGCCAAACCCTCCGAGCAGACACCATCGTGCTCGCCCAGCAACCGGACGGCACGGGCGAGCTCCGGGCCCGAGGGCACGCCTTTGCCATGACGCCGGCGCTGGACTCGGCCTACCACCAGGTGGCAGGGCGTGTGATCACGGGGCTGTACGCGGACCGAACGCTGCACACCTTGCTGGCAGAGGGCAACGGAGAAGTCTTGTATCTGGTGGAGTCCGAGGGCCCGGCGGACCCGATGCTCACCCGTGCCACCTGCAGCCGACTGCGCATCGACCTGGAGGCGGGGACGCTGCGGTCCATCGCCCTGCTCGACGCCCCCACGGGGGTCATGCAGGACTGGTCTTACGCCCCGCCCGAGGACCGCAGCATCCCCGGGTGCGTCTGGCGCGACCCGCCTCCGGTACAGAATTAAACCGGCGTCCCCCGACCGTGAATCGGCGGGGGGGCGCCCGCCTGCCGGCCCTTCCTTTGCGGCATGAAGGGGAGGATTTGCGGCGTCGGCGGTCTCTGGCTGGCCTTGGGATGGATGGGGGGAGGATTTGCCGCCGCGCAGGGGCCGGCAGGCGAGTGGGGGTGGCTCCCCGGACCGCGGGTCCGGGCGGTGGCACTGGATTTTCACGCGGGGCCTGCGTCCCGAGGTACTTGGGCAGGGATGTTGCCCTTGAACCGACAGCGTCCGGAGTCCGCGATCTGGTGCTTGGGGCTCCGCGGGGACTTCGCCCCGGCCTGGGGGGCGGTCCGCGCCGAGGTGGGCCGCGACTGGGAGCTGTTTTCGCAGGTGGTGTTTCATGCGCGGATGGGCGGGGCCGTTGCGAACTGGCCCGAGGTGGGAATCTGGCAGTTGGAGTCCACGGCGGCCGCGGCCTTGCGTGCGCCGTGGGGAGCGGCGACAGGGACGGCTTGGTGTCGGGCCGCGATTCCGTGGAGCGGTGTGGTGCCCGAGTTGCGGGCGACCCAGGCCCAACGGGGATGGGATGGCGGGGTGAGATGGCAGCGCAGCGAAGCGGATTTCACGGGAGAGGGCGGTTGGTCGCGTCATGGGGGGTGGTTTGTCGCTGCAGGACGGCGGACGGGTCAGGGGTGGTTCCGGGTCCACTTGAGCAGTGCGCCTCGGAGTGCCATGCTCGGCTGGGCTTGGGCCGGGCTGGGCGGTGGGATTCGCGGGTCCGCTTCGCTGGGTCACAGTTGGCCTGGGCGAGGCGTACGGGGATGGGCGGAGTGGAACGGAACGGAGCGGGCACGATGAAGGGCTTGAAGCTGTCCGGTGCTCCGGGTGATAGGAGCATAGAAGATTTGCGCCGTTGGGTCCAGGCCACGCTGGTACTCGGGGTGTGTTTCGGCTGGGCCTTCGACCTCCGGGCCCAAGGGCAGGGAGAAGTCCTCGCAGACCGAATCGAAGGAACCATTGCCCAGTGGGTAGAGGCTGGCTGGCTCACCGGGTTGGAAGGTGAAGCGCTCCTGTCCCACCTGACCCAGACAGGTTGGCCACGTGCCTTGGCCGAGGCCCATGCCGTGCCGGGTTTGTCACCCGCGGCCGCCGCACGCCTGGAACAGGAGCCGGGCTGGGCCCGCTGGGT
>JBEEPJ010000181.1:0-4407 GCA_041191165.1 Bacteroidota bacterium | reverse complement strand
CACCGGGCTCAACCGATGAATCTCGTCGATAAACAGAACGTCATTGTGCTCGAGATTCGTCAGCAATCCCGCTAGGTCTCCCGGCTTGTCCAACACCGGCCCCGAAGTGGTTCGAATGCCCACGCCCATCTCGGAAGCCACGATGTTCGCCAAGGTGGTCTTCCCCAACCCCGGCGGTCCATGCAACAACACGTGGTCCAAGGCTTCTGCCCGCTGACGCGCAGCCCGGACGAAGACCTCGAGATTGTCCAGCACTCCGCGCTGTCCTGTAAAATCATCGAATCGCGCCGGCCTCAGCACCCGGTCCCATTCCCCGTCGGATGGCCGCTCCGCCTCTCCCCGCAAATCAAATTCCTCGTTCCCTGTATTCATGGCAACCAAACTTACTCCATCTCCCCAATCACCACCTTCGATTCCCGATTATGCTTCCAGAGCCACTCATAGAGCTGTGGGTTGTAAAACTCCCGCGCAATTTTGCCATGGTCATACTGTGGAAACAAGGTCAACTCGCATTGGGCCTCAGGATTGCAGGCCTTGATGGCCTCGTACATCTTCTCCGATTCAGAATGGGGAACATGCACATCGCGCGTACCGTGTTGGATCCACAGCCGGGTTTGAGCGAGTCCACAGGCATACTTCAACTGACCACCCCCACAGATGGCAATCGCAGCTGCAAACCGCTCGGGATAGGCCCCAGCCACGTCCATCGTGCCATAACCGCCCAGGCTCATGCCCACCACATACACCCGGTCCGGATCCGTTTTGTATCGATTCTCCACCCAATCCAACAATCCCGCCACCCGTTGAGGGTCCCACGATTCGCCCTTCTTCAACTGCGGGGCAACGACCAACGCTGGCACCCTACTCCCGCGCTTCATGGCATCGATGACCCCGTAGCGCTGCACCAGTTCCAATTGCGTTCCCGAAAGGCTCCGGCCGTGAAGGAACAACAAGATCGGCGCGCCGCCCTCGAGCAACGAGTCATGTTGTGTGGCCACCACAAAAGGATAAGGCGCTCCCTCGGGGAACGCCTGAACCCTGGGGGCCTGAGCCCACACTGCTACACTACAGCAAACCCAAAGCAACCCCCATCCTGCCCTGCTCCAGCCTCCCCACATCACCCATGCGCGTGTTCCCCCTGCAACAAAGGCGTCGTTTGCGGTACGAAGTCCGCCTCGTGTTCTGGATTGGAGTAATCATAGGCCCAACGATGCACTTCTGGGAGTGCCCCCGGCCAGTTTCCATGAACATGCTCTACGGGCGTAGTCCATTCCAAGGTGTTGGAACCCCATGGATTCTCCACCGCCCGCTGTCCGCGGAAAATGCTGTAGAAGAAGTTGAAGAGGAAGAACAACTGCCCGATTCCCCCGATGATGGCGAAAGTCGAAATCAGCGGCTGCAAGTCCATCACGAAATCCAAGTATGAGAACTCCGAATAATCGTAGTATCGACGGGGTGCTCCAGCGATGCCGACAAAGTGCATGGGCAAGAAAACTCCGTATCCCGTGATCAGGGTAATCCAGAAGTGTACGAAACCCAACTTCATGTTCATCATCCGCCCAAACATCTTGGGGAACCAATGATAAACCCCAGCCAACATTCCGAAGATGGCCGACATCCCCATCACAATGTGGAAGTGCGCTACCACGAAATACGTGTCATGCACATTGACGTCCAACGCCGAGTCGGCCAGAATGATTCCCGTCAATCCTCCCGTGACGAAGGTGCTTACCAACCCGATGCTGAACAACATGGCAGGGGTGAAACGGATGTTTCCTTGCCAGAGCGTCGTGAGGTAGTTAAAGGCCTTCACCGCCGAAGGAATGGCGATCAAGAGGGTTGTGAAAACGAAGACAGAGCCCAAGAACGGATTCATGCCCGTCACAAACATGTGGTGACCCCAAACGATGAAACTGAGGAATCCGATCCCCAGGATGGACCCAATCATCGCTTTGTAGCCGAAGATGGGCTTGCGTGCGTTGGTGGCAATGACCTCAGAGCTGATGCCCAAAGCGGGCAACAGAACGATGTACACCTCCGGGTGACCCAAGAACCAGAACAAGTGCTGGTACAGGATGGGACTTCCTCCCGTCACATCCAGCGCTTCACCCGCGATGTAGATGTCGGACAGATAGAAAGCCGTGCCCATGGAACGATCCATGAGCAGCAAAACCACGGCGGAAACCAACACCGGGAAACTCAACACGCCGAGAATGGCCGTTACCAGGAACGCCCAAATCGTCAAGGGCAACCGGGTCATCGACATTCCCTTCGTCCGAAGGTTGATGATGGTTACGATGTAATTGAGACCGCCCAACAAAGAGGAGACCACGAATAAAACCATCGAAATCAACCAGAGGGTCATCCCCATCCCCGATCCGGGCATGGCTTGCGGCAGTGCACTCAACGGCGGATATACCGTCCAACCCCCTGAAGCAGCCCCACCCTCCACAAAGAGGGAGAAAATCATGATGATACTGGAAACCAAAAAGAACCAGTAGCTCAACATGTTCAGGAACCCAGACGCCATATCCCGCGCTCCGATTTGCAATGGAATGAGCAAATTGGAAAAGGTGCCCGATAGTCCGCCGGTCAACACGAAGAAGACCATGATGGTTCCGTGAATGGTGACCAGGGCGAGATAGGCATTGCGATCCAGAACGCCGTCAGGCGCCCACTTGCCCAGGAAAGTTTCCAAGATGGCGAACTGTTCGCCCGGCCATCCCAGTTGCAGCCGGAAGAAGATCGACAACATCACAGCCAAGATCCCCATGAAAACTGCAGTAATGAGGAACTGCTTGGAAATCATCTTGTGGTCCTGCGAGAAGACATACTTTGAAACAAAGCTCTCCTCGTGGTGGTGCGTATGCGCTGCCATGATCAAATGTTTCCTTGATTCTTGTTTCGTGGAGTTGCGGTCGCAGTCCGGCTGGCACCTGCAGGCGCTGCCGGATCTGGGGAGTTGGGTGCCGCAGGTGGCGTTCCGGTGGAATCCGCACTGGCAGCATCGGTAGCCGCAGCATCTCCTTCGCCCGCTGCAGCATCCGTCGCTTCCTTGGGGGCAGCGCCATATGCAGCCTGTTCAGCCAACCAAGCTTCATACTGCTCAGGTGTGTCAACCACAATGGTCATTTGCATGTTAAAGTGCGCCGAACCACATACTTTGTTGCACAACAGAACGTAATTGAACTCCTCATCACCCGTGATGGTGCGCATGCTATCCGTCGTGATGGTTGGAGTCATCTTGAATCGGGTGGGGACACCTGGGACGGCATTCATCTGCGCCCGGAAATGCGGCATGTAGGCTGAGTGAATCACGTCACGGGAACGGAAAATGAATTCCACTTCTCGCCCGACGGGAATGTGAAACTCGCCCTTGACGATTTGGTCGTCTTTGCCGGCCTCCCAAGCGGGGATTCCCCCTTCAAAATCGAATTGCTCCAACTCCGAAATGCGCTGACGATGCCGCTTCAATCGGTAGAGCTTGTCCGCAGTAGCTTCGTATTGCGCATCGGTGAGGATGACCACCTTGTCGCTGGCCAACATATTGTCGATCTCAGCGAGCCGCGCCTCGATGCGCGCTTTGCGGCCGGCATCCGGTGCAGAATGTCCGTGTCCGCCCTTCAACTCCTCCGTCAACGAACCCTGTTCTTTCACGAGATGACCTTTCTCGTGTGCGATGACAGACTCCAACTCCACAATCTGGGAATCCAGTGCGAGCAGCGCTTCCTGTACCCCTTCCGGAGTGGCAATTCCCAACGGATTGGTCGCCGTAATCAAATTGAAATCTGCCAGACCAAACTGACCATCCGCACCCGGATATCGCACCGTCCAGTCAAACTGCTTTGAATACACTTCCACCTGCAAAGCGTCCGCCGATGCCTCTCCCGTCATGGCGTTCCAGGTACGAAGGCCATACGCGATGATGGCGGCCAAAACGATGGATGGAATGACGGTCCAGATCAACTCCAATCGGTTGTCGTGTGCGAAGAACTTCGCCTTCCTGTCCGGACGGTGATAGTATTTCGCTGCGAACCAGAAGAGCAGGGTGTTCACCAGGAAGAAGACGAAAATGATGATGGCCAAGTTGAAGTTCATCAACTGGTCTACATCGTCGCCGTGGGCAGATGCCGACGGGGGCAGATAGTCCCCATACCGCACCATCAACCAGATGAAACTGGTGTAAAAAGCCGCCATGAAAGCCAGGAACAATCCCCCGTTGAGCCGGTTGTCCGCTTCTGAGATATCCTCCTCACGCTTGGCTCGAAGCGCAGACGTGAGCTGGTAAACTTTGGCCAATTGCAAGGTGGCCACCAAGCCCACCACGATGACCAAAAGAATGAGCAGTTTCATAATGAATGGGGTCTTCTGTGCTTAATCAGTGGTGAAGGTCTTTTGACTCCTGCA
>JBEEPJ010000180.1:0-4412 GCA_041191165.1 Bacteroidota bacterium | reverse complement strand
ATGCGACCGAAGGTCAGCCAGGGGAGGTTTGCATTCAATTCAGGCCAAACCAGTTGACTCGCAGCTGTCAGCCCCACCAACATCCCCACAATGCCCCACACGACGGTGGCGATCAAAAAGTGTTTGACGACGGTGTTGTCGTAGGTAAAGTGTTCTTGGCTCATGATGTGGGGAGCGAGGTGTGAACGTCAGGGGAGCGGTGCGAGGACGATGGGGTTCGTCCAACTTCGCCGGGTGTGGGTGCCTTGGCAGCAGGCTGGGTCACCGGGGGAGATTCCAGGATGCGCCAGGAAGGGGTGGTGTCATCGTCGAATTGGCCTGAGCGCAAAGCCCACAGGAATCCCAGCAGGAACCCGCCCGCCACGACCATGCCACACACAATGAGAAGGGGTATAACCGACATATCAACTGTTTCTGCCGCGAATTACCCCCGCTCCCGCTGCGCCGGGGCTGACGAGGCTCACCGCTCCAACTGATTTGAATCAGTTTTCAGGGCGATCTGGGGTGCGCTGAATCAGTCTTGCGAACGGGTGAGGGCAGTAGGCAGGCCCACCTTGCGCCAGGCGTAGCGGGTCCGGGCGAGGGCGACGGCTACGACCGTGAAGGAACTCACGGGCATGAGGATGGCGGCGACAATGGGGGTCAGCAGGCCCTGGACGGCGAAGGTCAGTCCCACGAGGTTGTAGCAGAACGAGATGGCGAAGAGGAGGTAGACGGTGCGCCGGCTCTCCCGCGCGAAGGCGAACATCTTGCCGAGGTAAGGGAGGGCGTGGGCGCTGAGGATGAGGTCGCTTGCGGGAGAGAAGGCGTACAGGTCGTCGACCACGGCGATGCCCAGGTCCGCCTGGCGCAAGGCCCCGGCGTCGTTGAGGCCGTCGCCGACCATGGCCACGAACGTACCGGGGTGGGTGGACTGGCGCGCCGCCTGCTGGGCGGCGATGTAGGCCATCTTGTCTTCGGGTTGTTGGGAGAAGTGGATTTGGTCCGCGGGGAACCACGGGGCGAAGGCGGCGCGCTCGGCATCGGAGTCGCCGCTGATGAGGTGCAGGTCGTACCGTTGTCCCAGCTCGGTCAGCTCCTGGGCGATGCCGGTCCGCAGGGGTTTCGTGAAGCAGAAGCGGCCGATGGGGGTACCATTCCAGGCGACGTAGCTGAAGGTCGTGCGCAGATCGGCCCCGGGTGCCGGCTTGGGCTCCGCGCCGGGCGCCGCCCTTGGGGGGCCGGGCTCAGCTGTGTTGGCCGGGAAGGCGGCTTCGACGGCGGCGGCGTCCCAGCCCACCCAGCGGGCATTGCCGATGCGCACCTCCTGTCCGTTCACCTGCGCCCGAATGCCCGCGCCGGGGTGCTCCTCGAACCCCTGTACCTCCGGGCGTGCCCCGGTCCAGTGGCCCGCGATGGCCCGGCTGAGCGGGTGGGCGCTGGACGCGGCCACGGCGGCCACGGCGTCTCGAATCTCTGCGGAGGGGCCCTCGGTCGTGCCGCCGGGCGCACCGGGGAGGGCTTCGTAACGCACCGAGAATCCGGCGGCGGACGTCAGGGTTCCCGTCTTGTCGAAGACCAGCGTCTCCACCCCGGCCATGCGTTCCACGACCAACGTGTTCTTGAGGTAGGCTCCGGCCCGGCCCAGGTAGCGCATGGAGCTCCCGTAGGTGAAGGGGAGACTCAGGGCGAGGGCGCAAGGACAAGCCACGATCAGGGTGGCGGTCAGGGCATTCCAGGCCGTGCCGGCGTCCCGGAGGATCCAGAACGCCCAGGAGGCTGTGGCGATGGTCAGGACGTAGAGCGTAAAGCGCTTGGAAATGCGGTTGACGGGATCGGTGACCACGTCCTGGCGTTCTTTCTGGAACGCCTCGCTGTTCCACATGCGGGTCAAGGCGCTCTGCTCCACGGGGCGAATGACCTCCAGCAGGAGGGCCCCGGCGAGCTGCCGACCGCCGGCCTCGACCAAATCGCCGGGTGCCACCGGGACCGGGAGGCTCTCGCCGGTGACGAAGGAGCGATCGATTTGGCCTGCCCCCTCCAACAGCCTTCCATCGGCGGGAATGATTTCCCCGTGGTGAATGCGAATGCGGTCCCCCGCCTGCAATTGCGAAATGGGCACGGCGGCAAACGCCCCGGCGGCCTCCTGCCGCAACACGCTCATCGGGAACCAGCTGCGGTAGTCTCGCTCATGAGACATCTGGGCGTGCGTGTGCCCCTGGTACCACTTGCCGATGAGCAGGAAGAAGACCAGGCCAGCCAGCGAATCGAAGTAGCCCATGCCGTAGCCCGTTGCCCATTCCCAGGTCGAGCGCCCCATGATGGCCACGATGCCCAATGCGATGGGCACGTCCATGTTGAGTCCGCCCGATCGCAGCGCCCGCCAGGCGCTGACGAAGTAGCCGCTGCCGCTGTAGAAGAGGATGGGGAGGGAAAGCAGGAAATTGAACATCCCGAAGAGCCCTTCAAACCCGCTCGCGTCAAAAACCTCGCCGCCGAGGTGGTCGGCGAAGGACATGAGCATGATGTTCCCGAAGCAGAATCCCGCCACGGCGAGCCGCCCCAGCTCCGCGCGGCGGGCGGTCTTCGCGCGCTCCCCGCCAGCGCTGCCCGCAGATTCCTCCCGCACTTCAGGCGGGTAGCCCAGCTTTTCGAGCCAGGTGGCCAGGGCATCGGGAGGGAGCGTTTGGTCATCGAAGGCGATGGTGAGGGATTTCCGGGGGAAATTCACCTCGGCGTGCCGGATGGCGGGTTCGCGGGCGGGGAGGTCTTCGAGGAAGGCGACGCAGGCCGCGCAATGCATGTCGGGGATGAACCAGCGGACCCGGGCGGAGCCGTCGGCCAGCCGCTGGATGTGTTTTTCCTGATAGGCGGCACTGCGCAGATGCGCCCACCGCACGCCGGCGGGACCCTCCATCATGCCCGACGTGCGCCGTTCTCCGGGAAAGAAAGTACGGGAATCCCCCAGGCGTGGATGAAGTGCTCTGGAATGGCCGAACCGCTGGGGAAAGGGGGCTCCACGACTTGGGGCGTTCCCGCGGTCAGTGCCACCAGGTCAAAAGCCTTGCCCCGAATCTGCTGTTGCATCTCCGCCCAAGTGCAGACGAGGGTCGCCTGTGCCCCGAGGGTGGTGCGGAGGGACTCGGTTTGGTCTAGATACACTTGTTCCACGCGGATGAGCAGACCACTGGTCGGTGGCAAGCTGGGATGAATGAATCCCACCGTCGTGTGGACATCCTCCTCGGCCAGCCAGTCCACGGCGGAACGGCAGGCTTCCCGGGATGCCGGGGTCAAATCGGTCAGAATCAAAACGCGTTTCACGGGAACAAAGGTGTCCCCTCGCCGATGCGGAAAGGCTGACGCGTGTCGGATAATCCCGTTTTTTTTAACCGGGGTGGGGGAGGGCGGAGAGCAGTTGGAAGATGGCGTGGGTCGGAAGGCCCATGACGGTGTAGTACGAGCCATGAATGCGCTCGATCGCGGCGGCGCCGATGAGGTCCTGAATGCCGTAGGCGCCGGCCTTGTCCAGCGGGGCGCCGCTGTCGACGTACTGTTCGATGAGCGCCTCGGACAAAGGGGCGAAGGTGACTTCGCAGACGTCGACGCGGCTCTGTACCCCGCCGCGGAGGGTGGCCACCGCCACGCCCGTGGCGACGCGGTGGGTGCGGCCGCTGAGCCGCCGCAGCATGGCGCGGGCTTCCTCGGCATCGGCCGGCTTGTTGAGGATCTCCCCGTCGAGGGCGACGACGGTGTCCCCGGCGATCAGCACTTCGTCGGGGGCGAGCCCCTCGACCCCAGCCTGCGCCTTGCGGCGGGCCAACAGTTCCACCACCGCCTCGGGCAGCAGGCCTTCCGGGAAAGACTCGTCCACATCCAGCGGGCGTGCGTGGGGGGTGAGTCCCAGCAACTTGAGCAGTTCGAGCCGGCGGGGGGATTGGCTGGCTAGAATCACCCGCCACCCGGTCGCCAGGGGGGTCCATTTCTCCATCGGGTAAATGTAATGTCGTTGCTACCTTCGCGCCCATGTCGCAACGCATCCTCATCTTCGACTTCGGCTCGCAATACACACAGCTCATTGCCCGCCGGGTCAGGGAGCTCAATGTCTACTCGGAAATCCTGCCCTGGCAACGGCTGGAGGAGACGGTAAAGGAGCTGGCGGGCGATGTGCACGGGGTCATCTTGAGCGGTTCGCCCTTCAGCGTGCGGGCCGAGGACGCCCCCCATCCCAATCTGGAGGCGCTGTTGGGGAAAGTGCCCGTGCTGGGGGTGTGCTATGGGGCGCAGTATTTGGCCTATACCCACAGCGGACACGTAGCGCCTTCGGAATCAAGGGAATACGGCCGTGCCCACCTCACCACCCTCGATGCCACCGACCCACTGTTTCACGGCATGCACGCGGGTTCGCAGGTGTGGATGAGCCATGGCGACACCAT
>JBEEPJ010000179.1:0-4439 GCA_041191165.1 Bacteroidota bacterium | reverse complement strand
GCGTGTGAATGATCCGGTGATCTCACCGGGATAGGAGAGGGGCCATCCAACGGGGTGGCCCCCTTTTTTTTACCGATCTATTTTCGGGTCAGGGGCGTTCGGCGCTTAGCACCTGAGTATGCTCAGCCTTTCGCTCGCTCGGCTCTGCCGTTCTCGTTGTCCGCGGCCCGGGGCCAGGAGCACAGCCGAGCGAGAAGACCGACCCCAAGCAGAGAAAAGCTCGCCAAGCTTGGCGGGAGCTCAGAGGTGAAAGGGGCATTTCGCGGCGTCCGGTTTTTCCGAAGGCAGCGCCGGAGCGTAAAAGAAGTTCGTATGCCGGACGACTTCGTTGTCGAATTCCCGGTGAAACTGGGGCGTAAGGGCTCCGGAAAGGGGCGGCACGAGCCAGGCCCAGTCGCCGGTCACGGTTCGGCCGGCGGCCTCTTCCGCCTGGCAGAAGGCTTCGAAGGTGTCCCCCAGTTGATGGTGGTCCGCCAGGCGGATGCCGGCCGTGTCGAAGCTGTGGAGCACGGCCCGGTTGAGCTCGACCAGGGCCCGGTCCCGCCAGAGCGTTCGGGGGTTCCGGGTGTCGAGGCCCAGGGCCCGGGCCACCTGCGGCAGGGCGTCGTAGCGGGAGGCATCGGCCAGGTTGCGGGCCCCGATTTCGGTGCCGAGATAGAAGCCGTTGAACGGCGCGCAGGGGTACACCACGCCTCCGATCACCAGCACCATGTCGGAGAGGAGCGGGACGGCGTACCATCGGAGTCCGAGTGGGCCGGCTTCGGGGTGGACGATGTCCACCTCCGGCGCGAGGTCCGGTCGCTGCGCGCAGACGTCGATGGGGGGCTGGGGGACCCCGTCGATTTCGATGACCCAGGGGAGGAGGGTATGTGCCCCCTGCCCCCCGCACTTCGGCTCCCAACCGGCGGACCGACAGCGCTGGGTGAACGCGGCCGAGTGCGGGTCCCCGATGACGCGGCCGTCGGGCTGGGCGAACCCGGCGTACCGCAGGAGCTGGTGGTTCGCGACCCGAACGACATCGGGCGTGCCGGGCTCCGGCGGCCGGGGGGCGAAGACGGTGATGGCGCTTCGGATGGCTCCTCCGTGAAAGGCGAAGGCCAAATGCGACTCCAGCTGTGCCTGCACCCCGGCCGCATCCCTGACCTCCCGCGCATCGAAGACGTGCAGGGACCGCCACATGTGCCGCCCCACACACCGGTTGCTGTTGCGCCACGCCAGCCGCGCCCCAGAAACCAGTTCTTCAGGGGTGTGCCGGTACGTTCCCGTCTCCGCGATTTCTGCCAACACTTCCTGCCGCCGGGTTTCCGTCGCCTGAATGGCGTCGAGAAAGGACAGGGCGTGGGCTCGAAGCGACTTGTGCATGGGGAGATTAACAGATGGCGACTTGCGAAGTTCCGTTTTGGGGGGTTTATTTGGACCATGCAAGAAGCAAAAACGTGGGGTTCAGTGGCCGGATGGGTCCTCGCCCTCTTTTTTTCAGCCACAACTGAAATCTGGGCGCAAACAGAACCGGTGCGTCCTCAGCACCTCAGTGAAATGCCCGTAGCTCCGGATACGGTGGGACTCCCTGAGCCGGACCCGATTCTGCAGATTGCAGAGGAAATGCCCTACCAACCGGGGTGCAAGAGCCTGTCGGAAAGCGAGCGTCAGACTTGTACCCAAAACGAGCTCATGCGTTTCATTTCCAGCCAAATGCGTTATCCCGAAGAGGCCAAGGAGATGGGCATTGAAGGCCGGATTTACCTCAGATTTGTGGTCAGCAAGGAAGGCAAGGTCACCCAGGTCCGGGTGCTGCGCGGGGTCCACCCCCTGCTCGAGGCAGAAGCCCTCCGGGTCGTTTCCGCGCTACCGGACTTTGTCCCGGGTCGCATGCAGGGCAAGCCTGTGAACGTGGAATACACGCTGCCCATCCTTTTCAAGTTGAGTTGAAATCGTTCCTTGGGGCAGAGGAAGCCACTCCGGTTGCACTTCAAACCGACCCCTCCTTTTCTTCAGCCGTGGATGGTCGCGGACTGCCCGAAGCGTTGGATGACCTCGGCTTCGTAGGCCAGAAAGTCCCGCCACCGCCCGTCCACATCGATTTCATCTCCGCCGTGGGTGCGCGCCAGTTCGATGAAGGACTTGTAGTGGTGCGCCTCGCTCACCATGAGGTCCCAGTAAAATTGCTTGAGGTCCGGGTCTGAAAGCTTCTCGGACAGCATCTTAAACCGCTCGCAGGAACGCGCCTCGATCATCGCGGAAAACAGCAGCCGGTCCACGAGTTGCTGCTTCCGCGAACCGCCTTTGCGAATGAATTGGGCCAGCGTGCCCACGTAATCGTCTTTTTGTTCATGCTTCAAGGCCAAACCCCGCGCCCGCATCTTCTCCAGCACCTGCCCGAAGTGCGCCAGTTCCTCCTGCGCAATGGCCGTAAGGGCTTCCACCAATTCCGTCTCTTGGGGGTAGCGGACGATGGTGCCCAGGGCGTTGGTGGCCGCTTTCTGTTCGCACCAGGCGTGGTCGGAGAGCAGGGCTTGGAGGTCGGTCTCGGCGAGCTGCGCCCAGCGGATGTCGGTCGGGATTTTCAGGCCTAACATGGCCGCAATTTAATCCCGGGTCAGGTCAGGCGCAGCAGACTGCCGGTGGGGAGCAGGTGCCCGTCCTTGCCGAGGAGGCAAAGCTCGCCGGAGGCGGCGGTCTTGCCAGGGGCGAGCCGGCGGGCGAGGGTTTCGAGGGTGGTGGGGGAGAGGCCGCTGTAGGTGTTGAGAATCAACACGCCCTGGGGCTCGAGCAGGGCGAGGACGTCTTCGAGCAGGGGGATGAGGTGGTCTTCGAGTTTCCATTTGGCGCCCTGGGGGCCGATGCCCCAGGTGGGCGGATCGAGGGCGATGGCCCGGTAGCGGTTGCCCCGGCGGAGTTCGCGGGCGACGAACCGGGACGCGTCCTCCACCACCCACCGGATGCCATCCAGCCCGGAAAGTTCCATGTTCACCCGGGTCCAGTCCACGACTTGGCGGATGGCATCGACGTGGGTGACATCCGCCCCAGCGGCCCGTGCCGCCAGCGAAGCGCCTCCCGTGTAGGCGAACAGGTTGAGGAAGCGGTCCCCCGGGGCCAGCGTCTCGGCGAGGTAGTCCCAGTTGGCCGCCTGCTCCGGGAAGAGGCCCACGTGCTTGAAGGAGGTCAGCTCCAATTGAAAACGCAAGTCGAGCCGCCCGTGCCGGTACGCCAGCGTCCAAACATCCGGCAGCGAACGTCCCGGGGCGGGCCACCAGCGTCCCTTCGCCACACCCGTGGGCTCAAACCGGGCGTCCGCCCTTTCCCACTCCCGCAACGGCAAGGCTGCAGGCCAAACCGCCCCCGCATCCGGCCGCTCCAGCACCACCGAACCGAACCGTTCCAGCCTCGCCCCGTTTCCCGAGTCCAGCAGTTCGTAGTCGGTATGGAAAGCGGGATACCAACGGTGCGCAGCTGGAGGTGCGCTGGGACGGGAGGGAGAAGACATGGGGGCAAAGGTCGACAAGCGGACGAAAAAGGTGGCATCTTTGTGGAGAATGGCTGTACATCCCTCCCAAGAAAGCCTGCGGATGCAGGTGCTCGATTTGTTCCGAAGATTCAAGGGCAAGGCCTTCAATCCCAAGCAGGTCGCGGCCCGGCTCAACATCGTCAACCACGACGTGCGGCGGGAGCTGTCGCACTTGTTGGATGATTTGGCCACGGCAGGAGAATTGGAATCGCTGGGCCGCGGGAGGTTCATGGCCGCTGTGCAGCGCCAGGAACGGGTGGAGGGAACGATTCAGATCACGCGGTACGGTCGGGGGTTTGTCATGCAGGATAACGGAGAGGAGCTCTCCCTGACCAAGGGCAACACGGGCTCGGCGCTCTGGGGCGACCGGGTCGAAGTGGAGTGGGTGCGGCGCGGTTCGCGTTCCATCCCCCGCGTGGCCCGGGTGGTCCAGCGCCTGCGGCCGTACATCGTGGTGACCATCGAGCAGGTGCGCGATTATGCCTTCGGGCACCCTTCCGACCAGCGCATCCACACGGATTTCTTCATCCCGGCCCGGCACCTGCGCGGGGCGGTGACAGGGGAGAAGGTGCTGGTGGAGATGTTGGACTGGGATTCGCCCGATGACCTGCCCACGGCGGAGGTGGTGGAAATCCTGGGGAAGGCGGGGGTGCACGAGGTGGAGATGCACGCGATTTTGGCCGAATTCGGGTTGCCGTACACGTTTCCGCCGGGGGTGGAGGGGGCGGCCGCCGAGATTTCGCGGGAAATCACGCCGCAGGAGTTGGCCGGACGCCGGGATTTTCGGGAAGTGCTGACCTTGACCATCGACCCGGAGGACGCGAAGGACTTCGACGATGCGCTGTCGCTTAGGGCGCTGCCCGTGGGCGGGTGGGAGGTGGGGGTCCACATCGCGGACGTGACCCATTATCTGCAGCCCGGCAGCGTCATCGAT
>JBEEPJ010000178.1:0-5733 GCA_041191165.1 Bacteroidota bacterium | reverse complement strand
GGGTGCCCCCATTGTTCGATTGCCTGCCTACCACCTTTTGAAACGCGAAATCATATTGTCCAAGAATGAGATAGAATAGCATCCACGCGAAGGGCAGGAGCACCACGAGCCGTGAAAAGCGGATCAGAAACTTCCGCATCGCTGGGGTCAAGGGGAATGCCACAGGAACGAGGGAAGGGATTTAATGGGCGGATTGGAGCAGTTGGGAGAATCGCAGGGAGAGGGAATCGGAATAAATCTCCGCTCCCTTCAAGCTGAAGTGGGCTGGGTCGTAAAAGTAAAGCGAATCATCGCCCTCGAAAAGGGCCGATAAGTCCCAGACCGGCATCCCGCTGGGCAGCCCATTGAGCGCTAAGTCAGAGGGTCTGTACCGAGATTGCGGGGATGGTGGGATGACTCCGATGAGCTGAATGCCGCGGGCCTCGCAAATGGAGTCCAATCCACAAAGGGAAATGACCTCTCGGTGAGCGGAATCCAATGGGGGCAAGGCAAATCCCACTTCCTTGTCCTTGTGCCAAAACCCTTGTTCCCCTCTGCGGTCCCATCGGTTCCAACCCAGGAGATGTTTCACGAAAATCAAGGGATATCCTTTGTATCGCAACAGGGGCAGAAAGGCGTCAGCCTCCCGCCAGTTGGCGAAGTTGCGGTAGTATTTGTTGATGCCGATTTGGTCTAGAAGAAAGTAGCGGAGAACGCCATCTTTCATGGGGTAATGGGTCATGCGGCCATCTCCCGGAATGAAACTGAGGTCGGTTTGTACAAAAACATAGCGTGGAGGGTGGTCGGTGTGGTCCAAGATGTACTCAAGGCGATAGCCACCCATCTGGGCGGTGTAGCCATCATAGGCAATGTTGTAACCCTTGAGTCCATGTTGCTCGATGCGCTTCGGAATCACATGGCCAGCGGTCCTCGAGTTGCCCACAAAAACGAAGTCCGCATCCAATCCCCTTAAATCGGGCCAGTCTTCGTGGACATGGGCGCGTCGGTCCTGCATCTGAAGGTACAAGACGGCTTCGATAGCCCAAGCGGCGGCAAAAGCGCTGATTCCGAAGAGGAAGAGCTTGAGCAAGAAGCGTCCCATCAGAATTGGAAATAGATAAACTGGGTGGATTCATCGGACCAACTGAGCAAAATCATGGCGCAAGCCACGAAGTACATGGTCCATCGGAAGGCCGCCGCTTGCCAAACACGAGAACGATCGAAATGTGCGCCTGTGGCAAGCCAGTCCACGCCCAGTGTCAGGGGGATGACCCCCGCCAGGTACTCCCCGGCATGGGCCAGGCTGTCCGCCCGGAAGAAGACCCAGGCGATGCAGACGGCCGCGAAGGTGGTGGCGATGCCCGTGAGCTCGCGCAGGCTGGGCAGCCCCTCGATATCGCCCGTGTTGCGCCGGTTGCGGCCCAGCAGCAGCAGCGGCAGGAAGAGCAGGGCGTGTACGGCTCCCCAGGCCACGAAGGTCCAGTTCGCCCCATGCCACAACCCGCTCACCAGGAAGATGACGGTGGTGTTGCGCACGGCCTGCCACTTGCCGCCCCGCGACCCCCCGAGCGGGATGTACACGTAATCCCGGAACCAGGTGGACAGGGAGATGTGCCACCGCCGCCAAAACTCGGCGATGTCGCGGGCGAAGTACGGGGTGCGGAAGTTGGTCATCAGTTGGATGCCGAAGAGCCGCGAGGTCCCGATGGCGATGTCGCTGTAGCCGCTAAAGTCCCCGTAAATCTGAAAGGCGAAGTACACGGCCCCGAGCATGAGCGTGGGTCCGCTGTATGCGCCATGATTGGCAAAAATGTCGTTCACATAGATGGCGCAGGTGTCCGCCACGACCACCTTCTTGAACAGCCCCCAGAGGATGAGGCGCATGCCGCTGACGGCTTGGTCGTAGTCGAAGGTCCGGCGGCGTTCGATCTGCGGGAGCAGGGCCGAGGCGCGCTCGATGGGTCCGGCCACCAGCTGCGGAAAGAAGCTCACGAAGGCGGCGAAGGCGATGAAGTCGCGCGTGGGGGTGAGCTGCCGGCGGTAGACGTCGATGGAGTAGGAGAGGGTTTGGAAGGTGTAGAAGCTGATGCCCACCGGCAGGATGATATGCAGGGTGCTCGCATGCATGGTGACACCTGCGGCGGCCCAAGCGTCGATCCAGCTCTCGATGAACCAGTTCGCGTACTTGAAGTAGGCCAGCATCCCGAGGTTGATGGCCAGCGAAACCCAGAGCCAGTGCTTCGCCCGCCGGCTGCGGTGGGTGGGGTCGTCGGGCCGGTCGGCGGCGTTCGCCCGGGCCATCTGCAACCCCACGAAGTAGTCCAAGGCGGTGGAGAAGGCGAGCAGCCCCAGGAACCGCCAGTCCCACCAGCCGTAGAAGACGTAGCTGGCCACCAGCACCAGCAGGTTCTGCGCCCGCAGCCCGACCGCCCGGTCCGTCCAGCGGTTCAGAATCCAGTACGCCGCGAAGACCAGCGGCAAGAACAGCAAAAATTCAAGGGAGTTGAAGAGCACGGCGCCGGGTTAGCAGGGTCCGCCGTAAATCTAACCCCAATCCGCCTTGCCGGCCCTGCTCAAATAGGCGGTGGGTTCTCGCCGGGTCATGCGCTCGGGAATCTTTGTAACTTTCCCCTCATGGCGCAACCATTGGAGGGGGAATGGGCTCTTTTTTCACCGCACCTTTTTTGGGACGTGGACCGGAATGCCTTGGAGTTGCCCGCCCACGGGCCTTATGTGTTAAGTCAGGTGGTGGAATACGGAATGCAGGAGGATTGGGACCGGCTGGTGGCCGCTGTGGACCGAGCGCAGCTGAAGGAATGGGCGGTTTCCATTCGTTCGTTGGATCCTGTTTCGCTGGCTTTCCTGGCCCATTTTTTCGAGATCGACCGGTCTGAATTCCGATGCTACACTTCGAAACCGTCTCCGACCGACTTCTGGAAATCCTGACGGGCTGCATGCGCCTCCCGATGTAGTGGAGGGGATGCGGTTGATTTCGCTGCCGGATTTGGCCTCCATGAAGCTCAACGCCATCGCGGGCAGAGGCAGCAGAAAGGATTTCATCGACCTCTTTTTTCTGCTGCAGACTTTCAGCTTGGATGAGATGTTGGCGTTTTATCAGGCCAAATATTCCGACGGCAATCCCTTCCTCATCCGCAAGAGCCTGTCCTACTTCGATGACGCGGAACGCGAAGCCATGCCGGTGATGCTCGCGCCGGTGGCCTGGCCAGAAATCAAGGAGGCCATCCTGCGCAGCTCGGGGGAGAGGGGGTAGCCCTGACGGGCGGTATACGGCCCCTTAGCCCCACCAATCCCGGGGCAAGGCCAGGGGGGGGAGGCTGGGGACGCAATCCGCGTCGAGGGGGTGGGGGATGTCGTGGCGCAGGCTGCCGCCGGTGACCCGATCCTTGCGCAAGAAGGTGATCTCCAGGGTGTTGACCAGGGTGATGCCCGCCACGGTCGTGACGCGCGAGGTGTTGTTGGGGTGAATGTGGACGCAGGTGTGGGTGGCGGTGACGGCGCCGAGGGCCCGCTCCACGAACGAAAAATAGCGGGGATTCCACCACTCGCAGATGTGATGCAGTTCGAGGCTGATGACCCGGAAGCGGCGCATCAAGTCCGGCGGGCAGGCGAGCAGGTTCTCGTACTCGGCGCCTTCGATGTCCATCTGCAGCATCAGGTCGCCTTCGGGCAGGTCGGCGGCGGCCACCCAGTCCGGGAGGGTCATGAAGTCGTCCCGCCGCTCCAGCCCGATGAACTTGGGTTGGAAGTGGTAGGGCCGGCCTTGCAGCTCGGGGCCCACCCCGGTCACCGAGGCGTCGCTGAGGTACAGGGCCATGCCCCGGTCGAGGCAGTCCCGCTCGAAGGCGCTCGTCTGGTCCACGCCGGGGGAGAAGCAGGCGACGATGCCGTCCAGGTCGTCCGGGATGAGGTACCCCCCGTCGTGCGGGCCGCCGAGCCGAACGAAGGCACAGCCCGGATCCCGGGGCTTGAGGGTGTCGAGCAGGGCCCGCATCTCGGCGGTGGGAGTATGGCGCTGGACCACGTAGCCTAGGTTTTCGATTTGGTCTAGCAAACGCCGCTTGAGGGAATGAATCATGGGTTCAAATCGTCCTCGAATCTACGCAAGGGTCGAAGAGAAGTTTCAAGGGGCAAAATGCGGGTTCCACAAGTGCACAGAAACTCCACGCTGCCATCTTGCGTAACCTTGCGCATGAAGCAAATCATCGTGCAGGTGCATGAAGGGCTGGGCAACCAACTCTTTCAATACGCCCTGTGGCTGAAGCTGCGCGAAGCATTTCCCACATGTCACGTGCGCCTGGAGGATTCCAGAATGCGGAAGGGGCACCGGACCTTGGGTCTTTTTCGCATCGTGGACCCTGAACCGCTGATGCGGGTGAGCTGGTGGGCGCACAGAAAGGCAAAGTATGCTCGGCTGTTGCGCGTCCGATTTCTCAACCGGTGGGGTTTTCATGTGCGCTTGATTCGGGAAGAGGAGGTGCAGGGATGGGAGGAGCTGTGTGCAGAAATCGAAGCCTCCGGAGATTGTTTGTTGCAGGGGTTTTGGCAATGGGCGGAAGTGCACGGGCCGGTCATCGGCCCCATGAGCGAGGCCATCCAACGCCGCCATCCGGCGGGGCGACTGCCGACACCGCAGCGGGAATGGGCACAGCAAGCCATCGCCGTGCACGTGCGGCTCGACGATTATCTGCTGCCCCAAAACCAGGCCATCTTTCAATCGTTGGGTTCAGATTACTTCGCCCGCGGCATCGCACACCTCACGGAAAGCGGGGAGCAGCCAGAACTGGTGATCTTCTCCGATGCGCCCGACCAAGTGCTCGACTTTCATCCGTTTCTCGCGGATTTTCCGCTGCGTTGGGCCCGCGATTATTGCGCGGACCACATCGAGGAGTTTCTGTGGTTGAAGGACTTTCAGCGGGTGGTCATCTCCAATTCCACGTTCAGCTATTGGGCCTCGAGCATTGGGTCGGATGAGGGCTCAGGAAAGCAACGGGTGTTTCCCCGTACCTATTTCCATTGCGAGGTGCGCAATGCGCATTATGAGGCCGGAAAGAAGTTCGCCATCACGCCGGGCGTGACGTTGCTGTAAACGCCATGGGTCATCGGGGTCAATAAAAGCAACCTTCTTGCCGCATGAGGTTTTTAGACCAAAAATCGTTACATTTAAACAAGCCGCGGAAAAGCTTCGACGGTTCCCTTCACAATCGGATTTTCATGGTCCAGCACCCCTTTTCCTCAGGCTCCTCAAACAAGCCCCTTTCGCGTTGGAAATGGCAGGGGATTGGGGCCCGCTGGCGCGTCGCTCTGCTGCTCGCGCTGGGTTTATTCGCGGGCCTCGGGGTCGAGCTCCACGCCCAAGTGGTCTTCGGCTGCACGAACGCCACGGCCTGCAACTACAACGCCGCTGCCAACGCCGAGGACGGCTCTTGCTTGTTCACGGACTGCAACGGGGTGTGCGGCGGCTCGGCGACGGTGACGGCCTGCGGCTGCACAGGGGGCAACACCGGGCTGGTGGCCGGCTACTGCGTGGGCTGCATGACGCCGTCCGCCTGCAACTACGATGCCGACGCCACGCAGGCGGGCACCTGCTTGACGAACGACTGCAACGGGGTGTGCGGGGGCTCTGCCTTCACGAACAGCTGCGGCTGCGTGGGAGGCAATACGGGCGTGGACCCGGCGCTGTGTGTGGACGGAACGCTGTGCAGCCAGGACAACGCCCTGGGCAGCGAGTACTTC
>JBEEPJ010000177.1:0-4484 GCA_041191165.1 Bacteroidota bacterium | reverse complement strand
TGCGCCGGGTCTCCCGCAACGCCTCCACCACCTCCCGCTTCCCCGCATCCACCTCCAGTCCCTCCAACCCCTTCACCGCTTCAATCGCCTCCTGCAACTTGTCAGACTTCCCGAAGGACACGTGGAAATAGTTCACCGTATACCAAGCCTGCCCAATCATCCGCGCAAACAGCTCCCGCTTCTCCAATCTCCCCCGCTCGCCCCCCCGTTCCCCTCCCTCCTCCAACGCCTCCAAAATCGCCAAAAACCAATAGAACTTGTACGTCGCCGAGGTCTTGTGGAAACAAGCCCCCAACCGCGCCACATCCACCCGGTCATCCCATGGCAATTGCATCCCCCGAAGATATTCGTTTCGGAGGATTGGCGCAGAATGCAATTTGAGCCCGGGTCTTTTTGTGGATCGATTAGTTTTGTGCTATGAAATGTGAACAGGTTTTTGGGGTCGTGTTTTCTTTTTTACTCCTGGTGAGTCAGGGTTGTGGAACTGGGGAGCGTACGGAGGATCCGGAGGTGGGAGGGAAGGGATTGGCCCTGGTGTTTGAGCGAATAGATGGGGTGGAGGCATTGGTGGGGTTGTGGGGAGGAAGGGTGGAGGGGGAGCGGATGGTTTGGCCTATGGGGTATGAAGACGTGGGCATTATGGACGGATATCGGTCAGAGGACGGCTGGTGTCATACGCGAATCGATACGACGCTGCGCTGGGATGACAAGCACTTGGTGGTTTTCCGCACGGATGTTTTCGAGCACGGGGAGCCAATAGATTGCCATATGTGCAGTCCCAGTTTGGGGATGGCATTGTTCCAAGAACGAGAGGGGGGCTACGCGTTGCTGCGCTTTCGGAAGCATGTGCTGCACGGGAGTGGGTGGGGTCAGCGAGGTGAAATGAATATCGATTCCCTACTCGGACCAGTGGTGCGGGTGGATGGAGGTTATGCGACTGGGGGGCATGTGATGTCCTATGCGCACTACTATGATGCAGAGGAATTGGAATTTTTCTTTGGTTTGGCGACACTTCAATCGAACTCAGGAAATTACAGCGAGGAAGACGCTGGGTTCGAGGAGGTTAACAAGCGGATTGTACGTCGGACGAGCACGGAATTTGTGGTGGAAACGGAGCTGTTGCGCAACGATGGCAAGGGGTTGTTGTCAATGAAGTTTCAGGAACGGGTGACGCAAAACGCAACCGAAGGGGAGAAGGGGTTGAAGGTGGAGCGGGACTTGGGCTCTTAAACCCAGGTTAGTTATGATCTCCTTTTGCCTTTAGTTTTTCGCAATTCTATGCGGATTTGTAGGTATGTGTAGCAAAAAAAAATGGTAAATCATCGAAGGAAATTGAAGACGATAAAAAGAAACACTTCCAGAACTCTCGGTAATCATTTTGAGAGGTTTGTAGAATCATCGATCTCAACAGGGCGTTTCAACAACGCAAGTGAGGTCGAACGTGCTGGTCTCAGGCCTTTGGAGGAAGAAGAATACAGGGTCAGCCTTTTGAGAAATGCCCTCCAAGAGGGAATGAAAAGTGGCCGAGCTGTAGATTTTGATCCCAAGAAGCATTTGGGCATTCTGAAGTCAAGTCAGAAGAATGGCTGAGTTCTTCTTCACCCACAAAGCGGTTGAAGATCTCAAGGATTTTTGGCATTATACAGTTCAAGCTTGGTCCGAGCATCAGGCAGAAGATTACTATGAGGCGATCATTCAATGCTGTAATGATTTGGCCAGCCAACCCGGTCTGGGGAAATCACATGGTTTCAATGTTAGGGGGCGAATTCAACTACCGGTTCAACAGGCGAAACCACTCCAACCAATGCCCTTTGAGTGAGTTTTCAAGGATTGCGTCCTTGCCGAAAGGACCGCATTCGCAGCCAATTGCACGCTAACTCGTTAAACCGTATCCTCGATTCCATGGGCTCACTAGGTTGAGGTGAACCTCAAACTCCAGAGCACATTTTGAAATCGTGCGATATTCGCGGATGGCTTCAATGGCCACTTTTGCTCAGGCGAGAATGGGCGATGAAATGCCTCAGGTGAGTATGTTAGCAGGCATTGTCAAGAAAAGAATGAACTACGCCGCGGTTGGAATAGGTGTCGCGCTTGGAATGAGTTTTTTCTTCCTATATACGAGGAAAAAAGATTGGAGTCAGCCGATCTTGAGGTGGCTGATATCGGGTTGTCTTTTTACAGCCGGATCAATGAATCTTTTCCTAAGTCAAGGCACGACTAACAGCGATCGAATCTTCTACTGGGGACTTTGTGTTCCCTTGCTATATTATGGTTTGGATCGTCTATTCCGTTTTTTGAGCTTCAGAATTCAGCGGAGAGACTTTATCCTGTGGTTGAATGGTTCGGATGAAATCGATGGTAGGGTTGGAGGAAAAAATCCCCACGTTCGACCCTCAGATATCGTCTTTTCTCTCGGTCTTCTGATTTTCATCGTCGCTGTGACCTTGATGGGTGCCGCATTCTTGCGCCAGACCTAATCAAAGACGACTTCATTCATCGCGGTGGTTCAGCGCCAATCGACAAAAGTTTCAGCAACTTGCCATCCAATGACTGGACAGTTTATAGATACGCTCAGATATCAATGGAGAACTCCACCTCCTGTTGAGGGCGGCTTTTTCTATCTGGATACAGATTTTGGAAAAGTCAGGGTTTTCGATACCCAAGGGAATTTACCCGTCATCATCAATGTGCCTGATGGGCCCAATGTCATTGAGCATCACATCCCTCTGATTCAGGATTTGGCGAAGGATTATCGGATGATTTGTTTTGAGTATCCCGGCTTGGGTTTTTCATTCCCAAATGGTGATTATGACTATTCGTTTCACCACGGTTCAACCCTGTTGTTGCAGGTATTGGACTGCCTCAAAGTCAGAAAGGTTTCATTGCTTTTTTCATGTTCCAATGGATATTATGCCATCCAAGCGGCCATGGTGAATCCGGATAGATTTCATCATTTATTTTTATCTCAAACACCTTCTATTGATTCTATGATGAAATGGCAGGAGGCTTCCATTCCCGATATGCTGAAAGTCCCCGTCGTTGGGCAGTTCATGAATTTGATGCTCGCTCAGAAATTCGTCGATGTGTGGTACCGGTATTCCTTGCCAAAAAATCACGAATTAAAACATGAGTATTCCCAAATAGCCGGGAATTCACTTAAGAAGGGAGGTTGTTTCTGTCTGTCCTCCTTGGTTCAGGGGTTGAACAAGGACCGGAAATCAGAATTATCATTGAGTGGGGTTCCAACCACTTTGGTTTGGGGATCTAAGGACTTCACCCACAGAAAAACCGATCAGTATTCGATCAAAAAACACATTCAAAGTTGCGAGATTATTGAATTTGATGGGTGTGGACATTTTCCAGAGCTCGAGAATAGAAAGCGGTATGTCAAGCTGATCAAAGAAAGAACGCAACATCAACCTGCGTGAACAGTTCTCTAGGGAAATGGAGGATTTCGTGCTGCTAGGGAATGGGAAATGATTCGGGTTTTCGATGGCAGCATGGACTGAGCCCCCCCTTGGGAATTTTCACCCACTAGGGCCAGGGTGCGGGTGCTACAGCAGGGAAAGGGAGCTCCCAGGTCAGAACTGGAAGTAGATGAAGGGTTGCATCCCGGCGCGCAGGGCCTGCCAGGCGAGGGCGATGGCGAACACGGAGGCGATGACCTGGACGGGGAGGGAGAGGCGCTGGAAGCGGGAACGGTAGCCGGATTTCCAGCGCTCCGGGAGGAAGTGGATGGCGTAGCCCAGCGCAATGACGGAGAGGACCGGGGCGTAGCCGGTGACGATGGCGGACCAGGGGGTGCCGGACCAGCCGTGGAAGAGCTTGGAGAGCATCGCGTTGGCGGTGAACCATTCCTCCCAGAGGGTGTGGCCCGTGCCGAGCGCTTCCCACGAGGTCTTGCTCCCCGCCCGGAACCAGATGCGCGTGAACGTGATGAAGTGAAACGTCAAGAAGACCCCCGCAACGAGCAGGGCAGGGCGGTGGGCCCAGGCGGCCGGGCGCAGGCGGGTCCAGATTTTGGTCCACCAGACCCCGAGCCCATTCAGGCCGCCCCAGAGGACGAAGTTCCAGCTGGCGCCGTGCCAGAGGCCGCCGATGAGCATGGTGAGGAAGGCGTTGGTTTGGCCTACGAAAGCGGTCCGCCAATTGGGCAAAGCCCAGAGCACCCCCGCGAGCAGGGCCACAGCCCCCAGCGCCACCAGCCGCGGCGTCGTGCCCGGCAGCATGAGCAGGATGAAGCCCAGCGCGATGGCGGACATGAGCCAGGTGAAGCGCGTCCCGCCGCGGTTGCCGCCCATGGGGATATAGAGGTAATCCCGCAGCCAGGTCGACAGGCTGATGTGCCACCGCTTCCAGAAATCGCCCGGGTTGCGCGCCTTGTACGGCGATCGGAAGTTCACCGGCAGCTCGAAGCCCATCCACAGGGCGATGCCGATGGCCATATCCGTATAGCCGCTGAAGTCCGCGTACACCTGCAGGCT
>JBEEPJ010000176.1:0-4498 GCA_041191165.1 Bacteroidota bacterium | reverse complement strand
TGCGCCCAATATGTGGACTGCGCCGGCGAGCCCTTCGGATTGGCACAGGCGGATTGCAACGGCGATTGCAACGGCACGGCGCTGGTGGGAGATTTGGACTATGATGGAAGCCAAACCTACTCAGACGCAGTATCTTACGTCGAGCACATCCTGGGAAATGATATCCAAGCGTTGCCCTGCACGGACATCGACCAGGACGGGAACATCACGGTGACGGAGGCGGCCTTGATGGCGCGCTGCCAGTATTGGAACGAGGCCCACGAACATCCCGACAGCTCGGGTGTGCACGACAAGTGTACCTTCCCGGTGGTGGAGATCATCAACCCCTTTGACTCGGTGGGCTTCAGCATCGGCCAGGTGAACTGGGAGCAGGGTTACTTCGATGTGTATGTCATCAATCCGGACAACCGCATCATCGGCTATGAATTGGTCTTCAGCGGGTTGGGCATCCAGAGTGCGGTGAGTTTGGCCGACCCCATCGGCTATCCGATCACCCCGTCCTTCACGCCCGGGGGAAATCGGTTGATCGGTTTGTCCTACGACAACATGAGTTTCATCAAGAACTACGTGTGGGTTCCGCTGGTGCGCATCTACTGGAGTTCCATCGGCGATGAGATTTGCATCTCGGAAGTGGTGGATGTGGTCAACGACAGCTACCACAACACCGTGCATTGGATTGAGAATGGATGCCTGATGGCAAACGGGGTGTCGGAGTTCACCACCCTCGATGCGATGCTCCATCCGAATCCCATGACCGAAAGCGCGCTGTTGCGCTTCTCCAACCCGGCGGGCGATGTGTTCGAACTGGAATTGGTCGATGCGCAGGGACGCGTGGTGCAGGAGCAATCGGGAGCTGTATCGCAGTTTGAAATCACGCGGGAAGGCCTGGCTCCGGGCACCTATTTGTATCGCCTCATGGGCGGAAACGGATGGGCTACGGGGCGGTTGAGCGTTCAATAATCCGCATCGACATGAACAAGAAACACTCGCTCAAGGAGTTGAGATCCGTTTTGCGGTTCGGGGCTGTCCTCGTCACCGCAGCGGCATCCGTTGGGGCGCAAGGTCAAGTGGTGATCAACGAATTCTCGGCGGCCAATTACACGCTCAACGTGGGCGGGGGGAATGAGCCTTTCGTGGAGTTCTACAACCCGGGCCCAGTGGCGGTGGATTTGGCGGGCTACTTTCTGTCCGATGAGCCGGCTGACCCGACGAAGTTTGAGATTCCAGCCGGGGTTTCCGTTCCGGCGGGGGGGTACAGAATCGTCATTTGCTCCAGCGAGGGGGAGGTGCCAGGAAACTTGTTCATGGGGGGGAATTTGCAGACGAACTTTCGCGTAGTCCAAACCCTTGGCGAATCCATCGTCTTTTCCAACGCTGCCGGGGTGGTTCTCGAATCCTACACCTTCGGACAGGATTGGACGCCCAACCAAGCGAACCACAGCTGGTCGCGTTCTGTCAATGGGGGAGGGGTTTGGCGCGTGAGCACAGCTCCCACGCCAGGGGCTTCCAATGGCGGGGCGATGTATGACGGGTATGCGCCCATGCCGGTGGCCAGCGTGCAAGCCGGGCACTACCCCGGCGCGGTCTCTCTCGCGTGGTCAGCCCCCGCCGGCTATCAAATTCGCTACACCCTCAACGGTTACGCACCCACGGCCACCAGTACCCTGTACGCCGGCCCGATCAATATCGCGGCGACGACCGTCGTTCGCGCGGCCTGCTTCGATCCCAGCGGCGCCATGGCTCCGGGGTTCATCGAGACCAACACCTACTTCATCGGCACGGACGAACACGCCATCATCACGGTCTCCGTCTCGGGCAATGGCCAAGAGGATGGGGCTTGGCCGGGCGGCTGGGGCGGAGGCGCGGAAGAGCCCGCCCACCTCGAGTTTTTCTACCCGGATGGCACGTTCTGGTGCGAGGCCACGGGCGATTCCAACGAGCACGGGAATGACTCCAACGCCTATCCGCAAAAGGGGTTTGATTATGTGACGCGAGACCAAATGGGCTACACCGCCGCCCTCCCCGCGCCGCTCTTCCACGCCAAAGATCGCCAGTCCTACCAACGGCTCATATTCAAGGCGGCTGCCAACGACAATTATCCCTCCTCGGGCGGCGGTCACATCCGCGACGCCTATGTCCAAACCCTGAGTCACCTGGCCGACCTCCACCTGGACGAGCGAACCAATGAGAGCTGCATCGTGTACCTCAATGGCGCCTACTGGGGGGTATACGAGTACCGGGAGAAGGTGGATGACCTCGACTTCACGGATGAATACTACGACCAGCCGCGGCACTTTGTGGATTTCATCAAAACCTGGGGCGGAACCTGGGTCGAGTATGGAAGTGCCACAGACTGGAACAACCTCGTGAACTTCGTCACGGGCCAGGACATGACGGTTGCGGCGAACTACGACTACGTGGTTAGCGTGCTCAATGAAATGAGCCTCATCGACTACTTCGTGCTCAACTCCTACGTGGTTTGCGCGGACTGGCTCAACTGGAACACGGCCTGGTGGCGGGGCCGCCATCCCGACGGAGATGCGAAGCGCTGGCGCTATGCCCTCTGGGACATGGACAACACCTTCGGGCACGGGGCCAACTACACCGGCATCCCCAACACCGGCGCCGGCGCGGATCCCTGCAACCCCGAAGCGCTTGGCGACCCCGGTGGGCAAGGCCACGTGCCCGTGCTCAACGCCCTTCTGGAGAATGAGACGTTCTGGGCGACGTACATCAACCGCTGGGCGGATTTGAGCAACACCTGGTTCACCTGCGAGACCATGCACGGGGTGTTGGACAGCATGATCGCGGTCATCGAACCGGAGATGCCCCGCCACATCCAGCGCTGGGGCGGAAATCTGGCCCAATGGCAGGCAAACGTCCAAGAGATCCATGACTTCATCGATGACCGCTGCGCCTCCTCTCTCGTCTCCGGGATGGAGAGCTGTTACGATGTGGTGCCTGTGAACTTTACGCTGCTCATCGAGGGCATCGGCTCGGTGGAGGTGAACAGTGTGGAGATTGGCTCCAACGCCGTCCCTTTCGATGGAACGTACTTCCTGGATTTGCCCATGCAGTTGCAAGCGATCACGGATGGTCCCATGCCGTTTCTGTTCTGGGAGGTCGTCTCGGGAGATGTGGTGTTGGCGGATGCCTCCAACCCGCTCCTGACGTTCAACTTTACGGGGGATGTGACCATCCGGGCGCACTTCGCCGAGAACTTGGATCCCCAGTCCATCACGTTTCAAGTTTCGCCCGCAGGGGCGGGGACCATCAGCCTGGACGGAAACCTGCTCACGGGACTTCCCACCACCGAGTGGGTCACCGGCGGCCTGCACACCATTCAGGCAGCGGGCATCGACGAATGGCACGTTTTCACAGGCTGGCAGACCACCGGAATCAACATCGCCCCCTCGCCCTTGGCC
This sequence comes from Bacteroidota bacterium, assembly GCA_041191165.1. Taxonomy (GTDB): domain Bacteria; phylum Bacteroidota; class Bacteroidia; order Flavobacteriales_D; family Sanyastnellaceae; genus CAMCYM01. The sequence goes on along the minus strand of JBEEPJ010000176.1, from coordinate 1,073 downwards.
GCGCAGGGAACGATTTTTGTGAATCAACAGGACACCATCACCGCGACGTTTGAAATCATCCGCCATGTCGACCTCGAGGTGCGGGTGGTACCGGCGGGCTCCGGAACGGTATCGCTGGAGGGCGGCCAGGTGGTGGTCACGGATTTCTGGTCCGGGGGGCTGGAGCCGGTAGGTCCGGTGGACGCTTGGGCTGAGCCGCAGGAGCATTGGGTCTTTGATCGCTGGGAGAGCACGACCACGAATCCCACCCCAGGACCGCGGGTGGAGCAGGTCATCTTCGACGTGGAGACCTCAGATGTACTGGTGGCCTATTTCACGCCCATCGAGTTTGCGCTGTACATACCCAATGCGTTTTCTCCCAACAACGACGGCATGAACGACGCCTTCTTGCCGCTGGGCGAATCCTTCGATGCGCGTTCCTACCGGTTCAGGGTATTCAATCGGTGGGGAGAAGTGGTATTCGAGAGCGATGACCCCAGCCGTCCTTGGATAGGGGAGCATCAGGGGGGCGGACACTTCGTTCCGGATGGGTTGTACCACTACCACATCACGGTGCAGTCTGTGCACGAGGGAACACCCAAGGAGTACACGGGAACCGTCCAGGTCATCCGGTAAACACCACATGAGAGGTCAGGCCCGTTGGCGGGAGACCCAGGTGTTTGCGGTGAGGGCGAGGATCACGAGGGCCATGCCCAGCAGGGCACCGGGCCGCAGGACTTCGTCGAAGAGGGCGTAGCCAAAGAGGGCGGCGAGCAGGGCGCCCACGTACTTCAGGGGCATGATGCGTCCTGCGTCCTCTCGGTGAAGGGCGATGGACATCCAGACCTGCGCCAGGACACTGAGCGAGGCGATGCCCAGGGCGCCCATCCAGTCCGAGCCGGAGAGCGGAACCCAGGTGAGGCCGGACCAAGTGCCCATCACCGGCACCCCGATCAGGTGGAACCAGAGGACGATACCGGCTGGCGGGTCCGTGTCGCGGCACTTGGTGGTGGCGACATAGGAGATGGCGGCAAAACCCGCGCTGACGAGCCCCAGCCCCCACATTCCCCAAGAGACGGCCGGATCAAACCCCT
>JBEEPJ010000175.1:0-4502 GCA_041191165.1 Bacteroidota bacterium | reverse complement strand
CTGCCATCGTCAAACGCCCGCGCTCAAGGTCGTCGTACAAGCGGTCCAAGCCCATCCGGTGGTAATTGTAGAGGCAGTTTCTCACCGGACGGAAGGTCTGGGAGAGCATGTTTTCCACCAACCAGTATCGGTTTTGTTGACCCTGGCTGGCCTTCCATCCCAAATTACCGGCACTTTGGGCATTCGCGACTACGGTTTGGGCCTTTAGGTAATGATCGGTTCCTCCCTCAAGGGCCATGGAGTCATAGTCCATTCCCAGAATCATGTAAGCGTAGTAAGCCAGAATGGAGGACAAATTGTCGCGGTGTTGGTCCAAGCTGAATTGGATGGTAGAACTGCCGTCCCAAGTGATTTCAAAGTCTCCGTCGTTGACCAACAGAATCGGGGTCTTGTAGTCTGAGTTGTACACCGGACGTGAACTCTGGACTTGCAACGTCCCCTTGAAAGACGTGGGAGAGGGAGCCTCAGAAATGGTGATTTGCATCGTGCATTCGATGCGTTCTTCCAATCGGAAATCGTCGTTGGTCCAACGCCGGCCATTCATAAACTCCTGAATGGCATCCTCGAGCGATTCGAAGATCGTATTCTCGACATTGGCGATTTGAGGTGAAATAACAGAAACTTGGCAGTTCAATTCCTGTCCATGGACGCTCACAAAACGGCCGCATAAAACCCAAATAACCGAGAAAATCAACCCGGAGCGCAGTGCTGTCATGGCTTTCAAATTTGTACCGAACGAATCAGGAGCGCCACGATTTCTCGCGCGATTTCATCCTTCGGCTTGAGCCCAAATTTATGTGAATCTCCCCCTTTCGTCAGGACCACAACTTCATTGGTGTCGGTCCCAAATCCAGCACCGTCGGTGAGCAGGGAATTCAGCACCATCGCATCGCAGTTTTTTCGGGCGAGTTTGGCTTGTGCGCTGGCCATTCCATCATCAGATTCCAGCGCAAATCCCAGCAAGTACTGCCCGGGTGCTTTCGAATGGCCCATGTCCGCCAAGATATCAGGCGTGGGTTCCAGGGGAAGACTAGTAGGCAATTCGTGGCGGTGCCATTTTTGAGAATGTGTCAGCGCAGGACGCACATCGGCCACGGCGGCACAGGCGATTCCCACCCGACAGGTAGGCCAGGTCGGCAGAGCGGCAGCATGCATCTCCGACGCGGTTTGAACGGCTTGAAATGAGGCCAAACCGCGGGGCACCTCCAACGCGGTGGGCCCGGAAACCAAGTGAACTTCAGCCCCCACCTCCACCAACGACTTCGCAAGTGCATACCCCATTTTTCCGGTGCTGTGATTGCCGATAAAACGTACGGCATCAATGGGTTCGTATGTGGGACCAGCGGTAACCAACACGGGTACCCCGGTCCACGGGGCTCTGTCTGCGAAGTAGCGCTGAATCCAAGCCACGATGCCATCGGGCTCTTCCATGCGTCCCTTTCCCTCTAACCCGCTGGCCAGCCAGCCGGACGCAGGCTCAATGGTCGAAACGCCGCGATCACGCAGCACTTTCAAGTTCTCCTGGGTGGAGGGGTGGGCATACATGTCCAAATCCATGGCAGGCGCCACGACAATGGGACAACGCGCACTGAGCATCACAGCTTGAAGCAGGTTGTCACAATGCCCTGAGACCATGGCTGAAAGGGTGTGGGCAGTGGCAGGCGCTATGAGCATCAAGTCGCCCCACAATCCCAGCTCGACATGGTTGGTCCAAGTCCCGGCCTGGCGGTCTTCGGTGAAATCGCTGTGTACGGGGGAACCCGTTAGGGTGGCCAGCGTGAGGGGGGTGATAAATTCCGTCGCCCCTGCCGTCATGACCACCCGGACGTGCGCGCCTTCCTTGACGAGTGCGCGGGCGATGAGGGCAGACTTATAAGCCGCAATACTCCCGGTGATTCCCAGCAGAATTCGCTTCCCCTGAAGCGAGTGGACTGGGCGGGACGGGTTCATCAAGCCCCAGCGGGTGCGCTGTTTTCCTTGGACGTCACCGCCGCAGCCCCCAGGTCACGGGCTTCAATTTGCAGGCGCTGCTGGCGCAGTTCAGCGATGGCGATGCTGTGCGGCTTGGGGAGGCGCTCGTAAAACCGCGAAATCTCGATTTGCTCCCGGTTTTCGAAGACTTCATCCAAAGAGTCAGTGGGAGCGATAAACTCCTCCAGTTTCTTGGAGAGTTCCTCCTTCAGCTCCACGGCAATCTGATTGCTGCGCTGGCTCAAGACCACGATGGTTTCAAACAAATTGCCGGTTCCGCACTGCTCCAAGTTGTGGTTGTCGCGGGTTTCGGTGGTCTTCTCGGCCTTGATGCTCTTGAAATTCATGGGGTGGAATTGGAGGCGGTGGATTTAAGTCGTTCCATTTCCGAGAGGCAGGCTTTTTGGATGCGCAGGGCGTCCGGCATGCGCTTGCTGTCGGGGAAACGGGCTGCAAAGGTAAGAAAAGCTTCCAATGCTTCATTGTATCGTTCCCATTTCCTGCGCTCGGTGCTTTGGCGCGCGTATTGGTAGTGGCTGTCGAGGATGAGCCACTGGATTTCCTCGCGATAGGGCGTGTCCGGATATTCCTTCAGCGCGTTGCGGAGCGCAATGCTGGCACTCTTGTACTGCTGTGTGCGGTGATACAGCGCGGCGTTTTCAAAGGACTTCCGCTGCAGTTTTGCGATCAGTGCATCGACCAGGACTTGACTGGAATCCCGGAAAGCACTCGACGGATAGCGATCCATAAAATACTGGAATTCCTCGATGGCGGCCTGGGTTTCGGTTTGGTCTAAAGAAGCGCTCGGACTCAAGCGATAGCTGCAAAGCGCCGCCTTGAACTGCACTTCCTCGGCCCGAGGATCCGTGGGAAAAGTCTTGGCAAACTGCCGGCAGTGGTATCTGGCCAAATAGTAATCGCCCACGCAAAAATGAGCACGCCCCAGCTGATATTGCACATCCCTGCCCCGCTCAGTACCACGGGTAAGGCCCGAAAGTTCCTCCAAGATGGGAAGCGCTCCGTAGCACTCGTTGGAGTCCACAAACTCCACTGCGCGGGTGTACTTGTATTCCAGGTCCGGACTTTTGAGCACCTCGTTGTATCCGTTGCACCCCCACAGGAGGAGGAGGGCACAGCTGCACCAAGCCGTGAATCGAGCCGCGTTTTTCATGAACGGATGCGAAAGTAGCGCAGAGCTTCCTTCATTTTGCGTTCTCCGGGACGGGGATGCCCGATTTTGATAACATTTGTCATAAGATACACACATCCGGGACAGCGGTTGCGCCCGGCGTCTATCTTTGTGCCCTCAAATACGACTGTCTTGGACATTTTTGAACGCATTCGCAAAGACCGGGGCCCATTGGGCCAGCACGCCCGTGAGAGCCATGGATACTTCACGTTCCCCAAGCTGGAGGGCCCCATTTCCAATCGGATGACCTTCCGGGGGAAGGATGTCCTGGTTTGGTCGATCAACAATTATCTCGGATTCGCCAACCATCCCGACGTGCGCGCTGTGGATGCGCAAGCCGCTTCGGACTGGGGAATGGCTTACCCGATGGGCGCGCGGATGATGTCAGGCCAAACCTCCCAACACGAAGCCCTCGAGGCGCAGCTGGCGGACTTCATGCAGAAAGAGGACGCCTTCTTGCTCAACTACGGCTATCAGGGCTGCATGTCGGCCATCGAAGCCCTCGTCACCCGGCACGATGTCATTGTTTACGACAGTGAGTCGCATGCGTGCATGGTGGACGGCGTGCGTCTGCACCAGGGCAAGCGCTTCGTATTCCAGCACAACGACATGGAGAGCTTTGCGAAGCAATTGGAGCGCGCGAAGGCCTTGACCGACGTTTCAGGTGGCGGCATTCTCGTTGCGACGGAAGGTGTTTTTGGGATGGCGGGTGATCAGGGCAAGTTGGCGGAGATTGCGGCCTTCAAGAAGAAGATTCCCTTCCGGCTGTTTGTAGATGATGCCCACGGTTTCGGCACCATCGGTGAGAACGGCCGCGGTGCTGCGGATTTCCAAGGTGTGCAGCACGAGGTCGACATCTACTTCGGAACCTTTGCAAAATCCATGGCCACCATCGGTGCTTTCGTGGCCGGCGATGAGGATGTCATTGAGTACCTCAGGTACAACATGCGCTCCCAGACGTTTGCCAAGGCGCTTCCGATGCCCATTGTGATCGGGGCGATGAAGCGTCTCGAAATGATGCGCACACAACCGGAGCACATGGCGAAGTTGTGGGAAAATGTGCGGGCCCTGCAATCGGGATTGCGCGAGGCGGGCTTTAACATTGGCCATACGAACTCCTGCGTCACCCCGGTGTTCCTCTCAGGGGGCTTGGGAGAGGCGACAAACTTGACGCTCGACCTGCGTGAGAACCACGGAATTTTCTGCTCCATCGTGGTTTACCCTGTCGTACCGAAAGATGTCATTATGCTCCGATTGATTCCGACAGCGGTGCACACGCTCGAAGACGTAGCGTACACCATCAAAACCTTCACCACTGTGAAGGACAAGTTGTTGGCTGGGG
>JBEEPJ010000174.1:0-6769 GCA_041191165.1 Bacteroidota bacterium | reverse complement strand
TCATCGCCACAAAGCGGTGGAGGTATTCGTTGAAGTTGGTCAGTAAAATGTACTCCGACATTTCCCCAACCTTCACGCCGGTGTAGCGCGGAAGCCAGTTGCTCACAATGGATTGCTTGTCTTTCATCTTTCAGGACAAATTTACATCCCAACCGCCTTGTCTCCCCGGCCCCCGGGCCTAACTTTGCCCCATGCGCCAACGCGGGAGAAGAATACGGGGATGGGGATTTGTGACGCTGTACGTTTGGAGTTTGACCCTGGCCCTTTGGCACGGGGCACTGCACGGCTTTGATTCGGACGAAGGCGGGGATGGGCATCATGTCTGCGCCTACCATCCCGCACCGGCTTCACAGGATCTCCCCCCGGATACGGACTGCTGGACCCCCGGGGATTGTGAAGTGTGTGAAGCGATGCGGCAGGCGTTGGATGGCGAATGGCAGGCGGCAGTGCAGTGTACTTCCCGCGTGGCCTGCGATGCTCCGGGCTTGTCCTTCCGGGCGGTTTGGAGGGCGAGTGGCAGGGTGGAGGATGGGTCAGACCGGGGACCACCCTGTCAAGTTGCATCGCACGCTTGACACCGCCCCGCGTGCCTGAATTGTAAAGCGGGCGCAACTCCATTTTATTATTTTTCATGCCTTTGCTACCCCACAAGGGGGCGGGGCTGAAGCGCTGGACGTGGATTTTCTGCCTCTTGGGAGCAGGGGGCAGTGTCTCCTCGCAAGAGGTTTGTCTCCGGGTGGTGGATGCGACCGCGGAAACCCCTGTTCCGGAGGCTTGGGTTCAAGTCCTGGGGGGGCGTGACTTCTCCCTCGGATGGACCGATGCCAAGGGCGAGCTTCGTTGGGAGCTCACCCCGCGGAGTCGAGGTCTTGGAAACCCTCCTTCTGATGCGTCTTCTGCCGAGCGCCAGCCTGCTTCGCCCCCTCCCGATCGTCCTTTCGGGGATTCCCTGCGCGTGCAGGCCCCGGGATACAAAACCGCCGTTTTCCCCCTGCCCTCGGCCGGAGGAGGGTGCGCGGCATTGCGGGTTTGGCCTTTGCGATTCATGCTGCCCGAAGTGGATGTCGCCTCCGCAGGGGATTCCCATCGGGAAAAGCCTGGACGCGTGGCGCTGCTTCAACCCCCAACCGAGCAAATGGGGGGTGCGCAGGGGGTGCTGACGGCGGCGCCCGGCCTGAGTTTATACGATGCAGGAGCCGGCATTTTGCAACCGGTGGTGCGGGGTTTCTCCGGCAGCCGAGTCACCATCCATAGTGGAGGTATGCCGCTTGAAGGCGGGCGTTGGGGGAGCGACCACGGCATGCTGTTCGATGGCTTGATGTGGGACGATGTGGCATGGGTGCAGGGGATCGCCGCGCTCGAATGGGGACCGGGTTCCGGGGCAGGGGCCTTGGTGCTCCGGGATGACGGCCTGCTGCCTCGTCATGCGCAGGAGTTTCGGGCCACAGCGGCGGGCCGATGGGGCGACGAGCAAGGGCGGAAGGCCTTTCGCTGGCGTTCCCGGGGGAGCCGGGCGCAGTGGACTTGGGGGGGGTATGCCCTCGGCCGCGGAGACCGGAATGTGCCTGCGGAGGGATTTAGCTACCTGGGTCGGCGCTTGCCGGTGCGTGACGGGCGTTTGGTGAATACCGGCGGTTTTTCAGGCCAAACCCACTTCTCCCTCCACCTCGATACCCCCCGCGGAGGCACGCATTTCTTCCGCGCGGAGCTCGGTGCAGACCGGCAGGGGTTGTTTCCGGGGGTCATCGGATTCCCCACCGTGCGGGAACTCGCGGGCGATGGCACGGGGCTCCGGTCCCGTTACGTCACGGAGGACCCCGTGGCGGTGATGCAGCGGGCGCAGTTGAGCTGGCGCGTGCGATCGGCAAACGGACGCAGGGAGTTTACGCTCGGATGGCAAGGTCAGAGGCGGGAAGAGTGGGCTCCGCCGCATGCCCACGGTTGGGGGCCGCTGCCCGAGACGCATCTGGCGTTGCAATTGCGGGAGCAGGTCCTCTGGGCTGCAGCGCAGTGGAGGGGGGAACGGGTGAGCGGTGGGGTTCAGGTTCAGGGGCTGACCGGAAGGACGGAGGGCTGGGAGTTTTTGCTCCCGGATCACAGGGGGGTGAGGGTTGCGGGTTGGGCGCGGGGGACGACGGCGCTGGGATACTGGGGGATTCGCGCGGAGGGGCAGGGGCAGGGGACTGGCGGGCATGTGGAGCCGCTCTACGGGACGGGGGGCGAGGTGTTGGGGGAGGGAAGGCCTGGGCGCCCGGGGGGGGAGTTGGCGCTGGGAGACCGGCGGGGTCCACCGGCTTCCCGACGTCTATGAACGGACCGCCAACGGCCTCCACCATGGCACTTTCCGATTCGAACAGGGGAATCCGGGGCTGCGCGCGGAGGTGGGTTGGGTCGGCGAAGGATCGTGGTCCCGGCGCTGGCCCCGCGCCTCGGATGGCCTGCCCGCCCGAGGGGGGGCGACCTCCCGGCGTACTTTCGAGCTGACCCTGCAGGCCTACGCAGGCGCCTATCCCCGGTACATCTTTCTCGCGCCGGAAGCCCGCTTTGCTCCAGTCGCCCATGCAGGCCAAATCCACAGCTTCCGACAGCTTCCCGTGGCGCGGGCGGGCGGCGAGTGGGTGGCAACCTGGACCCGGCGGGGCAACGGTGCGTCCTCCGCTTTCCTGCGGAGCCAGGCGGCCCTCTTCGGCGCTTGGACCCTCCATGACGGGCTGGGCCTCCCTTTCACCCCGCCCCTGAAGCACGACCTGAGTGCCGGGGTCCAGGACTGGACCCGGGGCGGGTGGGGGGCATGGGGGGCGGGTTTGACCTACACCGTGCGCGCCCCCTCCTGGGTCCTCGCCCGCAACGAAGCCCGGACCCCCGGCTCGCAACAATGGGGCGGTTGGATCTCCCTGCAGCGCGGCCCCGCCTGGCGCTGGATCCTGCGCATCAACCACATCACGGACCGGCCCTACATGGACCACGCCAGCGTCTACCGCGCCCTGGAACTCCCGGCCCAGGGCCGCCTCATCGAAGCGGAGCTAAGCTGGACTCCGGCCCTGCGCCTTCGTCCCGGCGGGTAATCTCCCAAAGGATGCAAAAGTGAACTCGTATTGAAATCTGATCCTTAATTTCCCTTGAAGAACATGAAAAGAACATCTTTTTCCCGCGCAGCCGTCGGAATGTTGGGCGCTGCCATTGTCCTGCTCACCGCTTGCGTCGACAGCGATCGCAACGCACCCTTCGCCACCGTGAAAGTGCAGGGCGAAGTGGCCGAGCAACACGTGCTCCAGGCGGGAACCGCTTGGACGTTGGAAGTGGAGGCCACCGACGACGTCGCGCTGAGCCAGTTGCGCATCGAGGTCCACTCCGCTGAAGGCCACGATCACGGGGATGGCTCCGGCACCATCACCGGATGGACGGCCTATTCCGGCTCATGGAACGTGCTGGAGCTCGTGGATCTCCAGGGCGATTCCTCCACCTTCACAAAGAACTTCACCATTCCCTTCAATGTTCGCGGCGAATGGCACCTGGTGATACAGGTGCTGGACGAGGCGGGCAATGAATCGCCGGAGCAAGTGTTGGAATTGGAGGTGGAAAACGACATCATTCCGCTGGTTCACTTTTCCTCGGTCGCGGGGGTGGATCCGGCCACGTGGGTGGGCGAGCCGGTCTGGGGGATCGGCAGTTGGGTGGATTTGGAAGGCCAAATCCAAGACCCAGACGGCTTGTCGTCCGTCGAACTGATGCTGCATGACGCCTCCGGCAATCTCCTCTGGGAATGGAGTTCAGAACCCAACGGCGTTACGGTCACGACACTCAACAACGTCTCCATCCCGCTGCCATTCGGATTTACGGGCGAGGTGGAATTGCATGCCTCGGCGACGGATGTCTTCGGTTACACTTGCGAGACGGGCTTTCATGCTGAGGTAGAGTGAGTTTTGAAGTACCTTCGCCGGGAATGGCATGCCGATCAGGAAGCATTTCGTTGGGCATTCTGGCCCTTCTATCCTTCGCTCTCGCGACGGGATGCAGGCCGGATGATACCACCCCCCCGGAATTGTCTGTGGTGGTGAATGGCCGTTTGCCCTGGGAACGGGTGGTGGTCGCTGCAGGAGATGCCTTGACCATCACGGCGGATGCCCGGGACGACAGGGAATTGAATGAGATCCGGATTCGGGTCCAGCCGGCTGCAGGAGAGCCTTTCGACCACCCCACAGCTGAGGGTTGGGTGCTGCCTACCGGGGACTGGAACTGGTCTGCCTCAGGAGGGGCGGATGGCAAGCAACGCGTGTGGAGTCAATCGCGGGACATCCCTCTCGACCAACGGGGCCGCTGGGTGGTAGAGGTGGAGGCGGTCGACGTGGCCGGCAATGTTTCGGAGTTGCTGGTTTTTCAAGTGGATGTGACCAACGATGAACTGCCGCTATTCGAATTCACGGCCATCAACCAAACCGACCCCCAACTTTGGACCAGCATCCCGGAGTGGATTGCCGGATCGGCGGTTCCATTGGAGGGGATGGTTTCTGATGCGGATGGGTTGGGCGCCTTGTCATTGACGCTTCACGACGAGACAGGGGCCATGGTTTGGAGCTGGAATGAGGATGCACAGGGCGAGATTTCGTATTCCTTGAGCGGGGTGATGATCGAGTTGCCGGCGGCCTTGGTCGGAGAAGTTACTCTCCGTTGCCGCGCGGAGGACAGCGCAGGAAACGTCTGTGAAACCGCTTTTGCGGCAGTGATACTTTAGGCGGGGGGATGGAACCCAGGCAACACATATCGACGATTTGGACGGGATCGGCGGCCTCCCTGACGGAGGAGGAACGCGATTTGTTGCGCCGGGCGCATGATGCTGCCAAGGGTGCATATGCTCCCTATTCCGGCTTCCAGGTGGGGGCAGCAGCCCGTCTCTCCAATGGTCAGATCGTTCCGGGTTGCAATCAAGAGAACGCCGCATTTCCGTCAGGACTCTGCGCAGAGCGGGCGGCGGTGTTTGCGGCCGGGAGTTTGTTTCCCGGTGTGTCGATTGAATGTTTGGCCGTGGTGACGCCCTCTCCCCATGCATCCTTGGAGGAATTTTCCCCTTGTGGCGGTTGCCGACAGGTGCTTTGGGAGAGCCAGCAGCGACAAGACAAGCCATTTCGGATGTTGTTGCAGGTGGGCGAGGGCCCGGTTTGTCGGGTGGATGGCGTGGAAAATTACCTGCCCTTCGCCTTTGGTGCAAAGGGGTTGGGCAAGGCGGCCGGTATGCCGTAGTTTCGTGCCCATGGGCATATTGATGAGCATTTTGGGCATGGCTGTGCTGTTGGGCATGGCGGTGCTGCTATCCAGCAACCGGAAAGCCATTCGTCTGAGGACGGTGGCTGGGGCTTTTTTGATCCAGCTGTTCTTCGGCGCCTTTGTGCTTTATGTCCCGGTGGGGCGCAAAATGCTGATGGGACTCGCGGATGGGGTAGGGGCGGTGATCGGGTACGGCAACGATGGCATTTCCTTTCTGTTTGGGGGGTTGGTTTCAGATGCCATGTTTGAGCACTTCGGCGGCGGGGGATTTGTCTTTGCGTTGCGGGTTTTGCCGGTAATCGTGTTCTTCTCTGCCCTCATCGCCGTTCTGTATTACATCGGTGTGATGCGCTGGGTGGTGAACATCCTGGGCGGGGCGCTGCAAAAAGTCTTGGGCACGTCCCGGACGGAATCGCTCTCGGCGACGGCGAATATTTTCGTAGGCCAAACCGAAGCCCCCCTTGTCGTCCGGCCATACATCGCCCGCATGACCCAATCGGAGCTGTTCGCGGTGATGGTCGGTGGCCTGGCGTCGGTCGCGGGGTCGGTGCTGGCGGGCTATGCGTCGATGGGGGTTCCATTGGAGTACTTGATCGCGGCTTCCTTCATGGCGGCGCCCGGCGGCTTGCTCTTCGCCAAGTTGTTGCTGCCGGAGACGGAGGTGCCCCAAGATCGTCTTGAGCCGGGAAAGGATGGCTCCGAGGGAGAAGAGAATCCACCGGTGAATGTCATCGACGCGGCGGCCTCGGGGGCAGCCTCGGGATTGACGTTGGCGCTGAATGTGGGGGCGATGTTGCTGGCCTTTGTGGGCCTTATCGCCTTGGTGAATGGCCTGATCGGATCCATCGGAGCCGAGCTCAACCACCCCGAGTGGTCTTTGGAGTTTTTCCTCGGGTGGATTTTCTCCCCGGTGGCTTTCTTGATTGGGGTTCCCTGGCAAGAAGCATCCGTAGCCGGTTCTTTTATCGGTCAGAAGTTGATTGTCAATGAGTTTGTTGCGTATTTGAATTTTGCCCCCTATTTGTCCGAAGCGGCACCCATGGTGCTGAGTGAGAAGACGAAGGCCATCATCTCCTTCGGTTTGTGCGGATTTGCCAACCTGAGCAGCATCGCCATCTTGCTGGGCGGACTGGGGTCGATGGCACCGGGTCGGCGCGGAGACATCGCCCGGCTGGGGTTGCGGGCGGTTCTAGCGGGGACGCTTTCGAACTTGATGTCTGGAACGATGGCGGGATTGTTCTTATCGCTCTGATGGAACTCACCCGTGCCCAATTGGCGGCATGCATTGACGCCACGACGTTGACTTTTGAGGAAACCCTTGCCGACATGGAGCGGTTCTGGGAACGGGCGATGGGGGAAGCGGTGCTTCCCGCGGCGCTTTGCATTCCTGCGAATTGGTTGGGGTGGGCTACAGAACGATTGGAGGCGGCAGAACTTGCGGGCCGGGTGCAGGTCGCCACGGTGGTCAACTTCCCCGATGGAGAGGCGCCCTTGGCAGAGGTAGTTG
>JBEEPJ010000173.1:0-4538 GCA_041191165.1 Bacteroidota bacterium | reverse complement strand
GTCGACCACCTGGTCCTCGAGCACCATGTTCTCGACCTGGCGCATCGCCTCCGCGTTCTGGCGGTAGGCCTTCAGGGTGGCCGCCGGGTCCGGGTCCACGGCGAGCCGGTCGATGATGAGCTCGACCGTGTCGATCCCGTCGGGCAGGCCGCCCTGCTCCAACAATTCGTCCAAACCAACGGCCTGCCCTTCCTGCAGCACCCGGCTGAAACCCTGCTGCCGCAGGAGTTCCAGCCAGTCGGTCCCTCCCTTGCCCGCCGGCCGCTCCACCGGCGCCGTCACCAAGAACCGCCGACCCTCCGCATGTCCCCCCACCCACTGCGCCACATCCGACGGCCGGTCCCGCCGCACCTCGCGCCCCGTCACCGGGTCGATCGTCCGCCCGATGCGGGCAAAGAGGAGCCGGAAGTAATCCTGCAGCTCCGTCCGGGTCCCCACCGTGGAACGCGGCCCCCCCACGGAAGTCCGCTGCTCGATGGCGATGGCCGGCGTGATGCCGTCGATGCCCTCCACATCCGGCTTGTCCAGCCGGCCCAGGAACTGCCGCGCGTAGCTGCTCAGGCTCTCCACATACCGGCGTTGCCCTTCCGCGAAGAGCGTATCGAACGCCAGCGAACTCTTTCCCGAACCGGAAAGTCCCGTGATCACCGTCATTTTCCCCTTGGGGATGGTGACCGATACGTTCTTGAGGTTGTGTACCCGAGCGCCCCGAATGCGAATGTCCATTGCATTTCTTTAACACCTGAAAGTTACGTGGGGTTTTGATGGGACGAAAGTTTGGCCTATATTCACAATTGAATTCAAATCTGAACGCATCGAAACACACTACGCATTGTCTTAGGTCGCCCTTCACCGGGTATTGTTTTACTCCTAAATGCGTTGTGCCATGCGTACCACCCTCACCGACCGTGAGCTCATCGATTCCTACTTGCAGGGGAACGAGAGCGCCTTCGAAGTCTTGTTGAACCGCCACCAGCAAGTGGTTTTCAGCAAGATCCTCTTCATCGTCCGCGACGAAGAATTGGCGAATGATCTGTTTCAAGACACGTTCATCAAAGTGGTCACGACCCTGAAGGCGGGCAAGTACCGCGATGAGGGCAAGTTCGCCCAGTGGGTTTTGCGGATGGCCCAGAACCTCGCCATCGACCACTTCCGCCGCAGCAAGAAGATGCCGCTGGTCCGCGGAACGGAGGACTACGATGTCTTCGCCACGCTCCAGGACGGCGATGCCCATGTGGAGGATCGGATGGTGCAAGACCAAATCCTGCGCGACGTGGCCCATCTCGTCGACCTCCTGCCTCCCGAACAGGCCCAAGTGGTGCGGCTGCGCATGGAGTCCGACCTGGGATTCAAGGAAATCGCCGAAGAGACCGGGGTGTCCATCAACACGGCGCTGGGCCGCATGCGCTACGCCCTCATCAATCTGCGGCGCATCATCGCCGAGCAGGGCATCGTGCTGACGCCGAGGTAGGCGGGTGCGCAGCGTTTTTTTGCCGGGCTGTGGGATTTTTTTGCCTCCGGGCACAATATCCCGCAGCCCGGTCCGTTTTGGGGAAAACACGGCGCATGAAACACGTATTACCAAAGGGAGATTGGACGGGTCGGGATGGGGGGGAGTCGAACGGAGCGGGCGAGGGGTTGCTGGATTTTGTCGAATGGGCGATGCCCCGGCCGCAGTCGGTGGATCGCATCCTGGCGTTCTCAGCGGCTTACCGGGTGGTTCAGACGGACCGGCTGGGAGCGATGGGCGGCGTAGCGAACTGAGGCCCTAACGTCCAGCCTTCCGCGGCGAAATACCAGGTGGTCGCTTCCCCTTCGGCCGGGTCGCAGAGGATGGAGGCCAGGATGGCGTCGGCGGTCCAGGAGGGCGACACGGCCGGCAGCCGTTCGAGCAGGTCGTCCCAGGAGGTCCCGGCCGGCGGCGCAGGATGCTCCCAGAATCCCAGGGCCCGCAAGGCACCGCCCGCGGCCATTGCCACGCCCCAGCTGCCCGCCACTGGGCCGGACATCACCGTGAGGGACTGCCGCGTGAAGGGAGCCAACAACGGCGCGAGCGTGGCCTCGAGCAGGGCATTGTGCTCTTCCGGTGGCCGTTCGGCACCCCCCTGCGCGGCAGGGTTGCCCCCCAGCCCCAAGTGGGCTGGGGCGATGCCCGTCGCATCGGCGAGTTGAAAGAGCCAGTTGCGGGCTTCGGTTTCGTTGGGGAAGGCCCGAAGGGAGCCGGATGGGCTCCGCGACTTCCGCAAGGCCAGGACATCCAGCCCCTGCCGGTTGCGGTAGCGCACGACGCAGCAGAAGGTGGGTTGGAGTTTTTGCGCCCGGTTCATGGCCGGCCAATGTCGGCGGATGAGGACATCCTCCCAAAGCCGGGCGTACAGCACACTGCCCGTAGCTTCCGCTTCCAAGCCGTGCACTTCGCGGCGGAGCATCTGCTGGCGATCCGACCCGGCAGCGCCCTGGAAATGCGACCTCACCCGCGTGCGCACGGCGTGCGACATGCCGATGTAGAGGGGGGCGCCTTGGCGGTCCAGAAATCGATACACCCCGGGGCCCTCGGGCAAAGCTTCGAAGTCCGAGACGGGCACGTGGGAGGGGAGCCAGGATTCGCGGCTCCCGCGGGCGAGCATGCGCTCCACGACCTCTACGGTGCCGGGTTCCGCCAGCATCCGGTGGAACAGTTCGGCCGTGGCGGCACAGTCCCCCATAGCGCGGTGCCGGGCGTCGTTGGGGATGCCCATCCGCTGGCAGAGCGCCGTGAGCCCATAGCCGGAACCGCCCCGGTACACCTGCCGCGCCAGCCGAACCGTGCAAAGCCGCGGCCGGGAGAACGACAGCCCGGCCCGCTCGAAAGCGCACTGCAGGAATCCGTAGTCAAACCCGACGTTGTGGGCCACGAAAACGCGGTCTTGCAGCAGCGCCATGAGCTCGGCCGCCACCGCCTCGAACGGGGGAGCCTGGGCCACCATCTCCGTGGTGATGCCCGTCAGCGCCGTGATGTACTGCGGAACCGGGTGGTCCGGCCGGATGAGGCTCGACCACCGCCCCGTCTCGCGCCGGCCATCGGTCAGCACCACCGCAACCTCCGTGATGCCCGCCTGCTCCGCTCTGCCGCCCGTGGTCTCGATGTCCACGATGGCATACAATCGGTCATTGCCCATGTAGGCCAAATTTCGTCCCAAATCCCCTCCCTCGTATCTTCACGTCATGAAGAAAGTTCTGCACTTTCCCGGCGGCTGGTTTTGGCTCGCCCTCCTCTTGACGGTGAGCGGTTGGGACATGGCGCAAGCCCAGGAGGACGATTGGGAGGAGGAGGACGTGGAGTCGGAGGGGGGGTATGTGCCGGGGCGGAAGGGGATCGAGTTTGGCCTAAACTTCGGCGTCTATCGCGCAAACCACCAGTCGGCCACCGCATTCTTCTCAGGAACAGGCACTTACGACCTTGGAGACAATGTCGCGAGCATGGAGTCCATCGATGAGCGGCTGGATGCAGGGAACGCGACTTCGCCGATTTGGACGCAGGTCATGAACCAGGCCGGGTTGGAGGCCGGGGAATTCCGGTACATCGAGTACCCGCTGGAGATGCGCTACAGCCCCGGCAAGCTGGTCGGGCTTCAGACGTTGTACTTCTTCAACCCGGAGAGCGCCCTGGTGCTCCACATCGACGCCATCACGGGGCTCAAATCCGTCGGCGGCTGGAACATGGTTTCCTCGGATGTCGACACGGGCATGGGCGCCGAGAACCGCCGCACCTACGGCATCCACAGCGTCGAGGACCGGCTCTACCTCGCGGGCGGCTACCGGACGGCGGCGTACATCTTCGAGGATCTGAGCTGGGTGTTCGAATTCGGGGGGACGGCACTGGGCACGCGCATCCAGCGCAACTGGGTCCGGGTGGGGGAGGAGAACACCGGCTGGCCTGGGGGCGGCGGCAATGGCACGGGCGCCTCGGATTACAACCTGCTCGTAGGCCGAATCGGCAACCAACAATTCACCGGGCCCGGCTCGAATCTCACTTCGGTGGGTTGGGGCGGGTACGCCGCAGTCGGTTGGGAGTTGATGTTCGACAAGGGCGGGAACCTGATGGTCATGCTGCGGTTGAGCCGGGATCAGGTGCGGCTGGGCAGCTACGCGGAACCCTTGTGGCACGGGGCTTTGACGCTAACCTGGGTGGTGCCGCCGGTGGACAATTTCATCCGCGCGACGTTCTGACGGAGAAAATCGCTGTGAAGATTTGGTGAAACGAGTTGGCGTGCTATCTTTGCGCCCCGCTTGAGAGCAAGCTGACTCTGTAGCTCAACTGGATAGAGCATCGCACTACGGATGCGAAGGTTTGGGGTTCGAATCCCTACAGGGTCACAACACTTGCCCGTAACCCACTGCAAATCAACCGATTGCAGTGGGTTCTTTTTTTTCGGTAAAACATAGGTAAAACATGGCCATTTTGTCAGGCTTTTTCTGACACACCTGACACGGCTCCAAACCGTTTTTTTCTGCCATTCTGTCAGCCCTGTGAAGGGTCTCAGTTGCAGGATTTTCAT